>NZ_JBSFMT010000037.1:0-100781 GCF_053599695.1 Streptomyces sp. NPDC000878 | reverse complement strand
GTCGGCGGAACGGCACTGCTGAGCCTCTGGGCACGCCAGACGTTCCTGCCGAGCGAGAACACCAGAAACGACGACTGAGTTCTCGTTCGGCTGTCCTCCCTGCTGCGGCCGCTTCTCCTCGTGTCCCTGGCTGGAGGAGGAGGGTGAGGTCAGGGCGCAATGCGCGGCGCGAACGCCCCAGGATCGGGGCGTGCCGACCGGGCCGCGCGTCGGCAGGCCCCCGCGGCGCGCGCTGCCGCACAGGGGGTGTCGGTGGGCCGTTCATCCGGCATGATCCCCGGCGACGTCCCACGCCGGTCCGGACGCTCTGTCCGGGCGATCACCCGCCGTTCCAGCACCGTCTCGGCCTCCCCGTATTACCCAGGAGCGCTTTGGGGGAAGCCGGCAGGAGCACAGAGAAAGGGGCAAGCAGGACGTCGAGACGTTGGGCCTGGGAGGGCGCCGCGCTCGTGATCCAGCTGAGCAGGGCACTGGTGTTGTCGTCGGGCAGGGTGAGCGGCGGCCGAGCGGGCAGGGCTCGAGTCGACGAGCAGAGGGGGCGCCTGCCTGCACGGCTGAGCCGCGCCCACCGTCCGCTTCTACGGGCTGGGGCTGGGTCCCTGCGGGGGGTCTGCCGGTTCGGTAACCGGTCCGGGAGGCGGTGGGGTGTTGCCGCCGCGGTTGAGCCAGGCGCGGATCGCCCCACCGTCGTAGATGACGACGTAGTCGGCTGTGTCGTCGTTGTCGACGTCGGCGAACCGGAGAAGGTTCAGGTTGGCGTCGGCTACTCCTGGTGCCCAGCTCAGCTTCTCCGACCAGATCGGCTGGAGGCTGCCCGGTGTGCGAATGTTGAAGTACGCGTGCACTTCGCCGGTTTCGCCCACGCGCATCCCGTTGATCACTGGACGGCGGCATTGCCAGCGTCCACCCCGGCCGCGATTCGCCGGCAAGTGCGGCTCCAGCCGAGCCCACTCGTCATTCGAGAGATCCCCCCGCCCCATGTCCCACGGAACGAGTTTCCAACCGGAGCGTCACACGACCCATCGGACACGGCCTAGGGTGTTCACGAACCGGGCTGACCAGGCATGGCAGAAGCGGCTGGAGATCGATTGTCACTCGGTCCCGAGCCGTTGGCCCAGGACGCCGACGGCGCCCTGTCCCGCGCCTCAGGGGTGCATGTGGCTTCGAGTGGTTGGCCGTGTCCCGCCTATGCTCACCTCGGCTCGCTGATGGTGAGAGCGGTAAGGGGGAAGGCGTGCTGAAGGGGCTGGGCTTCTTCGAAGAGCTCGGGTACGCGGGCGTATTGGCGAATGGGTCGCTGCGGATGCAGGTTCAGCCGGTCGGCGAACCGGATGAGGCGCGCATCGTGGAGTACCTGGATGCCGGCCACAGGATCACGGCGGTCATGGAGGCAGGCGTCGACGTCCTCGCAGGTTCGGTTCATCGCCACACGTCCGGTTGCTCCTCGCTGGTCACCGACGGCGAGTGGATGTGGCGGGCCGACTTCGCGCACTACCTGGAGACGTACCACGTGCCCCTGCCGGCAGCTTTCACTGCACGGGTCCGAGGGTTCCGTCATCAGATGCCGGACCTGGACAGTGCGGACTTCGCTCCGCGCTGCAACGACACTCTGCTGAACCTTGGATGGCGCTCGGCCGGTCTTTGGGATGCTGCGCAAGAAGTTCTCCGCCCGCGGCCGCGGGCCGTGCTTACTCGGGCGGAGTTCGTGGCACGGGCTCGGCAAGAGCAACCGGCCGGCCCCTGGGGAAGATCAGCACGAAAGCCTCGGCGACCCAAGGGATAGCACCCCGCTCGAAGGCGGGCGGGACGCCCCGGCGCTCGATGCGGTCAAGGGGCGTTGTCAGTGTCGATGGGTACGGTCGGCATCATGACACCGACTCCTGACTCCAGCTCTGTGCCGACTTCCCCTCTCCTGAGGTGAGGAGCGGCCATGGGGCCGGCGATCGGGTGCGCAGTGGCTTCGCCCCGTAGGTGAATCGGCCGATGTGATGAGCGGGCGTTTCATGGTCGTCGGGACAGTGGAACGATGAATGAACAGCCTTGTCGGGCAGTGGTGTCGGGGGTTTCGTTTGCAGGCGGACACGCGGCGGATCCAGACGGCGGTACTGGGTGGAGCGGAGTCGGAGGTGCCCCTGCTCCTGCCGCTGGATGCGTTCGAGGTGGACGCTTTCCGGCAGCGCCACATCGAGGACACGTTCTGGTGCGGCCCGAGGTCTGATCATGTTCGGTGGACGTCGGGGTGGTCCAGCAGGGCTTCGGCCCCTCCGTCGGCCACGATGTCGGTGCCGTTCACCCAGCGAGCCGCGTCGGAGCAGAGGAAGGCGATGACCTCGGCGATGTCCGCCGGCTCGCCGTGCCTGCCGATCCGGGTCCGCACGTCGTCGAGCAGCGTGGCACTCAGCGACGCGTAGAAGTGCGCCAGGAGCGGTGTCGACACCGCGCCCGGGCTGACCGAGTTGACACGGATCCCCTCGCCGACGACGCGTGCGGCAAGCTCCCGGGTGTAAAGGGTGAGAGCTTGCTTGGACAGTCGGTAGGAGTCCATGCCGCGCGCCACCTCGCGGCGGATCCAGACGTCGCCATCGGTGAAATCGGTGAGCGCCAGAAGCTCGCCGAGCAGCTCCTGGTGCTCGCGCCAGCCGACGCCGACCGTCGAGGCCACGTTCACCACGAACGACCCGCGCACCATGCGCGGCAGCAGCGCCTCGGTGAGCCGGATCGGGGCGAGCGTGTTGACCCGGACGACCGTGCCGGGGTCGACGGTGCTGGGCACCCCGGCGACGTTGATCACCCCGCGCACCTGCCCCGGCACGGCCGCGACCGCGGCGTCGATCGACGCGGGGTCACTCAGGTCGCAGTGCACGAATGTGTGCCCCGGGGCGATGGTGCCGGGGTCGTTGCGGTCCAGGACGTGGACCTGCTCGTCGGCGAGCAGGTCCAGTACCGCACGGCCGATGCCCGATGCGCCTCCGGTGAGGAAGACGGTGCCGGTGGTCACGATCTCACTCCTTGTTCTTCGTGCGCGGGTTCGGCGACGAGCCGCTCGGCGAGCTCGACGGCCTCGCCGAACGGGGCGCGCGTCATCACGAGCCTGCGGAATTTCATGATCAGATCCGGTCGGTCCAAGGCGAAGACCATGCCGATCCGGTCGCCGTCGGGATGCAGGGAGACGAAGCGCAGGCCTTCGAGGTCCCCGACCACGTGCGGTTCGTCCGCCTCGCCCGGCACGCCGAGCGCGGCCAGCCGCTTGCCGTACTGGTCGGACCAGAAGTACGGGACGACCGAGCAGGGTTTCGGGGTGTCGGCGACAGCGTTGCGTGCCGCCGCCAGGGCCTGCTCAGAGGCGGCGGTCCAGGCCTGCAGGCGCATCCGTCTGCCGTAGAGCGGGTTGGTCCAGGTGGCGACATCGCCCGCCGCCCAGATTCCGGGGTGGCCGGCGTTGAGGGTTTCGTCGCAGACCACGCCGTCGCTCAGGTCCAGCCCGGAGCCCTCCAGCCAGTCGGTGTCCGGGCGTACCCCGACGCCTACGACGACGACGTCGGCGGGCAGCCGGGTGCCGTCGGTCAGCCGTACGGATGTCACCGCCGGGGTGCCCTCCAGTGCTGCGACGCCGGCGCCACAGCGCAGCGTGACACCGTGGAGTCCGTGCAGCCGACCGCACACCTCGCCGATCGTCGGCCCGAGCGCGCGGGCGAGCGGGGCGGGCGCCGCCTCGACCACCGTCACCCGGGCACCGAGCTCGGCCGCGCTCGAGGCGACCTCGGCGCCGACGAAGCCGGCGCCGACCACGACGACGTCCCGGGCGCGCAGCAGGTCGTCCCGCAGAGCCAGCGCGTCGTCGACGGTCCGCAGCAGGTGCACGCCCTGCTGCGGGGCGCCGCCGTGCGGGAGCGCGGCCGGGCGTGAGCCGGTGGTGACCAGCAGCGAACCGAAGGGCAACCGCGCGCCGTTGAGCACGACTTCGCGGGCATCGAGGTCCAGGCCCATGGCCGGGGTGCCCAGCCGCAGGGTCACGCCGAGGTCCGCCAGGTGCTCCTCGGTGCACAGCCCCAGAGCGTTGTGCTCGACCATGCCGGTGAGGAGATCCTTGGACAGCGGCGGCCGGTTGTAGGGGAGGTGCTCCTCCGCCCCCACCAGGACGAGCTCGCCCTTGAAGCCGGCCCGCCGGACGCCTTCGACGGCGCGCAGGCCGGCGAGGGAGGCCCCGACGACCACGACCGGACCGGGCCGCTCACTCATGGTCGTCATGAAGGGTGATCGCACCGGTCGGGCATCCCTGAGCGGCCTCGTGAACGCTGTCGAGGCCAGCCGTCGGGTGGTCCTCGCGGAGGGCGAGTGTGCCGTCCTCGCGCACTTCGAACACCGTGGGTGCCAGGCCCTCGCATATGCCGATGCCGATGCACTTGTCGTGGTCGACGGAGATTCTCACGAGGCTATCCTTTCGTATTTCGTATACCGTGCTCTCAGTACGGTATGCGATGATGGAGGGCGCTCTTGACTGCCCTACGTTTGCCTTGAATTGGGAGTGATCCAGTGGCGATCCAGCCTGTCGGTCCGCGAGCCGAGTCCCTTGCGGAGCTGGCCTACGACCGGCTCTGTGAGGCGCTGCTGGACGGAGCCCTCGGCCCCGGGGACCGTCTGGTGATGGACCGGCTGGCCGAAGAGCTCGGGATCAGCCGGACCCCGGTGCGTGACGCCCTGCGCCGCCTCGAGCGCGAGCGGGTCATCCGCTCCACCGGCGGCAAGGGCTACGAGGTCCGGCCGATCGACGACGACGAACTCGACCACATGTACAAGGCCCGCGAGGCCGTCGAGGGCTATGCGGCGGAGACCGTCGCCGCCGCGCCCGAGGAGGTCCGCGACAAGTTCGCCGTCGCGTTCACCGCCACCACCCGGCTGCCCATGACCACCCCGCGGGAGGTGTACGCGGCCAACCGGGGGATCCACCGCAGTGTCCTGGAGGCCACGGGCAACCGGCACCTCACCGAGATGTTCGACCTGGTGTGGAGCCGCGGACTGGCGACGCAGATCTGGGCCGACCTGATCAAGAACGGGATGTCGGGGAGCGAGGACTTCGCCGCAGCCCACGCCGATCTCCTCGATGCGATCATGTCCGGGGATCCGGACGGAGCGCGGCGGGCCGCCATCGCGCATGTACGCGAGGGCCGCCACCTGCACTGACGTCCGGGAGCGGTTCATGGTCCGAACATGACCCCCTTCGGCTGAAGATAGCCGTCCAGGCTCGCGCGACCCAGTTCGCGGCCGCTGCCCGAGCGGCGGTATCCGCCGAACCCGATCGCCGGGTCCAGCCGGCCGACGGTGTTGACCCACACCGTCCCGGCCCGCAGGGCCCGGCTGACCCGGCGGGCCCTGCCGACGTCGCGGGTCCAGACCGCGGCCGCCAGGTCGTAGGCGGAGTCGTTCGCCAGGCGCAGCGCATCGGCCTCGTCGTCGAACGGGATGACCGCCAGGACCGGGCCGAAGATCTCCTCCTGAGCGATCCGCATCCGGTTGTCGACGTCGGCGAACACGGTCGGGGGGACGTAGAACCCCTTGTCGGGCACCGGCTTGCCACCGAGGACCAGCTCCGCGCCGGCGCCGACACCCAGGTCGATGTACTCCTGGACCCGGGCCTGCTGCTCGGCCGAGACCAGCGGGCCGAGCTGCGTGCCGGTGTCGAGCGCCGGTCCGATGCGCAGGCTCGCGCCGATCTCGACGACTCGCTGGAGCACCTGGTCATGCACGGAGCGTTCGACGAGCAGCCGGCTCGGGGCCATGCAGACCTGGCCCGCGTTCTCCCAGATGCCCTCGGCGGCATTGGCGGCGGCCGTCGCGAGGTCGGCGTCGGCGAAGACGATGTTGGGCGTCTTGCCCCCGAGCTCCAGGCTGACCCGCTTGAGCGAGCGCGCGGCCTCGACGGCGATCGACCGGCCGACCGGGTCGGAGCCGGTGAACGCGATCTTGACGACACACGGGTCGCGGACCAGGGCGGCGCCCGCCGTCTCACCCCGGCCGGTCAGGACGGTGAGCACACCCGGCGGGATCCCCGCCTCGAGCGCCAGCTCGCCCAGCCGCAGTGCGGTCAGCGGGCTCTGCTCGGCCGGTTTGAGCACGAGCGTGTTGCCCGCGGCCAGCGCGGGGCCGACCTTGTGCGCGGCCATGACCAGCGGGAAGTTCCACGGCACGATGGCCGCGCACACGCCGATCGGCTCCAGATCGGTGTAGGCCCAGTAGGGGGCGCGCACCGGGTTGACACTGCCCTCGATCTTGGTGGGCCAGCCCGCGTAGTACCGCAGGGCGGCCACGACGCCCCCGACCGAGTCCACCGACTCGGTGATCGGTTTGCCCATGTCGAGGCTCTCGAGTTCGGCGAGCGTCGTCGCGTCGGCCTCGACCAGTTCGGCGAGCCGGTAGAGGAGGTGGGCGCGTTTCGCCGGGTCCAGGCCGGTCCAGCGGCCGTCGGCGAACGCCTCGGCGGCGACGCCCACGGCGCGCCGGGCATCGGCGTCGTCACCGGCCGCGAACTCGAGCAGGGTGGCGCCGGTGCTGGGGTCGACGCAGGGAAGTGTGGCGCCCGAGAGGGCGGTGACGTCCGTACGGTCACCGAGGACGAAGCCGCGGTCGCGGCTGAGGAACGAGGTGGTGCCGGGGGTGATACCGGCGGGCAGCGGGGCGCGGGACTCAGACATGGCGCACCCGCACGGGAAGGGACTTGATGCCGTTGGTCAGGTTGGAGCGCGTGCGCACGACCGGGCCGGTCAACTCGATGGAGGTCAGCCGCTCGGCCAGCATCCGCAGCGTGGTGGCGATCTCGAGCCGGGCCAGGCCGTTGCCCAGGCAGAAGTGCTTGCCGCCCCCGCCGAAGGCCACGTGCTGGTTCGGACTGCGGCCCACATCGAAGCGGTACGGGTCCTCGAACACCTCCGGATCCCGGTTGGCCGAGATGTACCACATGATGACCTTGTCGCCGGTGCGGATCTGTTGGCCGCCCAGCTCGACATCGCGGGTGGCGGTGCGCCGGAAGTGGTGCAGCGGGGTGGCCCAGCGCAGCACCTCCTCGGTGGCCAGGGGCAGCAGCGAGGGGTCCTCGCGCAGGCGCTGGAACTCGCCGGGATTCTCCGCGAGCGCCTGGATCGCGTGGGAGAGCGCCATCCGGGTGGTCTCGTTGCCGGCCACGACCAGCATGGAGAAGTAGTTGTCCAGCTCGCGCGGGGTCAGGTCCCGGCCGTAGATGTGCCCGGTCATGAGCAAGGAGAAGGTGTCGTGGCCGAGGTTGCCCCGGCGGCGCTCGCGCAGTCCGTCCGCGTACTCCCACAGGTCCTTGCCGGCGGGGCTGGAGAACGGGTAACCGGCGAACCGTGCGTCCGGGCCGCCGATCGACGCGGTGCGCGGGGCGTGGTCCGGGTCGCTGCCGGCGATCATCTCGTCGCCGAGCTTCATCAGGGTGGTGCGGTCCTCGTGCGGCAGGCCCAGCAGTTCGCCGAGCACGGTGATCGGGATGACCGAGCAGAGCTGCTCGACGGCATCGAGTTCGCCGTCCGCGAGCGCGGAGTCCAGCGTGCTCGCGACCAGCTCCTCCACGAACGTCGTCCAGTCCTTGTGGACGGCGGCCGGGGTGAACCGCGGGCTGATGATCCGCCGCATCTGGGTGTGCAGGTCGCCGTCGGTGTCGATCAGCGTGCGCCGGGCCTCGACGTTCTCCGGGTCCGCGATGTCCTCCATCGTGGTCCCGCCGACCTGCGACGAGAAGGTCTCCGGGTCGCGGGTGACGGCGACGACGTCCGCATGCCGGGTCACCGACCAGTAGCCGGCCTGTACGCCGTCGGGTTCGTGCCAGTGCACCGGGTCCTCGCGGCGCAGAGTGTCGAAGGTCGCGTACGGTATGCCGTTCTCGAAGGTCCGGTCGTCGAGGGGACCGATCTCGAGCGGGGCGGTCTTCACTAGAACACTCCCAGGTAGCGGTTGCGCTCGACGTCGGTGACCGGCGCCGTCACCATCCGGTATTCGTAGCGGCAGGTGTCGACGTAGACGTCGAGCAGATCCTTGGTGAACGTGCGCCGGGCCAGCGCGCTCTGCTCCAGCAGCGTCGAGCCCTCCTCCACGGTGGTCGGCAGCCGTACCGCGGTCGGCTCGGTGTAGGCGTCGCCGGTGCACGGTGGGGGCGGGGTCAGGCCCTCGCGGATACCCGAGAGCCCCGCGGCCAGCTGCCCGGCCACGGCCAGGTAGGGGTTGCAGTCCGCGGCCGCGTCGCGCTGTTCGACGCGGGTCGCGCCGCCCGCGGTGATCGCACGGATGGCGACGGTCCGGTTGTCCGTGCCCCAGGAGACCGTCGTCGGACAGAAGGTGTTGTCCTGCCGGCGCTTGAAGTCGTTCGCGGTGGGGGAGCCGAGGAGGCTGAGGTCGCGGATGTTCGCGTGCAGGCCGGCCACGTACCGCAGGGCGGTCTCGCTGAGGCGGTACTCCGCGGCGTCGTCACGGAAGGCGTTGACGCCGTCCTTCCACAGCGACTGGTGCACGTGCATCCCGCTGCCGGACAGCTCGTCGAACGGCTTGCCCATGAAGGTGGCGAGGTAGCCGTGCTGACGGGCGATCTCCTTGACCGCGCTGCGGAAGCGCACGCCGTTGTCCACGGCGTCGAGGGCGTCCTCGTAGCGCAGGTTGACCTCGAACTGGCCGGGGGCGTACTCGATGTTCGACGCCTCGACCGGCACGCCGAACTCCAGCAACTGGTTCCGCAGCGGCGCCAGGATCTTCTCCTCGAACCCGCCGTCGTCGACGGCGTAGCAGTTCACGTCGGTTTCGTGCGGCCGTCGGGTCCCCGGGTCGAGGAGATAGAACTCCATCTCCAGGGCGAGCTTGGCCGTGTAGCCGAGTTCGGCGAACTCGGCGAGGACCGAGCGCAGTGCGCCCCGTGGGTCCAGCGACGACGGCGTGCTGGCCGTGTCGAGGACCTGGCCGAGCACCTGGACGGTGCCGGGGCGCCAGGGGAGAGCACGCTCGGTCCCGGGGACCGGCAGGACGGTGACGTCCGGGTAGCCGGTCTCCATGCCGCCGATGGGGGTCTCGTCGCGCAGCTCGCAGCGCGCGCCCCAGACGAGGGCGGCCACCGAGAGCGCGATTCCCTCGTCCTTGACCGTGTCCCAGCGGGAGGCCGGGATCCTCTTGCCGCGCAGGACACCGTGGTTGTCCGTGATCACGACCTCGACCGTGTGTGTGCCGGGAGGCAGGTCCGCGAATGACGTCATCGATCGATCGCCCTTCAGTGTCTCCGGCGGGATCCGGCCCAGGTGACGTCCTGAGCGGGTCCGGCCGCTGTTGTCGGTGACACCGGCGTCCGTGCGCCGGGAAGAGGCGCACAAAGCCAGTGAAGACGGGCATTGACGCATACCGAATTTCGTATACCGTACCCGGTGTGTCTGACTATCACAACAACCCAATTCCCCGGATAGCGCTCACCTCCTGGCTGCGCGGTGTCGAGACTCCCCCCGTCGGCCGCCACCCGCTGGTGACGGCCGGGGCCGACTATGTGGGCCACGTCCAGCGGGCCGGCGGGGTCGCCGTCGTGCTGCCGGAGGCCGAGCCCTCGCACGCGGAGGCCGCCCTTCATGGCGTGCACGGCCTTGTGCTCATCGGAGGGCGGGATCTCTCGCCCACGTCGTACGGCCGTGACCCCGACGGTCGCAGCGAAGACGTCTCCGCCTCGGCCGACGCGTTCGACCTGGCCGTCTGCCGGGAGGCGCTCGCGACGGGCATCCCCGTGCTCGCGATCTGCCGCGGCATGCAGGTCCTCAATGTGGCCCTGGGCGGCACGCTCAGTGAGGACGTCGCCGACCAGACATCCCTGCGGCACAGGGCCGAGGGCGGGACCCCGGAGCAGGTTCTCGGTTTCCGGCACCCCGTGTCCGCGATCGCGGGCTCGGTACTCGACAAACTCTACGGCCGACGGTTCGAGGTCAACAGCATCCACCACCAGTGCCTCCTCGACGTCGCCCCGGCGCTCGCGGTCACGGCGCGCTCGGACGACGGGATCGTCGAAGGCGTGCAGTCGGCCGGGGAGCACCCGCCCCTCGCGGTGGGGGTGCAGTGGCACCCGGAGAAGCTCGAGACGGGTGCGCCGCTCTTCGACTGGCTGATCGGCGCCGTACATGCCCGGCTCGGAACCGTTGACGGCTGAAGTCCGGCCAGCTAGCTTCACATACCGAATACGGTACTCGAAATTTGAGGAGCGCCCAGATGAACCCACACGGCCCCTCCGCCGCCGTCCCCAGCGCACCTCAGGTGACGGGGGCGGACGAAACCGCCCCCACCGCCCAGCTGCGCGGAGACTCTGTGGGCGCGACCGGCATCGCCTTCTTCGTCGTGGCGGCAGCGGCTCCCCTGACGTGCGTCATCGGCATCACCCCGCTGTCGTTCGCCTTCGGCGTCGGTACCGGAGTGCCGTTGACCTACCTGATCACGGGGATCATCCTGACGATCTTCGCCGTCGGGTACGTCGCGATGAGCAGGCACATCCCGAGCCCGGGCGCCTTCTACGCCTACATCGCCCACGGCCTCGGCAAGCCCGCCGGTGCCGGGGCCGCGTTCGTGTCCCTGCTCGCCTACCTCGTCGGCATGGCGGCGCTGGCGGCCTTCGCCGGATTCGTCCTCAGCGGTTCCCTCGCCACCTGGTTCGGCTGGAACGTGCACTGGTACGTGTGCGGCCTGTTGATCCTGCTGCTGACCACGGTCATGAGCGTCAGCGAGATCTCGCTCGGCGCGAAGGTGCTCGGCGCGCTGATGCTGGTCGAGGTCTCGGTCCTGCTGGTCCTCGGCGTCGCGATACTCGTGCAGGGCGGGGCCTCCGGAATCTCGGCGGACTCGCTGAGCCCCGATGCCGTCCTCAACGGCGGACTCGGCATCGGACTCGCCTTCGCCTACGCGTCCTTCATCGGCTTCGAGCAGACGGCGATCTACGCGGAGGAGGCCCGCGACCCGGTGCGCTCCATCCCGCGCGCCACCTACCTCGCGCTCGGCGCGATCACGCTCTTCTACGTCTTCGTCTCATGGACGCTCGTGCAGGCCTACGGAGCCGACGACGTCGTCGGCGCGGCGACAAGAGCCCCGGCCGACTTCGTCTACATCGCCACCGGGACCTACCTCGGCGACGCGTGGAACGAACTGCTCGCCGCCCTCATCGTCACCAGTTCCTTCGCCGCGGTGCTCGCCTTCCACAACGCGACAGCCCGCTACTTCTTCTCCCTCGGCCGGGAAGGGCTCATCCACCGGTCCGTCAGCCGCACCCACGCCCGCTCCTCGTCGCCGCACGTGGCGAGCCTGCTCGTGGGAGCCGTGCAGATCGTCTTCCTCGGCGCCTGCGCGGCCCTCGGTGCGGACCCGTTCCTGGAGGTCTTCTCCTGGGGCGCCGCCGCGTCGGCGGTGGGGATGATCCTCCTTCAGGCCGTGTGCTCGCTCGCGGTCGTCGGCTACTTCCGCCGCACCCGCCTGGAGACCCGGCTCTGGCACAGCCTGGTGGCGCCGGTCCTCGGCTTCGCGGGCCTGGGAGTCACCCTCTACCTGATCGGTGCCAACTTCGATCTCCTGGTCGGCACGGACACCGGACTCGCCGGCGTGCTCGTACCGGGCGTCTACCTGCTGATCGGCCTGCTCGGCTGCGGCTACGCCGGGTGGCTGCGGGCGCACCGCCCGGACCGCTATGCCACGTTCGCCGGCCACTCGGTGGCCACAGAGCCGAGCGAAGCATGAACCGCGATGTCCGTCCGCCGCTGTTTCGGCGGTCCCACGACTCGCCCGACCCCTTCGAGGTGCACGCCGACATGACGCAGATATCCCTCCGCACCGTTCTGGCGGTACCGGCTTCCTCCGAGCGGTTCCTCGCCAAGGCGCAGAAGTCGACGGCGTCCGCACTGATGGCCGACCTCGAAGACGGGGTCGCCGAGCACGACAAGCACCAGGGCCGGCTCTTGGTGGGGCGATGGGCCAAGCGACTCGGCACCCCGAAGCGCCGGCTGTGGCTGCGGGTCAACGCCACCGAATCGCCCCACCTGGCCGCCGATCTGGCGGTGCTGCACGACGTGGCGGACAGCGTCGACGCTCTCGTACTGCCCAAGGCCACCACGGATGCCGTCGCCGAAGTGTCGAGCAGGACCGACCTGCCGCTTGTGGCGCTGATCGAGACGGCCGACGGAGTCGAGAACGCCTGGCACATCGCGCAGCACCCGGCCGTCCGGGCCCTCATGTTCGGAGAACTGGACTACCGCGCGCAACTCGCCCTCAGCGGAGGCCTGCACGCCGACAACACCTCCTGGGCGCAGGCCCGGATCGTGAACGCCGCGGCCGGTGCCACCATCCCGTCGATCGCCGGACCCACCGTCTCCGTCGACGACGAGCAGCTCCTCGCATCGAACTGCGCCCGCCAGGCCGGCCTCGGCTTCACCGGCAAGCTCTGCATCCATCCCGCCCAACTCGCCATCGTGCAGGCTGCGTTCGGCCCGGACGCCGCGATGGTGGCGCGCGCCCGCCGCATCCTCGGCGCCGTCGGAGACGGGCAGGCCACCGGCGCGATCGCCGTCGACGGCGACATGGTCGACCAGCCGGTCATCGCCCGGGCCCGCCGGATACTCGCGGAGGCGAGCCAATGAACACCACCCCACCCCTGGACGGGCCCTACGGCGACGACTTCGTCATGGGCGTGCCCCTCCCGGCCGCCCCGGCCATCACCGTCGACGAGGGTCTGGCCGCCCAGTACCAGGCCATCAGCGGTGACCCCGCCCGCCTGGCGCTGAGTGCCCCCCTGTCGTACGTCACCACCGGCATGGCCTCCCGCGTGGTCAACTCGGCTCTCGCGCTGCAGATCGCCATCGGCCAGTCCACCGTCGCCACCCGGATCGTCATCGCCAACCTCTTCTACCGCGACGTGACGCTGCACCGGCAGGTCCCCCTGGGGACGACGCTCACCTCGACCGTCACACCCGTCGCCCGCACCTTCACCCGCGACAACGGCCAGGGACGGCGCGCGAAGGTGCTGCTGTCGGTCGAGACCCGCGACGAACACGACGCGCTGGTCGCGTCCCTGGAACGTCTCGCCCTGCTACCCGTCCGCGACCAGAACCGGTTGGCGGAAGTGGGAGACATCGGCAGCGCGGCCTCCGACCGGCCACTCGCATCCCTCCTTCCCGCAGTACCGAAGGACTGGGACCTGTCGCGTCTGTCGAACGAGCCGCTGCCGTCCGCGGGGTGGAGCGCCGACGACCCGCTGCGCGACTCGATCAGCGGCGCCCTGGACCTCGTCCGACTCACCCAGAACCAGGCCGCAGCACACCGTGACCCCGCCCGCGGCCAGAACGGGCGGCGCCTGGTCTACGGGGGCCACGTCGTCGCCCTCGCCCAGGCCTCCCTGAGCCGCCTGGTGCCGGGACTGGCGGCAGTGGTCGGGTGGCGATCCTGCACCCACCTCGCCCCGTCCTTCGAGGACGACCTGCTGACCTTCCACATCACCTGCGACGAGGTGCTCGCGGTGGACGGCGGTGCACTGATCGCCCTGCGCGTGCTGGGGCGGGCTCTGCGGCCGGCCCGCGAGCCGGTCGACGTCATCGACTTCCGCCCCGTGGCCCTGGTCGCCGGAACGATCGGAGACAACCGTGGCTGACGGACTGAAACTGCTCGACGGCGTCCGCGTCGTGTCGCTGGAGCAGTTCATCGCCGCACCGTACTGCACCCAGATGCTCGCCGACGCGGGCGCCGAGATCATCAAGATCGAACGGCCGGGCACCGGAGACCCCCGCCGCTGGTACGACCCCAGGATCGGCCCGGACGACGACTTCATCAGCGGCGGCTTCGCCTCCTACAACCGCGGCAAGAAGTCCGTGGAACTCGACCTCTCCACCGAGGGCGACCGCCGGATCCTCCACGAGCTGCTCGAATCCGCGGACGTCCTCGTCAGCAACCTGCGTCCGGGCTCCCTGGACCGCCAGGGCCTGGCCCCCGCCCTGCTGCGCGAGCGGCACCCGCGGCTGGTGATCTGCGAGATCTCCGGCTTCGGCACCTCCGGCGGCCCCTACGCCGACTGGCCCGCCTTCGACTCGGTCATCCAGGGCATGAGCGGTCTTTCCAGCCTCGTCGGCGAGGCGGACGGGCCGCCCGGACTCGCTCCGATGGGCAGCATGGACCTCCTCGCGGGCGTCTACGCCACCATCGGCGTGCTCACCGCGCTGGTCGCCCGCTCCTCCACCGGATCGGGCGCCCATGTCGACGCCGCGATGTACGACATCGGCGCGGCGTTCCTGGAACGGCCGCTCACCCTGCATGAATGCACCGGTGAGACCCCCACCCGCGGTATCGACCACTTCAGCCCCGTCGGAGCGTTCCGCGCCGGAGACGGCCAGTGGGTGTCCATCGTCATTCCCACCGACGAGATGTGGCGCCGCTGCTGCGTCGCGCTCGGTGCCCCTGAACTGGTGAACGATCCTGAACTCGACACCACGCTCAAGCGCGCCGAGCGCATGAGCGACACCATCGTGCCGCTCCTGGAGAAGTGGGCCGAGGACAAGGACCGCCACGAGGCCGTGGCCGTCCTGCGCACCGCCGGACAGCCCGCGGGCGCCGTGCAGACCATCGCCGACGTCCGTGCCTGCCCGCAGCTCGCCCACCGGGGCCTCTTCGCCGTCATCGACGACGAACGGGCCCGGCACGACGACGGCACCCCCCTCAGCCTCCCCCGCCTCCCCCTGCTGTTCGACGGTCGGAGCGCCCGCCCCGGCCCCGTCCCCCGACTCGGTGAGAACAACGACGAGTTCCGCCTCCCGCACCCCTCGGAGGTGTCCCAGTGATCCCCGCCACGCCCACCGACCTGTACATCGACGGGGCCTGGCGACCCGCGGCCGACTCCGGCACCCTCACCGTCGAGGACCCCGCCACGGGGCAGGTCATCGCGGCGGTCGCCGACGCCACCGTCCACGACGGCCGGGCCGCGGCCGCCGCGGCAGCCGCCGCGCTGCCCGCGTGGCGCGAGCGGGCACCCAGGGAGCGCGCCGAGATCCTGCGCAAGGCCTACGAACTGATGATCGCGGCACAGGGTGAGATCGCCGCCCTCATCACGGCCGAGAACGGCAAGACCTCCGCCGACGCCCGGTCTGAAGTCGGCTACGCGGCGGAGTTCTTCCGCTGGTACGGCGAAGAAGCGGTACGCGTCGCCGGTCACCTCAGCCAGGCGCCGAGCGGCGACAAACGCATCATCGAGATCTCCCAGCCGGTCGGAGTGGCGCTGCTGCTCACCCCGTGGAACCTCCCCGCCGCCATGATCACCCGCAAGGTCGCACCCGCTCTCGCAGCGGGCTGCACCGTCATCGTCAAGCCGTCCCACCAGACCCCGCTCACCGCGTTGTTCCTGGCCCGGCTGCTCACCGAGGCGGGCGTGCCCGACGGCGTGGTCAACGTGATACCGACGGCTCGGGACATCACCGTCGTCGCCGACCTCATCGACGCGGGACCGGTCCGCGCACTGTCCTTCACCGGCTCCACGCGCGTGGGCAGCGTCCTGCTCGGCCAGGCCGCGCACCGGGTGCTGAAGACCTCCATGGAACTCGGCGGCAACGCCCCCTTCATCGTGTTCCCCGACGCCGACCTGGAAGCGGCCGTCTCCGGCGCACTGGTGGCCAAGATGAGACACAACGCCGAGGCCTGCACCGCGGCCAACCGGTTCTACGTGCACGCCTCTCTGCACGACGCGTTCGTCGCCCGGCTGGCCGAGCGTCTGTCCGCGCTGAAGGTGGGGCCCGGCACGGACCCGTCCGTCCAGGTGGGCCCGATGGCGTCCGCCTCCGCCCGGGAATCCCTGGCGAAGGCGGTACAGTCCGCCGTCGACTCCGGTGGCCGCGTCGCCCTGGGCGGTGACCGGCAGGCCGGGCCCGGGTACTACTTCCCGCCGACGCTGATCGACGCCGTCCCCGCCGACGCCCCCGTCCTCGACCACGAACTGTTCGGACCGGTCGCCCCCGTCGTCTCCTTCGACTCCGAGGACGACGTGATCAGCATGGCCAACAGCACCGAGATGGGCCTGGGCTCCTACCTCTACACCCAGGACGTACGGCGCGGTCTGCGCGTGGCGGAGCAACTGGAGGCAGGCATGGTCGGCCTCAACACCGGCGTGCTCTCCGACCCCGCCGCCCCCTTCGGCGGCGTCAAGCAGAGCGGCATCGGCCGCGAGGGCGGGCGCCACGGCATCCACGAGTTCCTCGAGACCAAATACATCGCCACCCAGTGGTGAGATCCGACTCAAGGCCATCGTGACCGGCCCGCAAGGAGAACCGCCATGCCCAGCACCACCCTCAACGGTCTGTCCGCACACTGGCATCCCTTCCAGAACATGTCCGCCCCGCTGGACCCTCTCGTCCTCACCGATGGCGTGGGCGTCTGGATGACAGCGCGGGACGGCAGCCGTTACCTCGACGCCACCGCCGGTCTGTGGTTCTGCCACGCCGGCTACGGCCGCCGCGAGATCGCGGACGCGGTGCACGCCCAACTGCTGCGCATGCACGCCTACTCCACCTTCGGCGACTACTCCAACGAGCCTGCCGAGAACCTGGCACAACGCCTGTCCGACCTGGCGCCCGGCGGCCCGTGGAAGGTCCTCTACACCAGTGGTGGGTCCGACTCCGTCGAGACCGCCGTCAAATACGCCCGCCGCTACTGGAACCTGCGCGGTTACAGCGAACGCACGGTGATCCTCAGCCGACGGGACTCGTACCACGGCATGCACGCGGCAGCCACCGACATCAGCGGCATTCCCGCCAACCGGATCGGCTACGGCACCCTGCTGCCGGATCACCACCTGATCGCCCGCGACGACGCCCAAGCCCTGGAAGACGCCATCAAGGAGCATGGCGCCGAGCGGATCGCCGCCTTCGTCTGCGAGCCGATCATCGGGGCCGGCGGTGCCCACTTCCCGCCCCCCGGCTACCTCACGGCGGTCGCCGAGATCTGCCGACGGCATGACGTCCTGTTCATCGTCGACGAGGTGACCACGGGGCTCGGCCGTACCGGCACGTGGTTCGCCAGTGAAGGCTTCGGTGTGGAACCCGACCTCCTGCTCTGCGCCAAGGGCCTGACGAGCGGCTATATGGCCCTGGGGGCGGTCCTCGTCCATCACCGCAGAACGGCACCGTTCTGGGACGGCGGCGAAGTCTTCCGGCACGGCTACACCTACAGCGGTCACGCGGCAGCGGCCGCGGCCGCACTCGCCAACCTCGACTACCTCACCGACCACGGCCTCCTGGCGGCGGCCAAGCGCATCGAGGACCGACTGCCGCGCGTTCTCGGCGATCTGACGGACGAGGCAGTGGTGCAGAGCGTACGCACGGGCCCCGCCGCCCTCGCCGGCGTCCAGATCGACCCGCGGCTGGTGAGGGAGGATCCCTCGCTCGTACCCCGTGCCGTGCGGGCCGTGCGCGAAGCCGGCGTCCTCACCCGTGCGTTCGCCTGCGGCGCCCTGCAGATATCACCCGCACTGTGCATCACCGACGAGGAACTGGAGGCTCTGGCGACCGGAGTGCGCAAGGGCCTGAGGAGCCTGAGCTGAAGACCGGCAGCCCGGGCTCCCGCCGAATTCGAGATATGAGCCACTCGACGCTCTTCCCTCACACCCCGGAGGATCCATGACAGACCTGACCGAGTTCATCTCCCATCTGCCCAAGTGCGAGCTGCATGTGCACATCGAGGGCACGCTGGAGCCGGAGCTGAAGTTCGCGCTCGCCGCCCGGAACAACATCGCGCTGCCCTACGCCGATGCCGACGAGATGCGGGCAGGCTACGACTTCCACGACCTGCCGTCGTTCCTGGCCTGCTACTACGAGGGCATGCAGGTCCTGCTCACCGAGGCGGACTTCTACGACCTGATGTGGGCGTACCTGAGCAAGGCACAGGAACAGAACGTGCGGTACGCGGAGATCTTCTTCGACCCGCAGGCGCACACCTCGCGGGGTGTGTCGTTCGGGACGGTGATCCGGGGCCTTCGGCGGGCGCTGATCGACGCGCGTCGGCTGCTGGATGTGCGGGCGCAGCTGATCATGTGCTTCGTGCGGGACTTCCAGGCCGAGTACGCGATGGCGACGCTGCTGGAGTCGCTGCCGTACCGGGAGTGGATCATCGGGGTGGGGCTGGACTCCGACGAGCGCGACAACCCGCCGGAGAAGTTCGCCGCGGTCTTCGCCCGCGCGCGGGCCGAGGGATATCAGCTCACCATGCACTGCGACGTGGACCAGGTGAACTCCGTCGACCACATCCGCCAGTGCCTGGACGTGATCGGCGTCGACCGCATCGACCACGGCGCGAACTGCCTGGAGAGCGAAGACCTTCAGAGGGAGATCAAGGCGCGCGGCCTGGGCCTGACCGTCTGCCCGATCTCCAACAGCTATGTGCGCGGCCCCGACGGGCCGGCCGTCGTCCGCCAGATGCTCGACCGCGGCCTGCGGGTGACCGTCAGCTCCGACGATCCCGCCTACATGAACGGCTACGTCACCGAGAACCTGCTCGCGGTGCAGGCCACCACCCCGCTGTCCCCGGCAGAACTCGTACAGCTCCAGCGCAACGCCTTCGAGATCGCCTGGCTCTCCGACGCCGTCAGGGACGGCTACCTCGCCGAGCTGGACCGTTACGCCACCCCGTAGCGCCACGGCACTTCGACAAGGCCGAACCAGCCACCACACCGACTCACGCGTGTCCTCACAGCTGCCGGGTTCCTCCGGCACCGAAGAAAGGAGCTTGTCCCATGACCAGCGAAGGCAGACACCACCGTGCCGGGCGCACGTTCTCGGAGTACCGGACCGACCGCAGGCGTTTCCTGCTGCGCGGTATGCAGTTGGGCGGAGCGGTGATCCTCGGCGGCCCGCTGCTCGCGGCCTGCGGCTCCGACTCCTCGGCTTCGTCCGGCTCGGATTCCAAGGGCTTCGGTGAGCTGACGCTGCGGCTGTCCTGGATCAAGAACGTCGAGTTCGCGGGCAGCTACATCGCCGACAGCAGGGGCTACTACACCGAAGAGGGCTTCTCCAAGGTCACCCTGATCGGCGGCGGCCCGTCGGCCACGCCGATGGAGACCGACGTCGTCACCAAGAAGGCTCTGTTCGCCATCAGCGCGCCGGACATCACCGGTGCGGCGATCGCGAAGGGCGCAGCACTGAAGATCATCGGTGCGCAGTACCAGAAGAACCCGTTCTGCGTGATGTCGATGGCGAAGGCCCCGATCACCGAGCCGGAGGACATGTACGGCAAGAAGATCGGCGTCCAGGCCAGCAACGAGGCGATCTGGGCCGCGTTCGTCAAGTCCGCCAAGATCGACGAATCGAAGATCACCAAGGTGCCGGTGCAGTTCGACCCGCTGCCGCTGACCCAGGGCACCGTCGACGGCTGGTTCTCGTTCGTCACCAACGAGCCGAACACGCTGCGCCTCAAGGGCTTCGAGGTCGAGACCATGCTGCTCGCCGACCACGGCTACCCACTGGTGTCGGAGGCGTACATCGTGCGGCAGGACACCATCGACACCAAACGCGACCTGGTCAAGGCGTTCCTGCGCGCGGAGATCAAGGGCTGGAAGGCCGGCGTCGACGACCCGGCGCTCGGCGCGAAGCTCGCCGCCAACACCTACGGCAAGGGGCTCGGCCTCACCGTCGCCGAGCAGACCCTGGAGTCGAAGGATCAGAACAGCCTGATATCCACCGCCGACACCAAGGCCAACGGCCTGTTCACGATCACGGACAAGCTGATCGAGGAGAACATCGCGACCCTGAAGGTCGGTGGCCTGGACATCACGGCCGACGAGCTGTTCGACCTCTCCCTCCTCGAAGAGGTCTACAAGGAAAACCCCACTCTCATCTGACACCCGTCGCCCCCACACCAGCAGAGGAGGTCAACAACTGATGAGCACCACAGCCAAGGAACCGCCCGCACCCTACGAGGCACCTCCCGAAACCCCCGACGGCCCCGCTCCGGCGGAGGCCGGTACCGGTCTGTCCCTGCGCGGGCTGAGCAAGGAATTCCGGCTCGGGCGGCGCAGAGTGCCCGCGCTCGACGCCGTCGACCTCGACACCGGGGAAGGGCAGTTCCTGACGCTGCTCGGCCCTTCCGGCTGCGGCAAGTCCACCGTCCTGCGGATCCTCGCCGGTCTCGATACGCCGACCTCGGGCACGGCACTCGTACACGGCGAGGGTCCGGAGGCCGCCCGCAAGCGCCACCACCTGGGCATCGCCTTCCAGGACGCGGCGCTGTTGCCCTGGCGGTCGGTGGCCGCCAACATCCGCCTGCCACTGGAGATCAGCGGCATCAGGCCCGACCCGGCGGCGATCACCGACCTCATCAAGCTGGTCGGCCTCGAAGGCTTCGAGAAGGCCCGCCCCGCCCAGCTCTCCGGCGGCATGCGGCAGCGCGTCGCCATCGCCCGCTCGCTGGTCGTGGACCCGAAGGTACTGCTGCTCGACGAGCCCTTCGGCGCCCTGGACGACATGACCCGCCAGCGGCTCAACCTCGAACTCCAACGCATCTGGCAGGCCCGCGCGGTCACCACCCTGCTGGTCACCCACTCCATCAACGAGGCCGTCCTGCTCAGCGACACCGTCGCCGTCATGTCCCCCCGGCCCGGCCGCATCGTGGAGACCGTCACCATCGACCTGCCCCGCCCCCGCTCCCCGGAGATGATGCGCTCGCCCGAATTCCACGCCTACGCCGACCAGCTCTCCGAACTGCTCTTCGGACGCTCGGGCGCGGAAGACCCGGCAGGGGACGCCTCGTGAAGCCGCGCTCCACATGGGCCGGGGGCACGGTCGGCATCGCCGTCGTACTCGGGGCCTGGGCCCTGCTCGCCACCACCGTGCTCGGTGTCGGCGACGGCGTGCCGACGCCGTGGGCAATAGTGAGTCAGCTCTTCAAGGACGGCTGGACCTTCTACGGCCCGCACATCATCCAGACCACCGGCGAGGCCCTCACCGGCTACCTGATCGGCAACGCACTGGCCCTGGGCCTCGCGGTACTGGTGATTGCCGTGCCCGTACTGGAACGGGTGGTCACCCAGATAGCCGTGGCCTCGTACTGCCTGCCCATCGTCGCGATCGGCCCGATCCTGTCCCTCGTCCTGGACGGGGACAAGCCGATGGCGGCCATGGCCGGCCTCTCGGTCTTCTTCACCACCCTGGTCGGCGCCCTGCTGGGGCTGCGGTCCGCCGACCACGCCTCGCTCGACCTGGTGCGCGCGTACGGCGGCGGACGCTGGCAACAGATGCGCCGGGTACGTGTCATGGCCGCGCTGCCCAGCACCCTGGCCGCACTCAGGATCGCCGGACCGGCCGCGGTCCTCGGCGCGATCATCGGCGAGTACCTCGGCCGGGTGGACAGCGGCCTCGGCATCGCCATGACCATCGCCCAACAGCAGCTCGACGTGCCCCGCACCTGGGGCATCGCCCTGGTGTCCGGCGCGGTGGCGGGCGTCGTGTACGGAGCGGTCGGGCTCGTCGCCCGCTTCACCCTGCCGTGGTCGCGCACGACGACAGTGGAAGGCGGAGGAGCATGAGCACCGCACCTGTGGACACAGGCCTGAACGCGACCGCGCAGGGCACCTCCGGGGACCTGCCGCGGAGGATGGCGGCCATGCTGCGGCCCTTGGCGAACGTGGTCGTGACGATGGCGGCCGTCGTCATGCTTTGGATGATCTTCCTCCAGATCTTCCAGCTCGACGCCCTGGTCGCCAAGTCTCCCGCCGACGTGTGGCGTTACCTCTTCGAGGGCGGCCAGGCCGGCGCCCACCGCTCCCACCTCGCCTCCGGTCTCGGCCGCACCCTGGGCGACGCCGGGCTCGGCTTCGCTGCGGGGCTGGCGGGCGCGGTGGCGGTCTCCCTGATCTTCGTCCTGTCGCGCAGCGTCGAGCAGGCGGTCCTGCCCATCGCGGTCGTCGTACGGTCCGTGCCCCTGGTGGCGATGACCCCGCTGATCACGCTGGTCTTCGGCCGCGGCCTGCTCGGCACCACCGTCATCAGCGGCCTGGTGGTCTTCTTCCCCGCCCTGGTCACCCTGTCCTTCGGTCTGCGCTCCGCCTCCCGGCAGGCAGCCGACCTGTGCCGGGCGCACGGCGGCGGCGACTGGGTCGTGGCCCGCAAGGTGATGCTGCCGAGCGCCGTGCCCGCGTTCTTCGCCAGCGCCCGGGTCGGCGTGCCGGGCGCGCTGATCGGGGCGATGCTCGCCGAATGGCTCTCCACCGGCCAGGGTCTCGGCTACGCCATGCTCCAGGACTCCTCGACCTTCGACTACGACCACCTGTGGGCCTCGGTCGCGGTACTCACTCTCGCCTCGGCGCTCGCCTACAACATCATCGCGGCCGTCGAGGCCATTGCCCTGGCCCGCTTCGCCCCCAACTCCCGCCCAGGCAGATGACGTCCCGGTGAACCCACGGCTCTTCTTGAAGATCCCCTTTTCGCCGCTCCCGCGGCACGCTGGTGGACCCGGCAGGTCCCACGGGCCGTACTGCTCGGGCACATCGAGCCAGCGGGCACCGGTCCCGGGGCACGGGCGTTGGACGGGGTGGACGTCGATGCCGAGGCGGGCGCCGTGGTCGATGGCGGTGGTGCGGTCCACTCACCGAAAGTCGCTGGATCGGCGACGAGTCCGCTTTCCGCGAGTGGGATGACATCCCGGACACCCACGTGACGTGTCTCCCGTGGGCAGGACCGATACGGCCACTCTCCCGGTCGGAAAGGACGACACCCCTGATCGAGACCGGCACCGAGTCGTACCGCCTGGCTCGGACCAAGGCCCGACGGAATGGTGCCGGGTGAAAGTCGCTCGCGCCTGGCTGCCGCTTCTGATGGTGTGAGCGGCACGAGGTACTCGGGTCTTGAGGGGGACAGGCTGTGACGGACGACGGATGCATCTTTTGCGCAATAGCGAGAGGTCAGGCGGACGCCAGCATCGTCCACGAAGACGAATCGGTGATCGCTTTCATGGATCTCCAGCCCGTCACCCCGGGCCACTTGCTGGTCATTCCCAAGGTGCACGCGGTGGGACTGGACGATCTTCAGGAGGACGTCGGCGTCCAGGTCTGGAAGGTTGCGCATCAGCTCGGACGCGCACTGCGCCGATCAGGCTTGCGATGTGAGGGCGTCAACTTGTTCCTTGCGGACGGCGAAGCAGCCTTCCAGGAGGTTTTCCACGTTCACCTGCATGTCTTCCCCCGCTTCACAGGTGATCCATTTCGTATTGATGCTGACTGGCGCGTGCAGGAGCGAGACCAGCTCGACAGGACGGCTGCTGCTGTCCGTGGCGGCCTCGCTGCCCTCGACACCAGGCAACACTGACGAGGATCGCTTTCCGGGCCGGACACTCCTTGACGCCGACGTCCGTGCGGGCACGATGCCGGCGTGTGGGATGACGCCACCGGCCGGCCCTGTCCAGGGCGACGTTCACACCGACCTTCACCACCGGCTCGGGCCGTACCGGCGTGACGGTCAGCGTGTCCCCGGTGCTGCCCCGCCGGCCGGTGTGGGAGGCGATGGTGGTACCGGGGGTGACGGAGACGGGGCCGAGTCCCGCGGTTCCGAAGCCATGGTGGAGAATCGCTGCCATGAGTGAGAACGTCTATTTCCAGGTTTCCGCGAACGGTGAGGACCTCGGCCGTATCGTCTTCCGGCTGTTCGACGACGTCGTGCCGAAGACCGCCCGCAACTTCCGTGAGCTGGCCACCGGCCAGAACGGGTTCGGATACAAGGGTGCGCCCTTCCACCGGGTCATCACCGAGTTCATGTTGCAGGGCGGTGACTTCACCAACGGCAACGGCACGGGAGGCAAGAGCATCTACGGTGAGAAGTTCGCCGATGAGAACTTCCAGCTCAAGCACGACCGGCCGTTCCTGCTGAGCATGGCCAACGCGGGTCCGAACTCCAACGGGTCGCAGTTCTTCATCACCACCGTGGTGACCTCGTGGCTCGACGGCAAGCACGTCGTCTTCGGCGAGGTCGTCGAGGGCGCGGACATCGTCAAGACGATCGAGGCGCTCGGCAGCCGCTCCGGCGCCACCGCAAAGAAGATCGTCATCGACGAGAGCGGCGTCGTCCCCACCGTCTGACCATCGTTCGTCTGGGGCGCCCGTCCAGCGCCCCAGACGGTTGTCCACGTGCGTGTACACACGACGCCCTTGCGGCTACCGGACGCGGCAGGCTGCCCAAGGCCGCCGAAGAGCGCGACATCGCCGGGGAAGTCGGGCCGGGTGCAGCACCACCCGCCCCGCGTCGACGGAGACCAGCGCCCCGAGCCCGTTGCACTTCGTTCTCCCGCCTCCCCCGCAACAGAGCCAGGTCGGACACAAGGGCGACGAGCATCGGTTCCGGCAACGTCCACGTCGCAGCCCCATGCCTTCCACCCAGCCGGTCTGTCCGCAAACCGAGTGGTGCGCGCGTACGCGGCCACAAGCTCGACCACGCTTGCGCATCCTCCATGTTCCAGCGGCATCCGGCGACGCGGACCAGGTCGGTGGCGGTGGCCTCCAGTGGAGCGCAGGCCAGGTGGTAGGCGGTCTCGTCGGGTTTGCTGATGCTGCTGCGGGCCGGCATCCACCGCTGCCGGGTCTGCTCGTCCGTCCGTCACACGGATCGGCCGGGCAACCTAGTCGGGCTGCACTTCTTCCATCCGGACGCCGGCGCCGGCCGCGGTTCCGGTGGATCGCCTCACCGCACCCCGGTCCGCACCCGCCGCCGGATCCCGTCAGCCGGCACGCAGGACGTCGAGTGCCGTGAGCGCGACATGCAGTTCCGTGCGTTGTGCGCCGGATTCGAGGTCGCGGTTCAGAAGGCGCTCGATGGTGCGCAGGCGTTGGTAGACGGTCTCGCGGGACACACCGCAGCGGCGGGCGGCAATGGTCTTGTTGCCGGCTGCGTCGAGGTAGTGGCGCAGGGTTGTGAGCAGGTCGCTGCCGTGTCGGGTGTCGTGGTCGATCAGTCGGCCCAGCTGCCGTTCGGTGTACTCCTGGATCCGGGTGTCCTCGCGGAGCGCGTAGAGCAGTCGGTGCAGGCCGATGTCGGACAGTTCGTGGAAGGAGCGGTCCGGGGGGAGGGGCCGGTCGGGTGGGGTGGCCTCGGCGACGCGGGCCGCCTCGCGGAAGGAGCGGGCGGTGTCGGCGAGGTCCGTGACCTCCGACCCGACGCTCACGACGGCCTGCGGGTCCAGGTCCAGGGCGGCGCGGCCCAGACGTTCGGCGACGGGGCGCCAGGGCTGGGACGTGCGCAGAGCCAGCAGGATGCCGAGGCGGCCGGGGGACAGCTCCCCGACGAGTGCGGGGATACCCGCGGTCCTCAGTTCCCGGGACAGGAGGTTCTCCATTTCGGCGCAGCCCTGATCGACGAGGACCGCGAGGAACCGGCTGTCGTCGGTGGGCAGGCCCAGCGAGGCGCAGCGGGCGCGGGCGTCCTTGGCGGAGTGGTGGCGCTGTTCGGCCAGGTCGCGCAGGGCGTTTCGGTGCGCGGTGCGCTCCCAGGGCGTGGTGTGGATGAGGCGGGCGACAGTCAGGGCCATCGCCGTGCGCTGGAGCACGGTGTGGTGCTCCGCGCCGAAGGGCGGCCGGTCGGCCCGGGCCGGGAGCATGGCGACACGGCCCCAGCGTTCGCCCTGGTACTCCACGGGTGCGACGAGCCAGCGTTCCGCACCGTGCACGTCCGTGTGGTCGCGGGGCGGGGTCGCTCTGGAGCGCCGCTCCCAGTCGGTGAGGGCCTCTTCCACCGTGCTGCCGGACGGTTCGCAGATCAGCGCCTGGTGCGCCAGGTTCTCCAGCACGACCGTACGGCCGCTCATCTCCGAGGCCGCCCGCACCACGTCCTCCGCTCCCGCGCCGCGCAGCGTCAGGGCCGTGAACGCCTCGTGGATCCGCTGGGTCCGGCGCATCGCGTCGGCCTGGTTGCCGAGGATGAGGGTGTGGACGACCTGGGTGACCTCCAGGAAATTGACGTCCTTGGCGAGGGTGATCAGCGGGAGTCCGCGGGCGTGGCAGGAGTGGACGAGTGCTTCGGGCGGGCGGTGGTAGCGCCGTACGAGCTCGATGACCAGGGCCGCCGCTTCGACGTCGGCGAGCTCGTCGACGTACCGGCGGACATCCGCGGCGTCCTCGGGCAGGGGCATGCCCGTGGTCAGGACGAGTTCGCCGCCCTTGAGGAAGGAGGCGGGGTCCGTCAGCTCCGTGATGTGGACCCAGCGCACCGGCCGGTCGAGGTGGGGCACACCGGTGACGACCTGGGGATCTCCGGCGGCCAGGACAGGGAGCGCCAGGACGTCGGCGACGGTGAGTGCGCGGCCGGCGCCGGTGTCCCCGTCGTCCGTGTCCGGTGGACGAGCGGCAGGGTGGTTCTCGTTCACGGTGTCTCCATGGGGGCGCCCCCGCTCGTGCGAAGCCCGGAGACGGGAGAGGGGGGAGTGCCTGGTCACTGTGACAAGCGCCGCTGACCTGCGCAAGAGGGAGTTCAGCGTGGCTGCCGTCGTGCAAAGGGGCGCATCACGGCCCCTGCGGTTGACACAACGTCCGAACACCGCGTCCCCGCTGGACAGATCACGCGTTGTCGCCCTCCGCGGCGGCCTGGATGCTCGGGAAGGACGCGGGAGCAGAACGCCCAGATCACGAGCTACGGCCGGGAGACGAACATGACCGCACTGTCGCCGCACCTTCGCCAGGCCACGCCCGTGGTGGCGGTCCGGGGCGAGGGCGTCCACCTGTACGGCGAGGACGGCCGCCGCTACCTCGACTTCACCGCAGGTATCGGCGTCACCAGCACGGGGCACTGCCACCCGAGGGTGGTGGAGGCGGCGCGGGAACAGGCCGGCACCCTCGTCCACGGTCAGTACACGACGGTCATGCACCAACCGTTGCGGCGGCTCGTCGACAAACTCGGTGAGGTGCTGCCGGCCGGCCTGGACAGCCTGTTCTTCACCAACTCCGGAAGCGAGGCCGTCGAGGCCGCACTGCGGCTGGCCCGCCAGGCCACCGGCCGGCCCAACATCCTGGTCTGCCACGGCGGCTTCCACGGCCGAACCGTGGCCGCCGCCGCCATGACCACGTCCGGCACCCGCTTCCGCTCCGGCTTCTCCCCGCTGATGAGCGGCGTGGTCGTCACGCCGTTCCCGACGGCCTACCGCTACGGCTGGGACGAGGACACCGCCACCCGCTTCGCCCTCCAGGAGCTGGACTACACCCTCCAGACCATCTCCTCGCCCGCCGACACCGCCGCCGTCATCGTCGAACCGGTGCTCGGCGAGGGCGGTTACGTGCCCGCGACCCGGGCCTTCCTCGAAGGCCTGCGCGAACGCGCTGACCGGCACGGCTTTCTGCTGATCCTCGACGAGGTGCAGACCGGCGTCGGCCGTACCGGCCGGTTCTGGGGCCACGAGCACTTCGGCGTCACCCCGGACATCCTCATCACCGCCAAGGGGCTGGCCAGCGGCTACCCGCTCTCCGGGATCGCCGCGCCCGAGGAGTTGATGGCGAAGGCCTGGCCCGGATCGCAGGGCGGCACGTACGGCGCCAACGCCGTGGCCTGCGCGGCGGCCTGCGCCACGCTCGACGTCGTACGCGACGAGAAGCTCGTGGAGAACACCGGGACGATGGGCGACAGGCTGCGTGCGGGCCTGGAGGCGGTGGCCGCGCGGACACCGGGCATCGGGGACGTACGCGGGCTCGGGCTGATGCTCGCCACCGAGTTCGTCACCGAGGACGGCAGTCCCGACCCCGAGACCGCTGCCCGCGTGCAGCGGGCCGCCGTCGACGAAGGGCTGCTCCTGCTGCTGTGCGGGGCCTGGAACCAGGTCGTGCGAATGATCCCGGCGCTTGTGATCGACGAGGCGGCGGTGGACGAGGGCCTGCAGGCGTGGGCGAGCGCGGTGGAGGGCGGTACCTCGGGAGCCTCGGCACGATGAGCGATCCCCTGGCGCGGCTGACCGCCCGGCTTGCCGAGACGGCTCCCGGCCTGCGCGTGGAGACGGGCCCCGGCACCGGCGCCTATGCCTACGACGCCTCCAACTACCGTGTCCCGCCACGGGCGGTGGCCTTCCCCCGCACTGCCGACGACGTGGTCGCGGTGCTGCGGGCCTGCCGGGAGACGGGCGTCCCGGTCACCGCGCGCGGCGGCGGCACCAGCATGGCCGGCAACGCGGTCGGGCCGGGTGTCGTCCTCGACCTCTCCCGGCACATGAACCAGATCCTGGACATCGACCCGGGCGCCGGGACCGCGCGGGTCGAGGCCGGTGTGGTCCTCGACGCGCTGTGCGCCGAGACCGCCCCGTACGGGCTCACCTTCGGCCCCGACCCCTCCTCCCACAGCCGCTGCACCATCGGCGGGATGATCGGCAACGACGCCTGCGGGAACCGGTCCGTGCGGCACGGGCGGACCAGCTCCCACATCGAGGCCCTGGAGATCGTGACGGTCGACGGCGTACGGGCCCTCGCTGACCACGAGGGACTGCACCCGCTGGACCCCGCGGACACGGAGCGCGTCACCCGCCTGGAAGCGGACGTACGACGACTGATCGACGCCGAACTGGCCCCGATCCGTACCGAGTTGGGCCGTATCCCGCGCCAGGTCTCCGGCTACCAGCTGCATCACCTCCTGCCCGAGAACGGCTTCGACCTGGCCCGCGCCCTGGTCGGCACCGAGGGTTCCTGCGCGGTCGTCACCGCCGCGACGGTCCGCCTGGTGGCGACCGCACCGGCTTCGGCGCTGCTGACCCTCGGCTACGACGACGTCGTGGACGCCGCCGAGGACGTCCCGGAGATCCTCCGTCGGCACCCCACCGCCGTGGAGGGCATGGACGAGGCGATCGTCGCCACCATGCGCGCCCGCCGGGGCGAGGACTCCGTCACCGGGCTGCCCGACGGACGCGCCTGGCTCTACGTCGAACTCGACGGCGACGACGAGGAGTCGGTCGCCGCCCGGGCGGCCGAACTGCTGGACGTACTCAAGGCCCGGGGCCGTATCACCGGCGGCCGGGTCGTGGACAGCGCGGCCGAGCGGCGCTCGCTGTGGCGGGTTCGCGAGGACGGCGCCGGTCTCGCCGCCCGGCTCGTGGACGGCGGGGAGTCCTGGCCCGGCTGGGAGGACGCGGCGGTCGCGCCCGACCAACTGGCCGCCTATCTGCGGGACTTCCGCGAGCTGCTGGCCTCCCACGGGCTGACCGGCGTGCTCTACGGCCACTTCGGCGCGGGCTGCGTCCACGTCCGCATCGACTTCGACCTCGCCACCGACGCCGGCCGGGTCGCCGCCCGCCGCTTCCTGGGCGAGGCCGCCGCCCTGGTCGTCGAGCACGGCGGAACCCTCTCGGGCGAGCACGGCGACGGACGGGCCCGCGGTGAGCTGCTGGAGGCCATGTACAGCCAACGGATGATCCGGGCGTTCGCCGCCTTCAAGGAAGTCTTCGACCCCGAGGGGCTGTTGAACCCCGGCGTCATCGTGGAGCCGGCCCGACTCGACGCCGACCTCGCCCTGCACACGCCGGAATTGCTGCCCGTCGCCACGCTCTTCACCTTCCCGCACGACGAGGACGGCTTCGAGGGCGCGGTGCGCCGCTGCGTCGGCATCGGCCGGTGCCGCAGCGACACCGGTGGCGTGATGTGCCCCAGCTACCGGGCCACGGGGGAGGAGAACGACTCCACCCGGGGCCGGGCCCGCCTCCTCCAGGAGATGGTGCGCGGGGAGACGGTCCAGGACGGCTGGCGCTCGACAGAGGTCCGCGACGCCCTCGACCTGTGCCTGTCCTGCAAGGCGTGTTCCAGTGACTGCCCGGTCGGCGTCGACATGGCCACGTACAAGGCGGAGTTCCTGCACCGGCACTACAGAAGTCGCCTGCGGCCCCGTTCCCACTACTCGCTGGGCTGGCTGCCCTTCACCTCCGCCCTGGCCGGCTACGCCGCCCGGCCGCTCAACGCACTGCTGCGCGGGCCGCTCGGCAGCCTGCTCGCGCGGCTCGGGGGTGTGACCACCGAGCGCACGATCCCGGCGTTCGCTTCCCGGCGTGAGCTGCGCGTGGTCCTGCGCTCGGTCCCGAGTGGGGCGACGACCGGCGGATCATCGAAGGCCCTGCTCTTCGTCGACAGCTTCACGCGCGCCTTCCGCCCCCAGGTGGCGGGCGCCGCCGGCCGTGTCCTCGCCGACGCCGGCATTCCCACCACTCCTCGGGACGGCCTGTGCTGCGGCCTGACCTGGGTCAGCACCGGCCAACTGTCCGTGGCCCGCAGGGTCATGGCCCGCACGGTCGCCCGCCTGGACGACGGCGATGACCGGCCGGTCATCGTGGCCGAGCCCAGCTGCGCCGCCGCCCTCAAACGCGACGTCCCCGAACTGCTCGGCACCGAAGCCGCCCGGCGCGTCGCGGACCGCGTCCACACCTTCACCGGTGCCCTGACCGACCTCGCCGAGCCGGGCTGGACCCCGCCGCCGCTGCCCGAGGACGTCGTACTGCAGACCCACTGCCACGAGTACGCCACCTTCAAGGGCCGCCGCCCCGCCGATCTGCTCCGCCGGCTCGGCGTACGCAAGGTCGACGAGGCCGAGGGCTGCTGCGGGCTCGCCGGGAACTTCGGCTTCGAGGAGCAGCACTACGACACCTCGATGGCCGTCGCCGACCTGGCGCTGAAGCCACGCCTCGACGGCATCGACCCGGCCGAGCGGACCGCGGTCGTGGCCGACGGCTTCAGCTGCGCCACCCAGATCGACCACCTCGCCGGTGACCGGGGCGTGCGCGCCCTGCACCTCGCGGAACTGCTCGACCCCGCCGCCGATCGACCAGGAGAGACCCCATGACCGACACGCCCACGCAGTTGTTCATCGGCGGAGCCTGGGTGGACGCCGCGGACGGTGCCACCCTGCCCGTGGACGACCCCGCGACCGGCGAGATCATCGCGCATGTCGCTGACGCCGGCCCCAAGGACGCCCGGCTCGCTGAGGACGCGGCCGTGCAGGCCCAGGAGGGGTGGGCGCGTACGGCACCGCGGGCACGCAGTGAGATCCTGCGCCGCGCCTACGAGATCATCCTCGACCGGACCGAGGAACTCGCCCTCCTGATGACCTCCGAGATGGGCAAGCCGCTCGCCGAGGCCAGGGGAGAAGTGGCCTACGCGGCCGAGTTCTTCCGCTGGTTCTCCGAGGAGGCGGTGCGCATCGACGGCGGTGGCGGCATCCTGCCGGACGGGCGCAACCGCATGCTGCTCTCCCGCCGCCCGGTCGGCCCCTGCCTGCTGATCACGCCCTGGAACTTCCCGCTTGCCATGGGCACCCGCAAGATCGGCCCGGCGATCGCCGCCGGCTGCACGATGATCCTCAAACCGGCTCCCCAGACCCCGCTCTCCAGCCTGGCCCTCGCCGCGATCCTCCAGGAGGCCGGACTGCCGGACGGCGTGCTGAACGTCGTCACCACCTCCCGTGCCGGGGAGGTCTGCGAACCGCTCCTGCGGGGCGGGCGGATCCGCAAACTGTCCTTCACCGGCTCCACGCAGGTCGGACGGCTGCTGCTGGCACAGAGCGCCGACACGGTCGTACGGACCTCGATGGAGCTGGGCGGCAACGCGCCGTTCATCGTCTTCGACGACGCCGACCTGGACACGGCCGTCGACGGCGCGATGCTCGCCAAGATGCGCAACATGGGCGAGGCATGCACGGCCGCCAACCGCTTCTTCGTCCACCGGTCGGTGGCGGAGGAGTTCGGACGGCGCCTGGCCGAGCGCATGGGTGCCCTCGTCGTGGGCCCCGGTACCCGTGACGGGGTCGACGTGGGCCCGCTGATCGACGCGACCGGCCGTGCCAAGGTCGAGGTGCTGGTCGCCGACGCGGTGGAGCGCGGCGCCAGGGTGCTCGTGGGCGGCCGTACGCCCGAAGGCCCGGGCTGTTTCTACCCGCCGACCGTGCTGGCGGGGGTCGACCCTGAGAGCCGTCTGATGGAGACGGAGATCTTCGGCCCGGTAGCCGCGATCCTCACCTTCGACGACGAGGACGAGGTCGTCCGCCGCGCCAACGACACCCCCTGGGGACTCGTCGGCTACGTCTTCACCGAGACCCTCGACCGCGCGCTTCGCGTCAGCGAACGCCTGGAGGTCGGCATGGTCGGCCTGAACACAGGGCTGGTCTCCAATCCGGCGGCGCCTTTCGGCGGCGTGAAGCAGTCCGGCCTGGGCAGGGAAGGCGGCCGGGTGGGCATCGAGGAGTTCCTGGAATACCAGTACCTGGCAATCCCCGTGAGGTGAGGTACTTAGGGGCGCGGGGAACTGCGCGATCAGCCACAGACATGCCGCAGCCGCCTGATCACAGTTCCCCCCAGCCCCTTAGGCCCCCATCCGCCGGCCCGCGATCTCCTGAGCCGTGTCGGCAACAAGCCTCCCCAGCTCAGGAAGCCGCACCGCGTCGTACCGAGACTCCGGCATGGAAACGGCGACGGTGGCCAGTGGCGTCCCACCCTCATCCAGAATCGCCGCAGCCACCGCACACACATCAGGCCGGTACTGCTTCCGGTTGACGGAGTAACCATCGGCGCGTACACGCTCCAACTCGGCGTGCAACTGGCCCGCTTCGGTCGGCGTGGCCTCCCCGAACGACTCCAGCCCGTGCGCGACCAGCTCGTCGACGTCCGCCCGAGGCACATGCGCGAGAACCGCACGCCCCGTCGCGGTCGCGTGCAGCGGGGACGTGTCGCCGATGGCGTGGAAGGTCCGCACCGCGTGCGTGCAGTCCACCCGGTCGACGACCACCATGCACTGCAACGCGTCCGGCACCGACAGATGAATGGTCTCGTTCACCGCGTCCCGCAGCCGGATCATGGGCTCCCGCGCGGCCGCGAACAGACTCGACCCCTGGAGCGCCGCCGGGCGTACGGCCAGCACGCGCGCGCCGATCTCCCAGCGGGTCGTGTCCTTCCGGTTCGCCCGCAGCCACCCGGCCTCGTTCAGGGTGACCAGCGTGCGCTGCACTGTCGACTTGGGCAGACCGAACAGCTTGGTCAGTTCCCCCACGGTCACCGGCTGGTGCTGCGCGACCGCCTCAAGGATCCGCAGTGACCTGGTCACGCTCTTCATTTCCATCTGATTTCCCCCGTTAACTCTGCGAATTCCATGCGTACACCCCTTGACTCCCCTCCAGGGCCACTGCCATTCTCGTGCCAGATTCTAGCATAGCGTTCCACAATGTGGCACGGAGGAAGTTGAAGGGGTGGCCGCGAAGAGGCGGTCCGAAGCCCTCCCTCCGGTAAGCCCGAGTCGGCGGCCCCAGGCCGCCCCCCCATATCCGGAATCACGGAATCCGCACACCGGGCGACCAGCATCCACGGCCCGGGAGACGAAAGGAATCCTTGTGCCTGCCAGCAAGCGTGTCGCCGTCGTCGGCGTCGGAACGATGGGCAGCCAGGCCGCCTGGCGCCTGGCCGCCCGCGGAGCCGAGGTCGTCGGCTACGACCGCTTCGCCCCGGGCCACGACCGCGGCGCCGCCGGCGGCGAGACCCGGATCTTCCGCAGCGCCCACTTCGAGGACTCCCGGTACGTCCCGCTCCTGCAGCACGCCGACACCCTCTGGGAGCGGCTCCAGGAGGAGACCGGCCGCGAGCTGCGCCGCCTGACCGGCTGTCTGCTCATGGGGCCGACCGAGCACCACCAGATGGCGACCGTCCTGGAGTCGATCGCGGAACACGGCCTCGACCACGAGGTGCTCGACGTCGAAGCCCTTGCCAAGCGCTTCCCGCAGTTCCGGATCGAGGACGGCGACGCGGCCGTGCTCGACCGCCACGCGGGTTTCATCCGCCCCGAGCTGACGATCCAGACGGCCGCCCGCCGCGCCGAGGAGCTGGGCGCCGTCATCCACCGCTACACCCCGGTCCGCGAGATCGTGCCCGTCGCGAACGGCGTCGAGATCCGCACGGACGCCGGAAGCGAGCACTTCGACACCGCCGTGGTCACCGTCGGCCCCTGGGTGAACGACCTGCTGCCGGACCTGCCGTGGGAGGTGGACGTCCGCCGCCTCATCAGCGCCTGGTACGTGCCCACCACCGACGCCTGGTTCGGCGAGGAGCTCCCCGCCTTCATCCGTACGGCACCCACGCACTGCTACGGCCTGCCCTCGCCGGACGGCGTCTCCGTCAAGCTCGGACTGTCCCGGGCGCTGCACCGACCCGCCGGCGACCCCGACCAGCTGGACCGGACCGTGGCGCCGGAGGAACTGGAGATCTTCACCGAGCTGATCGGCCGCCATATGCCCGACCTGAACCCCGACCCGGTCCGCCTCTCCGTCTACATGGAGGGCTACACCGAGAGCAGCCGTCCGCTCGTCGGCCCGCTGCCCGGTGCCGACAACGTTGTACTCCTCGCCGGGTTCTCCGGACACGGCTTCAAGCTGTCGCCCGCATTCGGCGACATAGCCGCCGACCTCGCGCTGGAGGGCACCTCGCCCCGGCCCGTCGACTTCCTCTCCACCCTCGACCGGACGGAGGCGTGACGACCATGACTTCGACGAAGAGCGCCCTCTCCCTCGGCGCCCTGCACGCCGAGCCCGGCACCAAGGCCCGCGGCACCGTCCCCGCCGACCTCGGCACCCTCACCGTCGACATCCCGCTGACCCTGGTCAACGGCGCCCACCCCGGCCCCCGTGTCCTGATCACCGCGGGCGTCCACGGTGGCGAGTTCACGGGCGTCGACGCGGCCACCCGGCTCGCGGCCCTGCTGGAGCCCGGCGAGGTGCACGGCCAGGTGATCGTCTGCCCTGTCGCCAACCCCCCGGCCGCCTACCAGGGCCGGCTCGGCGTGTCCCCGCTCGACGGCGTCAACATCAACCGCGTCTTCCCCGGCGACCCCGACGGCACCCCCACCGAACGGCTGGCCGCCTGGCTCTTCACCCACCTGCTGGACGGCGCCGACGCCTACGTCGACCTCCACTCGGGCGGCATCGACGAGGTCCTCGACGACTTCGTCGGCTACCGCCTCACCGGAGACACCGAACTGGACGCGAAGACGGCCGACATGGCCGGCGCCCTCGGCATCGAGGATGTCATCCTCGGCCTGAACGCCGACGGCGGCAACAGCCACGCTGCCGCCGCCCGCCAGGGCATCCCGGCGATCCTCGTCGAGACCGGCCAGCTCGGCGAACGCGACGCGGAGACCGCCCGCCGCCTCGTCACCGGCCTGTACGGGGTGCTGAACCGGCTCGGTGTCCTCGACGCCGGACGCCCGGCCACGACGACCGTCCGGGACTGGGTCTGGGCCGCAGGCGTCACCGCCGGGGCCACCGGCCTCTGGTACCCGGAGTTCACCGCCGGCGACGACGTGACGGCGGGCCAGGTCATCGGCCACGTCGTCGACCCGGCCGACGGCCAGGAGCACAAGGTCCACACCCCGGCCACCGGACGGATCTTCTACGGCATGCGCGGCCTGACCGTCGCCCACGGCGCCGAACTCGCCGCCATCGCCGTCCCGGCACCCGACGACCGCCCCCACTGACCCCCTGCGAAGCACCCGCACGAACAGAACGAGCCCCCCCCGAGCACGCATCCCTCATCACGCAGCGCACCACCAGGAGGCACCGGTGTCAGATTTCCGGATGGACCGCAGAGTGTTCCTGCGCGGAGCAGGCGGAGTCGCCGCAGGCCTCGCCGCCACCTCGCTCACCGGCTGCGGTACCGGCACCAGCCGGTCCGTCGGCGACGGCAGCAGCTCCAAGACCCTCGTCGTCCGCAACAGCGGCGGCAGCTACGGCGACGCCAACCAGCAGGCGATCTACGACCCGTTCACCAAGGAGACCGGCATCCAGGTCAAGGTGGTGAACATCGAGTACGCCCAGATGCTCGCCCAGATCAAGCAGGGCCGGCCGCAGTTCGACGTGATCGACGACTCGATGGCCGACTTCGTGCTCTTCAAGCAGGAGGGCGCCACCCAGGACCTCGACTACGACCGGCTGAAGAACTTCAAGAGCGCCGGCATCGCCAAGGCCCTGGTGACGTCGAACGCCGTCGGCAAGAACTACTGGGCCAGCGTGATGGCGTACCGCACCGACGCCTTCGACGGGAAGAAACCGGCCTCGTGGGCCGACTTCTGGGACACCAAGGCGTTCCCCGGCAGCCGTGCCCTCCAGGCCCTCGACGCGGACCTGCCCGAGCTGGAGTTCGCCCTCCTGGCCGACGGCGTGGCCCTGGACGCGCTCTACCCGCTCGACGTGGACCGCGCCTTCAAGGTCCTGAGTGAGATCAAGGGGTCCGTACGGAAGTTCTGGGACACCGGCGCCCTGCCCGGCGTCCTCCTCGGCCGCAAGGAGGTCGTCGCCTCCAGCGTCTGGCACGGCCGCCTAGACGCCCTGATCAAGGGCGGCTCCCCGCTGGCCTACCAGTGGAACGGCGCCCGTCGGCAGAGCAACGCCCTCGGCATCCCCAAGGGCGCCGCCAACCTCGACGCCGCCTACAAGCTGATCGACTTCGCCCTGCGCCCCGAGGTGCAGGCCGCCTACGCCGAGATCTACCCGATGGCCCCGTCGGTGCCGGGTGCCTACAAGAAACTCTCCGCCGACACCGCCGCGAACCTGGGCAGTTCACCGGCGCACCTGGAGTCCGGCTTCGACCTGGACGTCGAGTGGTGGATCAAGAACCAGGACGCGGTGTCCAAGCGGTGGCAGGAGTGGACGCATGCCTGAGACCGACGTGAGGCCTTCACCCGCCCTGCCCGAGACCCTGACCGGCTCCGGAAAAGCCGTGTCAGTGACACGACTTCGCAAGACGTACGGCGGTGTCACGGCCGTCGACGAGGTCTCCATGGAGATCGCGGCGGGCGAGTTCGTCACCTTCCTGGGGTCCTCCGGCTCCGGCAAGACCACCACCCTGATGATGATCGCCGGGTTCTGCGAGCCCGACTCCGGCAGCGTCGTCGTAGGCGGCCACGACATGACCCGCCTCGCGCCGCAGAAGCGCGGCCTGGGCTTCGTCTTCCAGCAGTACCTGCTCTTCCCGCACATGACGGTGTGGGAGAACGTCGCCTTCCCGCTGCGACTGCGCGGTGTGCCGAAGGCGGAACTGCGCCGCCGGGTCGGCGAGACCCTGGAGATGGCCGGCCTCTCGGCCATGGCCCGGCGCCGGCCGCGCGAGCTGTCCGGCGGCCAGCAGCAGCGGGTCGCGCTGTGCCGGGCCCTGGTCTACCGGCCGCCGGTCATCCTCATGGACGAGCCGCTGGGCGCCCTCGACAAGAAGCTCCGCGACCAGCTCCAGACCGAGATCAAGCGCATCCAGCGCGAACTCGGCCTGACCGTCATCTACGTGACGCACGATCAGGAGGAGGCGCTCGTCCTCTCCGACCGCATCGCCGTCATGCGGGACGGGCGGATCGACCAGTTCGACACCCCGCAGGAGCTCTTCGAGCGCCCCCGCACCCCGTTCGTCGCCGACTTCCTCGGCGCCGCCAACTTCCTCCCGGGCCAGGTGCAGGAGCAGACCGCGGACCACCTCCTCGTACGGCTCGACACCGGCGGTCTGCTCAAGGCCCGCCCGCAGGCCGTCCCGCCGGCCCCGAAGGTCCTCGCCGCGGTCCAGCCCGGCCGGCTCACCCTGTGTCCCGCCGGCGACGGGTTCTGTACCGGGACCGTGGAGACGGTCACCTACGTGGGCACCCTCGTCCGGGTCACCGTACGACCCGACGGCGGCACGGACACCGGATGCGTACGGCTGGAACTGCCCGCCGGACGCGCCCCCGCCCCCGGCGAGCGCGTCGGCATCACCGCGGACCCGGGAAACGTCAGCGTTTTCGCCGACCCGGAACACGGAGGGTGAGAGGCGTGGCCGTACTCGCTCCCGTAACGGAAACCACCACACCCGCGCCCCGCAGGAAAAGCGTGCTGTCCGACCGCCGCACCCGCTTCGGCCTGTTCAACGCGGCCCCCGTCGTCGTCTACCTGCTGATCCTCTTCGTCTATCCGATCTTCAGCACCCTGATGCTGAGCATCAAGGGCGAGGACGGCGGCTTCACGCTCCACTGGTACGCCGACGCGTTCCGCGGCGCCAACCTGGAGATCCTCCTCACCACCCTGCGGATCTCCGCCGAGACCTCCCTGCTCGCCCTGGTCACCGGCTTCCTTCTCGCCGCCGCGATCTCCCGCCTCAAGCCGCTGTGGGCGGGCCTGGCGATGCTGGTCGTCGTCGTCCCGCACTTCATCAGCGCCCTGGTGCGCACCTACGGCTGGATCATCCTGCTCGGCGACAACGGCGTCGTGAACAACGTCCTGACGGACCTTCACTTCCCGGGCGCGCCCTTCCAGTTGCTCTACAACGAGATCGGCGTCGTCATCGGCACCACCGCCGTGATGCTGCCGTACACCGTGCTGCTGCTGTACGCGGTCATGAAGGGCATCGACCGCCGACTGCTCGCCGCGGCGGCCAGCATGGGCGCGGGCCGGATCACCATCTTCCGCAGGGTGTACCTGCCCCTGGTGGCCCCCGGCCTGGTCAACGCGGGGGTGCTGTCCTTCATCCTCTGCCTCGGCTACTACCTCACCCCCGCCCTCATGGGCGGCGAGAAGCAGACCATGGTCGCCTCGCTCATCGACGAGCAGGTCATGAAACAGAACCAGTGGAACGGCGCCTCCGCGCTCGGGATCATCCTCCTGCTCCTCACCTTCACCGGACTCCTGCTGCTCAGGCTGCTGAAGTCGGCGGGCGAGGCCCTTCGGAAGCGAGGTGCGGCGACATGATCGAGCTGCGCTCCACCCTGGCCGGACGCATCACCCTGACCGTCCTCGCCACCCTGATCCTGCTGGTCCTGGCCCTGCCGATCGTCGTCATCGTCGTCACCTCCTTCGGCAAGGACGCCTTCGGCTCCTTCCCGCCGGACTCGTGGACGCTCGGCTGGTACCGGCAGCTGTTCGCCGAGGGCAGCAAGTGGCCCGCCGCGCTGTCGCTCAGCGCTCTGGTGGCGGCCATGACCACGGTCCTCTCGCTGATCCTGGGCATGACCGCCGCCACGGCCCTGGTCCGCAGCGAACTCCCGCTGCGCTCGGCGGTCTACGGCCTGGTCCTCGCCCCGCTGGTGATCCCTCAAGTAGTCGTCGCCCTCGGCCTGTTCCTGCTCTTCGAGCCGGCCTCGATGCTCGGCAGCCCGATCGCCATCGCGCTGGGCCACACCGTGCTGGCCTCGCCGATCGCCGTGATGATCCTCATGGCCACGCTGAAGGGCATCGACGAAAGGCTGGAGGACGCGGCCGCCAGCATGGGCGCGAGCCGCCTCACGATCGCCCGGCGCATCACCTTCCCGCTGGCCGCGCCCGGGCTCGTCGCCGCCGGGATCTTCGCCTTCATCACCAGCTTCGACGAGTTCTTCATCTCGCAGTTCCTGTCCTCCGTGGACACCGTGACGCTGCCCGTCGAGGTGTTCAACGTCCTCCAGTACAACGTCGACCCGTCGGTGACCGCCGTCAGCGCGATCCTCATCGCCGTCGCCGTCGTGGCCCTCGCCCTGGTCGCCGCGGCACGCCGGCTCAGCGGCTCCGGCGAGCAGGACGGCCTGCTGCCGACCGAGACCGCGGTGGGCCTCCCCGCCGGAAGTGAGACCGCAAAATGACCACCAGCACCCGCACCCCCACGGGAGAACTGTCCGCCACCGCGGCCCGGCACCTCCTGCTCAACATGACCCCCAACGGCTCGCTGGGCCAGGACGGCGAGAACCTCTTCGTCGTACAGCGCGGCGAGGGCCCGTACATCTGGGATGCGACCGGGCGACGCTACATCGACGGACTCTCCGGCCTGTACTGCTGCCAGCTCGGCTACTCCTACGCCCCCGAGTTCGCAGAGGCGGCGGACAAGCAGCTGCGCGAACTGTGCTTCAGCCCGCTGTGGTCCGCCTCCGCCCACCCCACGGCCATCGAACTCTCCGAACGACTGGCCCGGATCGCCCCCGTCGACATCGAGCACACCTTCTTCTCCGGCGGCGGCGCCGAAGCCGTCGAGACCGCCTGGAAGATCGCCCGCAAGTACCACGCCCTGCGCGGTGAGGCGGGCCGCACCAAGGCGATCTCCCGCCGCGGCGCCTACCACGGACTGACCCTCGGCGCCCTGTCCCTGACCGACGACCCCGGACTGCGCGAGCCCTACGGCCCGGGCGCGATCGAGACCCGGTTCGTGTCCGACACCAACCGCTTCGGCCTCGCGCCCGAGTTTCTCGACGACGACGTGCACACCGCCATGCTGCTCGCCGAGCTGGAGGCCGCGATCCTGGCCGAGGGCCCGGAGACGATCGCGATGCTGATCGCCGAGCCGGTGCAGAACCGGGGCGGCTGCATCACACCGCCCGAGGGGTACTGGCCGGGCCTGAGGGCGCTGGCCGACCGGTACGGCTTCCTGCTCTGCGCCGACGAGGTCATCACCGCCTTCGGACGGCTGGGGGAGTGGTTCGGCGGCGACCGCTACGACGCCCGCCCGGACATCGTCACCGTCGCCAAGGGCATCACCGCCGGATACGCCCCCATGGGCGCCACCCTCGTCAGCAGCCGCGTCACCGAGGTCCTCAACCGGCCCGGCGCGGTCCTCAACCACGGCTACACCTTCGCCGGCCACCCGCTGAGCGCCGCGATCGCCCTGCGCAGCCTGGAGATCATGGAGCGGGACCGGATCCTGGACAACGTCCGCGGCCAACAGGACCACCTCGCGGCCCGCATGACATCCCTCGCGGACCTGCCCATCGTCGGCGACGTCCGGGGCGCGGGCTTCTTCTACGCCTGCGAACTCGTCGGCGACCTGGAGGACGGCGGCTTCAGCGCCGGCGCCCGCGCCGACCTGGTCGCCGACCTCATCCCGCGCCGGCTGCGCGAGGCCGGCCTCCTGGCCCGCGTCTACAACCGCGCGGCCCCCCTGGTCCAGATCGCGCCCCCACTGATCAGCGACCGCGCGCTCCTCGACCGTATCGCCGACATCCTCGCGGAAACCCTCGACGAGGCATCCGCCCGCCTGTGACACACCCCGTTTTCGAAAGGAACGACATGTACTCCATCGGTCCGCTGACCGTCGCCCCCGGCGAGCGCGCCCAGGGCCTCATCCCGGTCGGCACCAGCACCTACGGCGTGGACCTCGGCATACCGGTCATCGTCGTCAACGGCACCGAGGACGGCCCGGTGCTCTGCGTCGACGCGGGTGTGCACGGCGACGAGTACGACGGCCAGGAAGCCATCCGCCGCGTCCTCGCCGAGACCGACCCGGCCACACTGCGCGGCACCCTCGTCGGCATCCCCTGCATGAACACCCCGGCCTTCGAGGCCGCCGCCCGCACCAGCGGCCTGGACCACCTCAACCTCAACCGCATCTTCCCGGGTGACGCCGACGGCTCGTACTCCCTGCGCCTGGCCGCCACCTTCGTCGAGCAGGTCGTCCCGGTCATCGACGCCCTGGTGGACCTGCACACCGGCGGCACCTTCGGCGAGATCGCCCCGCTCGCCATCCTCCAGGGCGGCTACGAGGAGCTGGCCACGGACCTCGCCCTCGCGGCCGGTCACGAGCTGGTCTGGAAGGGCGGCAAGTGGGGCGGCACGGTCCGCCACCCCACCCTCGCGGCGGGAAAGCCCGCCATCACCATCGAGGCCGGCGGCGGCACCTACCGCGAGGCCAACGTCGAACTGCACATCGACTCCGTCCGCAACATCATGCGGCAGCTCGGCATGACCGACGGCGAGGCGAAGCTGCGCGACAGCTACACGACGGTCTCCGGAACCTTCGCCCGCTCCGCCGCCGGCGGCTTCTTCCTCGGGCATGCCGCGCCGGGGGAGACCTGCAAGGAAGGCGACCTGATCGCCCACATCGTCGACCACTACGGCAACACGCTGGAGGAGGTCCGCGCCCCCCAGGACGGCATCGTGCTCTGGGTCCGCCGGATCCGCACCGTCCACCCCGGCGACGAGGTCGTCATCTTCGGCGAGGTGCAGGGGGAGATCCGGCCGTGAGCGACGACACCCGGCTCCTTCTCGTCGACGGAAAGCAGGTCCCGGCCACCGACGGCCGCACCTTCACCGTCCTCGACCCCTCGGACGGGACGACCATCACGCAGGTGGCGCTCGCCGGTGCCGAGGACGTGGACCAGGCGGTGGCGGCGGCCCGGGCGGCCTTCACCGCCCCCGAGTGGGCGCGGATGCGAGCCGCCGACCGGGGGCGGCTGCTGAACCGCATCGCCGCAGCGATCCGATCCGACGGTGAGCGGCTGGCCCGGCTGGAGAGCCGGGACGTCGGCAAGCCGCTCAGCCAGGCGAAGGCAGACGTCGAGGCCGCCGCCCGCTACTTCGAGTTCTACGCGGGTGTGGCCGACAAGCCCGGCGGCTCCACCATCCCGCTCGGCCCCGGCCTCCTCGACTACACCGTCCGCGAGCCGATCGGGGTCTCCGGCCAGATCATCCCGTTCAACTACCCGCTCCAGAACACCGCGAGGGGCTCGGCCCCGGCCCTGGCCGCAGGCTGCACCGTCGTACTCAAACCCTCCCCGGAAGCCCCCCTGACCCCGCTGGAGATCGGCCGCATCGCCCTCGAATGCGGCCTCCCGCCAGGGGTGTTGAACGTCCTGCCCGGCGACGGCGAGACCGGCGCCGCCCTCGCCGGACACCCGGGCATCGACCAGGTCACCTTCACCGGTTCGGTGCCGACCGGCATCAAGGTCGCCCAGGCGGCGGCGGCCAACGTGGTGCCCGCGGTCGTGGAGTTGGGCGGCAAGTCACCGGTCGTCGTCTTCGCCGACGCCGACTTCGACCTGGCACTGGGCGCCGTGGCGGGCTCCGCCTTCGGCAACGCCGGACAGACCTGCTCGGCCGGCACCCGGATCCTGCTCCAACGCGGCGCCGAGGAGTTCCTCGACAAGCTGGTCGCCCATGCCGCCTCGCTGCGACTGGGCCCCGGCCTGGCCGACCCCGACGTCGGATCGCTGGTCGCCGCCCGCCAACGCGACCGCGTGCAGGGCTACTTGGACCTGGCCCGGCAGGAGGGCGCCGATGTGCGCACCGGGGGCCGAGCCCCCGTCGACCCCGCGCTCGCCGACGGCTACTACATCGAGCCGACCGTCCTCACCGGCCTGACGAACCAGTCCCGTTGCGCCCGCGAGGAAATCTTCGGCCCCGTCGTCACCGTCATCGAATTCGACGACGCCGAGGAAGCTCTGCAGATCGCCAACGACACGCCGTACGGCCTGGCTTCGTACGTCTGGACCCGCGACATCGACCAGGCGCTGCGCATGGCCGAGGGCATCCGGGCCGGCCAGGTCTACGTGAATGCCACCGGCGTCGGCACGGGCGTGGAACTCCCTTTCGGCGGCTACAAGCACAGCGGCTGGGGCCGGGAGAAAGGGCTGGAGGCCCTGGCGAGCTACACGCAGACCAAGAACGTCTGCATCGGGTTCGGAGACCGGTCATGAGATACCGCACGCTGGGCGCACGCGGCCCCACCGTCTCCGTGGTCGGCGTCGGCGGCAACAACTTCGGCTCCCGCCTCGACGAGGAGGGCACGAAGGCCGTCGTGCACGCGGCCCTCGACGCCGGGATCACCCTGTTCGACACCGCCGACATGTACGGCGGGTTCGGCGAGAGGGGCGGCTCGCGCGGGGACGGGGAGCGGCTGCTGGGCGCGGCGCTCAAAGGCCGGCGCGACGGGGTCGTACTGGCCACCAAGTTCGGCATGGCGATGGGGCCGGCGGCCGACCGACACGGCCCGCGGGGGGCACGTCCCTACATCCGCCACGCCGTCGAGGCGTCGCTGCGCCGACTGGGCACCGACCGGATCGACCTGTATCAGTACCACGAGCCGGACGGTGTCACCCCGCTCGACGAGACGGTCGCCGCCCTGCGTGAACTCGTCGACGAGGGCAAGATCGGGTACGTCGGCTGCTCCAACCTCCCGGCCGAGCAGCTCTCCGAGGTGTTCGTGTCCACCCAGGCCCGCTACCACCTGCTCGACCGTAGCGCGGAGGCCGATCTGGTCCCCGCCTGTCTGCGCCACGGGCTGGGCCTGCTCCCTTATTACCCGCTGGCCAATGGTCTGCTCAGCGGCAAGTACCGACGCGGCGAGCAGCCCCCGCCCGGCAGTCGGCTGTCCTGGCGCCAGGGCTGGCTCACCGACCAGGCCCTCGACCGGGTCGAGGCGCTCACCGCGTACGGCGCCGAGCGCGGCCTGACGCTCCTCCAGGTCGCGGTGGGCTCACTCGCCGCCCTGCCGGCCGTCGGCTCCGTCATCTGCGGCGCCATGACCCCCGACCAGGTCACCGCCAACGCGGCGGCGGCCGACCGGATCCCCGACGCGGCCGACCTGGCCGCACTCGACGCGATCGTCACCCCCGGCGAACGCGTCGTCTGAAGCTCTAGACCCACCTCAACTCCCCCTGAAGACCCGCGAATCGAGGCTGAATTTCATGCGAGAGATCGTCACCTTCGACGCCTACGGCACCCTGATCGACTTCCAGCTCGGACCCACCACCCTGAAGGTTCTCTCCGACCGGCTGGACCTGGACAACCTGGATGTCGACGAATTCCTCGACGACTTCCGCGTGATGCGCTTCCAGGCGGTCCTGGAGGCGTACCGCCCCTACCACGAGGTCCTGCACTCCAGCCTGGAGACGGCCATGCGGCTGCACGGCCTGGAGTACCGCACGTCGGACGGCGACGCGCTGGTCGAGGCCGTCCCCGCCTTCGGCCCGTTCCCCGAAGTCCCCGACGCCCTGCGGGCGTTGAAGTCCCGCTACGAGATCGCCATCATCTCCAACACCGAGGACCGGCTGATCGCGCGGAACGTCGAGAACATCGGCGTCGAGTTCGACCACGTCATCACCGCCGAGCAGGCGGGGGCGTACAAGCCGGACCGCCAGACCTTCGAGCACGCGTACAGGACGATGGGTGTCGAGCCGTCCCAGGTCATCCACACCGCCCAGGGCTGGGAGTACGACCTCATCCCCACCCGAGACCTGGGTCTGAAGCGCCGCGTGTGGATCAACCGCTACGGCCGCCCCGGCAGCGCGGACTACCAGCCGTACGACGAGCTGCCCGACCTGTCGGGCCTGCCGGCGCTGCTCGGCTGCTGAACTTTCGTACGGATGTGAGGACGCACTCCATGAAGCAGATCCCCTACTGGCTCGACACCGCTCCCGCCCTGCCCGACCGCTCCGGAAAGGACCTGCCCGACGAGGCGGACGTGGTGGTCGTCGGCGGCGGCCTCACCGGCCTGTCCACCGCCTACCACGCCGCGCGCAAGGGAGCCCGCGTCGTCCTCGTCGAGAAGGACAAGGTCGGCTCGGGCGCCTCAGGGCGCAACGGCAGCATGTGCACCCAGGGCATCACCATCGGTGTCGGCGAGGCCCGCAAGCGCTTCGGCCAGGAACGGGCCCGTGAGTTGTACGACGCCTTCCGCGAGGCGGTCGACGTCGTCGAGGAGCTGACGCAGAAGGAGCAGATCGACTGCGACTTCCATAGAGCCGGCCGCCTCGGAGTGGCGTACAAACCACAGCACTTCGAGGCGATGAAGGCCACCCAGCGCGACCTCGCGGAGAACTTCGACCACCACACCACCCTGCTCTCCCGCGGCGAACTGAAGTCCGAACTCGGCTCGGACTACTACCACGGCGCCCTGCTCGACCCGCTGAGCGCCGCCCTGCACGTGGGCAAGTACGTCCACGGCCTGGCGGAGGCCGCCGAACGCGCCGGCGCGGAGATCCACGAGCGCAACGCGGCAACGGGCCTCACCCGCCTCCCGGACGGAGGCTTCCTGGTCGAGACCCTGCATGGCACCATCCGCGCCAAGCAGGTCATGGCCGCCACCGACGCCTACACCGACAAGGCGCTGCCGTGGTTCCGCAAGCGGCTGATCAACGTCGGCAGCTTCATCGTCGTCACCGAGCCGCTGGGGGAGGAGCGCGCCCGCGAGCTGATTCCCAAGGCCCGACTGGTGGTCGACTCCAAGAACATCGGCCACTACATCCGTCTCACCCCCGACAACCGCCTCGCCTTCGGCGGCCGGGCCCGCTTCGCCCCGTCCAACCCGGCCTCCGACGTCAAGAGCGGAGACATTCTGCAGCGGGAGATGGCGGAGATCTTCCCGCAACTGTCCGACGTGCGGATCGACTACGTCTGGGGCGGCACGGTCGGCTTCTCCTGGGACCGCCTCCCGCACGCGGGCGAGGCCGACGGGGCCAAGGGCCTCTACTACTCCATGGGGTACTGCGGCCACGGCGTCCAGATGGCCTCCTACATGGGCCGCGCGGTCGCCGAGATGATGGACGGCAAGCCGGAGGCCAACCCCCTGCGCGGCCTCGGCTTTCCCAAGGTCCCCGTTCCCTTCTACAACGGCACCGCCTGGTTCCTGCCGTTCGGCGGCGCCTACTACAAGGCCAAGGACCGCCTGACCTGAGGAGGAACAGGTGAGGCGTCGTACGCGGGACCGAGGGCCGTGCACGACGCCGCACCCCTTCAGGACATCACCCCTTGACGGGGCCGCCGTTGATGGCGACGCGCTGGCCGTAGCGGGCGTAGGGGTAGTAGTCGTACGTCGCGTGGTGCTGGACGCACCGGTTGTCCCAGAAGACGAGCGTGCCCGGGGTCCAGCGGACGCGGCAGTGCAGGACCGGCCTGCGGGCGATGATGTCGAAGAGCAGGTCGAGCAGGGCCCGGCTCTCGTCGGGGGAGAGCTGCGGGATGCGGCTGGTGTAGGCCTTGTTGACGTACAGCAGTTTGCGGTCGGTCTCGGGGTGCCGGGCGACGAGGGGGTGTTCGCTCTTGGGGATGACGTAGTCCGGGGGCAGCGCGTATCCCGCCAGGGCCTGCGCGCCGTCGTGTATCGCGGTCAGCGGGTCCAGCAGGGCGCGCATCGCCGGTGAGAGCATGCCGTAGGCGAGGTGCATGTTGGCGAAGAGGGTGTCCCCGCCGCATCCCGGCTCGGGGGTCTCGGTGATGTAGAGCATCGACCCCAGGGACGGTTCGGCGTCGGCGGTGCCGTCCGCGTGCCAGCCGTTGCCCGCCACGTTCGCCGAGGCCGACGTCGTGCGGATCTCCAGGATGCAGGGATCGCCCTCGGGCGGCGGCGGGTTGACGGCGCGCAGTTCGCCGAAGGCGGCGGCGAAGCGCTTGTGATGCTCGGCGGTGATCGTCTGATCGCGGAAGACGAGGACGTGGTGGTCGCGGAAGGCGGCCCGGATCTCCTCCAGTTGCTCCGCCGGGATCTCCTGCGACAGGTCGACGCCTGAGACTTCCGCTCCCAGAACGGGAGTGATCCGCTCGACGGTGAGCGTGCGGTAGGGGTACGCGGGACGAGTGGTCACCGCTTCCAGCGCTTCGAGTTCGTATGACTCCATGTCAACCTCCAGAGGCGGGGCGGGGTTTACAGGTCAGCGGTCCCGCGGGCACCGGCACCCGGGGACGCCAGCGTCGCCCTGATGGTCTCGGCCACCGTGTCCACGTGGGGTGCCGCGACGATGCCGTAGTGGTCCGTCGGCAGATATCTGCGTACGGCGGACGGAGGCAGGCAGGTGTTCCACTGCCGGTCCGGCTCCTGAGGGTCCGCGGGGGTGGGCATGCCCGCCGTGGGGTGTTCGGCCAGCCACAGATACGTGGGGACGGAGACGAGTGGCCGTACGCGATGTTCCCCGAGGCTGCGCAGGTTCGCGCGGCAGCAACGGGCCAGCCTCTCGGCGTACGCCTGTGCGTGCTCGGCCGGCAACGAAGAGGCGCCGGCGCCGAGTTCGGCGGCGAACACCCTGTCCAGGTGAGCCTCGTCGTAGGCGGCGACCAGTGCTTCCGCCTCGGGCGGTGGCGGATCCAGAAGGTGGAGCGCATCCAGTGGCCGACCGGCCGACTCGGCGAGGCCCGCCATCTCCATCGCCACACGGGCGCCGTAGGACCATCCGGCCAGGTGAAGCCGGTGGCCCGGTCCGCCGAAGCGCTGACGTAGCTCCGCGTCGTAGTGATGGGCCCGCTCGGTCAGTGACCACACGGGCATCCCGGTGTCGCGGAGTGCCGGGTCGGCGATGAGGCACACCGTCGGCGCGGGGCCGAGCGCTGCCACCAGGGAGCGGTAGGCCTGGATGTCTCCGCCCACGGGGTGCACCAGGCACAGGACGGCCGGACCGGTTCCCTCCTGCCAGATGTCGAGGACGACCCGGGAGGTGCCCCCGGCCGCCTCGGTGGTGGGCTCGGCGGAGGTGAGGGCCGCCTCGATGTGTTTCAGGATCTCGGTGAGGCTGACGCGGTGGCTGAAGGAGGCCAGGTCGAACTCGACGCCGTGGTCGTCCTCGATCCGGGCGATCAGGCTGATCAGGGTCAGCGAGTCGGCGCCCAGGTCGTAGAGGGAGTCCTCGGGGTCCAGTTCGTCCACGCCCAGCAGATCCTGGATCACCCGGGCCATGGTGTCCGCCCGCTCTCCGGAACCGCCGGCGGCGGAGGCTTCCTCCTCTCCGTCCGTCGGGTGCATCGGTCCGGAACGCGACGGCGGGGCCGCGATCCCGGTGGGAGCGTAGAAGGACCGGGAGACATCGATGTCGGTGGTGGACACGAGGAGTTGAGGCAGTTGCAGGGCGAGAGCATGCGCGAAGACCGCTTTGCCCTCCTCGACGGTCAGGCCGACCGCGAGGTGGGCCTGATGGCGGCTGTCCGGGTTCAGGACCCGGGTCGCCATTCCGGTCTCGCTCCAGATGTCCCAGTCGATGCCGATCCGGACGGTCGTCTCCGTCTCGGTGGCCCGGTGGCGGGCGAAGCCGTCGAGAAGGCTCGCGCCGGCCGCGTAGTCGCTCTGGCCGACACCGCCGAGCAGGGCGGACATCGAGGAGCAGTAGACCGCGACCTCCGGGCGGAAGACTCCGATCAGGTGCTCGACGACGAGTGCGCCCCGCTCGCGGACCGCGCCGGCGTCACGCATCGCGGTGGCGTCACGGCGTACGAGCAGCGCGCCGTGTCCGAGACCGGCCGCGTGGATGACGCCGTCCAGCCGTGACGTGTGGCCGGCCACGGCCGCCGCCACATCGTGGACGGGCATGGTCGCGAGATCCGCCGGGACGAGGCCGATGCGGTGGGACCATCCGTTCAACTCCTCCGGCAGCCGCGGGTCTCTCGACAGCAGCAGGACGCGACCGCGGGTGTGTTCGAGCAGCCAGGCGGCGATGGCGCGGCCGATGCCGCCCGTGCCGCCGAGAACCAGGTGGACGGTGTCCGCTCCGGCCGGTACGAGGGACCTTGTCCCCTCCGGTTCCGGTACGGGTATGGTGCCCGGCCGCCACCAGTAACCCTGCCGCAGCGCGAGCTGGCGCGGTAGATCCGGTCCGTCGGGATGACCGGTTTCACGTGTTCCGGCGATGATCGAGGCCACGTGTCCGGCCCAGCGGGTGAGGTCGCTGTCGGGGAGGTCGAGCCAGTGGCCGGTCAGGGCGGACTCCTGAGGGGCGACCTCGACCGGCCCCGCGAGGAGCGCCAGTTCGGGTCTGTCCACCGTGCCTGTCACGGGCCGGGCGCCGTACGACAGCCACCACACACGGGGGGAGCCGTTTCTCCCGGTCAGTGCCTGGGCCAGGGCCGCCGTGCTGTCCAGGCAGGTGTGACGGGCGTGTTCCAGGGCGTCGGGACCGACCGGCCCCGTCACGTCGAGGGGCAGGGCGTGCACCCACTCCGTGTCGGAGGACGCGGGGACACCGTCTTCGGACAGCGCGTCGAGCAGCCGGCGCAGAGACGCCGGGTCGGCGGGGTCCACGGCGTAGGCGTTCGGTCCTCTGCGGGCGAAGGCGGCGGCCGGGTGCACCCGTATCAGCCGCGATGCCACTGCCTCGAAGGGCGCGAGCGCTGTCCGCGGAGTGTTCTCGGAGGCTACGACGACCACGGTGGACGCGCGCCCGGCCGACACGCTGGTGTCCGCGACGGCGGCACGGCGCAGCCGGACCCAGTGCGGCTGGTGCAGCCAGTTCTCCCGGGGAAGCCGCCGGGGTGTGGCGGCCGGGACCTCGCGAGGCTTCTCGGGCAGCCGGTCGAAGTCGTGTTCCGTGAGGGAGAAGGACGGTGGAGGGAAGTCCCAGGGCGCCGGAGCGGAGCCCGCCCCCCAGTCGACCGGGCGTCCCGCGGCCCAGTCCTCGGCGAGGTCGTGGGCCGTGCGACCGGCCGCGGAGACCGTTGTGGCGTCCGGGTCCGCGGTACCGGGCGGCACCGCTCCCGCGGCCACCGCGCGCAGCCAGCGCTCGGCCGCGGCAACGTCCGTCACGGGTGTCGCGGCCCGCAAACGGCGAGCGACCCGCCCGGCCTGGAGATGACGCAGCACGAACTCGTAATGGTCTGGCTGGAGTTGGAGGTAGTCGGCGATCCGCGCGGCGTCGGCGGCGAGGGCTTCACCCGTGGAGGCTGACAGCACCAGGCACTCGGGTACCTTGCGGGTCGCCACCGGTCCGGGCGCGGTGTCCTGCTCCACGATGACGTGGGCGTTGGTACCGCCGATCCCGAAGCTGCTGACCGCGGCCACCCGTTCGCGTCCCTCGGGCCAGGGCGTGGCCTCGGCCGGGACGTAGAAGGGAGCGGGATCGGGGCCGATCTCGGGGTTGAAGGCACGGAAGTTGAGGTTGGGCGGGAGCGTCCCGTGGTGCACGGCGAGGACCGCGCGTACGAGGCCCACCACACCGGCGGCCGCTCCCATGTGGCCGAGCTGGCTCTTGACGGAGCTCAGGGCGCAGCGGCCGGACTCACTCACGTCGAACGCCTGCCGAAGCGCTCCCACTTCGATCGGGTCGCCCAGCCGGGTGCCGGTGCCGTGTGCCTCCACATAGCCGAGGTCGGCGCCCGCGCGTCCGGCGCGGGACAGGGCGGTCCGGATCACCTCCCGCTGTCCGGCGAGGGACGGCGCGGTGTAACTCATCTTCGCCGCACCGTCGTTGTTGATCGCGGAGCCCGTGATGAGTGCGTAGACGGTGTCGCCGTCGCGCCGTGCCCGCCGCAGCGTCTTGAGGACCACGACGCCGACACCGCTCGCGCCGACCGTGCCGGTGGCGTCGTCGCTGAAGGGCCGGCAGTCGCCGTCCGCGGAGAAGATGTGCTGCGGGCGGTAGCGGTAGCCGCCGGTCAGCCCGGGGTCGATGAGTACTCCTCCGGCGAGCATCACGTCGGCTTCGCCCTGCCGGAGCAGACCGGCGGCGAGGTGCACGGCGACCAGAGAGCTGGAGCAGGCTGTCTGGGCGCTGAAGACGGGGCCGGTCAGCCCGAGGTGGTACGCCACCTTGGTGGCCAGGAAGTCCTTCTCGTGGTGGAGGGCGAGCTGGAAGCCGTCCGGCAGCCGTTCGGGGTCCGCCTCGCGCAGCAGGGACTGGAAGTAGGTGTTCTCCCCGGCGCCGGCCACCAGGCCCACCCGGCCAGCCGAGGCGTCCGCCACTCCGGCGTGCGCCAGGGCCTGCACGCCGGCCATCAGCAGGTGACGCTGCTGAGGGTCCATCAGACGTGCTTCTTGGGGGCTGATGCCGAAGTGGCCCGGGTCGAAGCCGAGCATGCCGTCGAGCGTGCTGTGCGCGCCGACGACTCCTTCCGGTGCGTCGATGCGGCGGATTCCGGTGCCGCCGGAGACCACCAGATCCCAGAAGGCGGCCAGGTCCGGGGCGCCGGGCACCCGTACGGCCATGCCGACGACCGCGATCGGCTCGCCGGGTTCGTCGGGTTCGGGGGGCTCGTCATTCTTCGCGGCCGACGGGGTGAGCGACCGCGGGGTCGTGAGGTGGCGGGCCAGGGCGCGGACGGTGACGTGTTCGAACAGATCCGCGACGCTGAAGCGCAGACCGAGTGCCGTGGTGCAGCGCAGGTGGAAGCGCATCAGGGCGAGACTGGAGGCACCCGCCTCGAAGAAGGTCTGGTCCGGCGCGATCACCGACCCGGTGACCTCCTCGAAGGCGGCGGTGAGGCGCTCCTCCTCGGCCGACAGGCCCGTGCGGGTGAGCGCGGAACGACGTATCTCTACCCCCGGTGCCCGGGCGACCGACTGCCGGTCCAGCTTGCCGCTGGGTGTGCGGGGCAGTCTCTCCAGCCTGCGGAAGCGGTCCACACGTACGTAGGAGGGCAGCAGGGCGGACAGATGCGCGGTCAGCTCGTCGGCGGACGGCGTTTCGCCACGGATCTCCAGGCCGGCCGTCAGCTGCTCTCCGTCACGTGTGACGACGGCGTTGACCACCGCCGGATGGCGCAGCAGGGCCGCCTCGACGGAGCCGAGTTCGAGCCGGTGCCCGCTCAGTTTGATCTGCTGGTCCTCGCGGCCCGCGTAGTGCAGCAGGCCCCCACGGTCGAAGAACGCCCGGTCACCGCTGCGGTAGAACAGGCCCGCCCCGGGGAGTTCGACGAAGCGGGTGTCGTCCGGTGCGGGTTCGTCGAGGTAGCAGCGGGTGGTCATGGTGCCGCCGATCAGCAGCTCGCCGGTGCGCCCGGTCGGGACCGGGTCGCCCTGTGCGTCCACCACACGCAGATCGGCGCCTGCCACCGGACGTCCGATGGCGGGCCGCTCGGGCCACTGCCCAGGATCTCCCTCCAGACACAGGGCGCTCACCACATGGGTCTCGGTCGGCCCGTAGTGGTTGAACAGGCGCGCGCCGGGGAGTCCGGCGAACCAGCGCCGGATGCTGTCCGTGCACACCAACTGCTCGCCCGCGGTGACCACTTCGCGCAGCCGGGAGGGATACCTGTTCAGGCGGACGGCGTACTCGGCGAGCAGGTGCAGGGCCACATAGGGCATGAAGATCCGCTCGGTGCCCGCGGAGTCCAGCCGGTCCAGGAGCGCAGGCACGTCCTGACGCCACTCGGGACGAATGAGCTGGAGGGTGCCACCCGTGCACAGCGTCCCGAAGATCTCCTGGAAGGACACGTCGAACGCCAGCATCGAGAACTGCTGGGTGGCCGCGGGGGCGGTCAGGCCGCCGGGACCGGACTGCCACCTGATCAGGTCGCACAGTGTGCGGTCGTGGATCTGCACGCCCTTGGGGACGCCGGTGGAGCCGGAGGTGAACAGCGTGTACAGGGGCCGGGCGCCGTCGTGTGCCGACGCGTCGATCGTGCGCCGGCCATACGTCTGCCCGTCGTACGACGCGCTCGTGAAGTCGCCCTTCACCGGCGCCGGGACCGCCGGTTCGACGAGGTGGTGCACCACACCGTCCGGGAGCAGCGTGTCCAGCGTCGGCGAGCCGTCCTGCGTGGCCAGGACGCACAGCGGGTCGATCTGTTCCAGGACGCGGCGCAGCACGTCGGCCGGGTAGGAGGGGTCGAGGGGGACGGCGGTGACGTTCAGCCGTGCCAGCGCCAGCAGCGCCACCACGTGCTCGACGGAGGGATCCAGGTACAGTGCCGCCCGGCAGGGGCTGCCGTCGGCCGGGATCGGGTAGCGGTCGGCCAGTTCCGTGGCGAGTGCCGCGGCCCGGGCGCCGAGGGCCGCGTAGCTCAGGGTGAAGCCGTCGGCCGTGACGACGGCGGGGGCGTGCGGAGTGCGGTCGACCTGCCGGCCGAAGCCTTCGGCGATCGTGCTGAAGCCGGTGTCCGGGGCGGGGCCGCGCCCGTGCTCCGGAAGGGAGCGCCGGTACGGCAGGACGAGCTCCCGGGCGGTGGAGCGGCCACCGGCCGCGAGCGCGTCCACGCCCCGCCGGAACAGCTCCGCCATCGCCTCGACGTCCTCGCCGGTGAACCGGTCCTCGGCGTACTCCCACAGCACGTCGAGGCCGTCCGCGTGCTCCACCACGGAGACCGTCATCGGACACTTGGCCTCCGGCGCCGCCCACCACAGCGGGCGCTGGGCGCAGCCGGGCAGCCGCAGCGCCCCGAAGTCGGTGTTCTCCAGGACGAACAGAAAGTCGAACGGCGTGCTGTCGCCGACGCCCTCCCAGCCGGTCAGGACGTCCGTGAGCGCCACGTCCTGGCGTCCCAGTACCCGCCCTGTTTCGGTCCCGGTGCGGGCGAGGTGCGAGCGCAGGTCCGCACCGGGCGCGACGGCCAAGGGCAGCAGTACGGTGTTCGCCATCATGCCCGTGCTGTTCTCGAACTCGCGCACCGGGCGGCCCGCGACCGGGGCGGCAACGCGCGGGCGGACCAGGCCGGTCACGCCGTACAGGCACCAGGAGAACACGCTCAGCAGGACCTGGAAGCGGGTCAGTCCGAACTCGGCGCACAGCTGGTCCACTTGGGCCCGCCGAACGACGTCGAGCGACATGTGCAGCAGGCGCGCCCGAGGTGCCGGACCGGCGTCCTGGGCGGGCAGCGGCTCCAGCGGCTCCTCCAAACCCCGGTAGAACGCGAGGAGTTCATCGCGTTGCGCCCGGTAGGCAGGGCTCGCGAACCGGTCGGTCTGCCAGACGGCGAAGTCCAGCGGGGTCGGAGCGGGTGCCTCGGGCCGGCCGCTTTCGGCGTAGGCGGCCGACAGGTCGTGCAGCAGGATGCTCAACGACCAGCCGTCCACGGCGATGTGGTGCAGGTGAAGCAGGAGCGTGCCGCCGCCGTCACGCGGCAGCCAGCAGGCTCGGAACATGCGGGGGGCGGCGAGGTCGAAGGGCTCGGCGAAGAAGGTGTTGGCGAAGGCGTGCGCTTCCTCCTCGTCCCAGGCATGCTCGGGGCCCGGTTCGTGCCAGGGGTCGTACGGCTCTCCGACGGTCTGCTCCAGGCCGTCAGGCCCGAGGCCGAAGCTCGTCCGCAGCGCCTCGTGGCGTGTCACCAGGCCGCGCAGCGCTCGCCGGAGGCCGGCGGTGTCGACGGGTCCGTCCACGTGGAAGGCCTGGTTGACGGAGTAGGCCCGGGAGCCCGGGGTACGGCGCTGCAGCAGCCACAGCCGCTGCTGTTCGCTGCTGGCGGGCGCCGAGCGGGCACCGGAGACCAACGGTGTCGGCAAGGCACTCTCCTCGCCGGGACGGACCGTGGCGACCGACCGGGCGACGGCGGCCAGGTCGCCGTGCAGGACGGCCGCCTGGGACAGCTCGCGGCCCCATCGCTGTCGTACGGCGAAGCAGAACCGGAGCGCCTTCAACGAGTCACCGCCGCTGGCGATCCACCGGTCGCCGAGCCCGAGGCCGGTGGTGCCGAGTATCTCCTCGGCCAGTTCGACGACCCGGCGCTCCGTCTCCGTCATGGCCGGTCCCTCGGAGCCGGGGGAGGCGGGCCGCCAGGGCCGGTCGGCCTGCCGCAGCAGGGCGGCCTGGTCGATCTTGCCGTTGGCGTTGAGCGGCAGCTCGGCCACGAGATGAATCCGGTGGGGGCGCATGTAGGCGGGCAGGTGGGCCGCCAGGTGACTGTCGAACTCCTCGTAGGACAGTTCCTGACGGAGGACGACGAATGCCAGCAGTTCGTGGGGCCCCTCCTGGTCCGCGCGGCGCGTGCACACGTAAGCCCGTTGGACCGCCGGGTGGGCGCCAACGCGCCGTTCCACCTCGCCGGGCTCGATCCTGAAGCCACGGACCTTGACCTGGCGGTCGGTTCGTCCGACGTACTCCACCAGGCCCTCGTCGTCCACCCGTACGAGGTCACCGGTGCGGTAGTGCCGTTCCGCGCCGCCGTCCAGCCACGTGAGCCGCACGAAGCGCCGCTCGGTCTCCTCGGGGAGGTTGCGGTATCCGGCGGCGAGCCCGGCTCCGCTCAGCAGGAGTTCGGCGACCTCACCGGGTGCGGCGACCCGCTCCTGGCCCGGCACGACCAGGACGGCACCGGTCTGCGGCAAGGGGCGGCCGATCGGCACCACGGCCCCGTCGAAGTCCCGGGGGATCGGATGGCACAGGGCGAAAGTGCTGGCCTCCGTCGGTCCGTAGCCGTTGAGCAGGCGGGTGTTGCTGTCGGGGTTGTCGCGGTACCAGCGGCGTATCGTGCGGGCGTCGAGCTGCTCGCCGCCCACCAGAACCTCGCCGGCCGCGGCAAAACAGTCCGGCACGGCCGTGACCACCGCGTTGAACAGCGCGGCGGTGACGAAGAGGGTGTCCACTCTCCCGTGCCGCAGTACCGCGGCGAGCCGCTCGGGAGTCCGTACGTCCCCGTCGTTCAGGATGACGCAGCAGCCACCGGTCAGCAGGGGCACCCAGACTTCGAAACTCAGCGCGTCGAACGCCGGATTGGCCAGGCAGGCATAGCGCAGACCGGGCTCGACGCGGATGTAGCCGGGTTGTGCCAGTCGCAGGACCCCTGCGTCTCGGACCTCGACTCCCTTGGGCTGCCCCGTCGTTCCGGAGGTGTAGAACAGGAAGGACACCTCGCCGGGGGCGGACGGTGCCTCCACGGCGGCCACGGCTGCCGCGGGGTCCGGGAGTTCGGGCAGAAGGGTGTCCGCGGCGAGCGCCTTCACGTGCTGCGGGAGCCCGGTGACGCTCTCGGTCGTCTCGTGCACCAGGGCGACCGCAGCGGAGTCCCGGAGGATGAAATGACGGCGTTCCGTGGGGCTCTGCGTGTCGAGGGGCACGACCCGCGCCCCCAGCCGCAGAATGCCCAGCATCACGCAGACCAGCCGCCACGACCGCGGCAGCGCCACTGCCACGGCCTGCCCCGCGGTGACGCCCAGGCGCTCCAGCTCCTGGGCGACGCCGGTGGCCGCCACGTTCAACGTCGCGTAGTCGAGGCCGACTTCGCCGTCGACGACCGCCTCGGCGTGTGGCGTGCGAAGAGCCCGCCGGTGAATCTCAAGGGCTATCCCGGCCGGGGCGCCCACGTCCTCGGCCACGTCGGTGGGGGATGTTTCGACGTGCGGGTTCATCGTGCCTCCGACGTGCCTGAAGGTGTGGTGCACTCCGTCTCGCCCTGGCGGGGGTCGGAGGTCAGGCGGTGCAGTTCGGCGGTGAGGACGGCGGAGACGCGGGGCAGTTCGTCGCTCTCCAGCATGTCCCAGTGACCGCAGGCGACCGGCTCGACCACGAACTCGCCGTCGGCGCGATGCCGCCAGAACGCGCGTAGACGAGCGGCGGCGTTTTCGGCGTCCGCTTCCTCGTCCTCGACGGCCGTCGCCTGCATCAGCACGACACGGGCGGGCGATCGGGGTACGGCGTAGTCGCGGCCTGTCTCGCGGTGGTGGTTGTAGACGTTCAGGTACCGGGCCACCTGGTCGTCGTCGATGCCCGGGTACATGCCGTTGAAGCGCACCAGCTTCTCCCGGAACTCCTCCATGCCGACCGGTGCGATCGCGGCGCGCTGCTCGTCGTCCTGGGCGCCGTGGGTGTCGAGGAGGACCACGCTCACCTTCTCGTGTCCGGCCGCCACCAGGCGGCGGCCCATCTCGTACGCGATGAGACCGCCGTAGGAGAGCCCGCACAGCACCAGTGCCTCGTCGGTGCGGGGAGCGACGAGCCGCAGGTACTCCTCGGCCATCGCCTCGACACCGGGCAGGGTGGACTCACCGGGATTGATGCCGGGTGCCTGTAGTCCCACCACGCCGATGTCGTCGGCCAGTTCGGCGGACAGGGGGAGGTAGCAGAACGCGGTGCCGCCGGCGGGGTGCACGCACACCACGCGCTGTCGCCCGTCGCCCGCACGGAATTCGACCAGGTTGCCGGGTTCCGTGGACCGCGCGGTGTCGCTCCCGTTGCCGCGCACCCGTTCGGCGAGCGCCTCGATGGTGGGGTGCAGCATGACGTCCCGGACGGGCAGGGCGACGCCCAGTTCCTCCTGGACGGCGGACGCCATCTTGATCGCCGATATCGAAGTGCCGCCCAGCTCGAAGAAGTTGTCGCCGATACCGATGTCCGGGTGCAGCAGCACCCCGCGCCAGACCCGGTACAGCGCCATCTCCACATGGTCGCGAGGTGCGGCCGTGTTGACCTGCCCGGCGCGGGTTCCCGCCGTGGCCCGCAGCACCTCGGTCCGGTCCACCTTGCCGCTGCGGTTCAACGGCAGCCGCGGGAACTCGGCCACCACAGCGGGGATCATGTAGTCCGGCAGCCGGTCCTTGAGGGCCGCACGCCACTCGTACGGCAGCCGCGTGGCCCCGGTGTCACATCCCACGCCGGCGACCAGGCGAGGGCCGCCGGGGGAGTCCCGGTCGGCCAGGACCACGGCCTCCCGCACTCCGGGTACCGCCAGCAGAGCCGCCTCGACCTCGCCGGGTTCGATACGGAATCCGCGCAGCTTGAGCTGGTCGTCGCGGCGGCCGACGTACTCGGCGTTGCCGTCCGGCAGCCAGCGTGCCAAGTCGCCGGTGCGGTAAAGGCGTTCACCGGGGACGAACGGGTCCGGCACGAAGAGTTCGTCGGTGAGGTCGGGGCGGTTCAGATATCCACGGGCCAGACTCGCTCCGCCGAGGTAGACCTCTCCGGGGACCCCCACGGGCACAGGACGCATGCGGTCGTCGAGCAGGTACAGGCGGGTGCCGCGCAGGGGCCGCCCGATGGGACACGACCGCTCGTAGGGCTGTGGGTCGGTGTAGGCGGTGGAGTAGAGCGTGGCCTCGGTCGGGCCGTAGCCGAAGCAGATGCGCAGGCCGGGCAGCAGGTCACGCATGCGGTGCAGGGTGTTCTCCGGCAGGGATTCCACTCCGGTCAGGAGCTGGCGCAGGCTCGATCCGGCCAGGCGTGCGGCCGGATCCTCGCCGATCCACAGGACGTAGGACGGAGGCAGGAACGCCTGGGTGACCTTGCGTTCGCGCATCCAGTCCAGCAACGCCCGTGGGTCTCCACGGAGTTCGTCGGGAACCAGGTGGAGCACGGCGCCGGTGGCCAACGGGACGAGGAGTTCGTGCACCGATGCGTCGAAGCCGATGCTCGACCAGGCGGAGGACGCCTCGCCGGGGGCGTCCCCCATGAGTTCGCGCCAGTGGTCGAAGAGATTGACGACGCTGGCGTGCGTCACCGCCACGCCCTTGGGGCGGCCGGTCGATCCCGAGGTGTAGATGACGTAGGCGAGCCGGGTCCGGTCCACGTCGATGACCGGTGCCTCGTCCTGCGACCCCTCTGCCTCCACCTTCGCCAGGTGCTCCCACAGCCGTCCGTGGCCGTCCGCGGTGTCCCTCTCGTCGGTCAGCACGAGGATCGGTGCGGCGTCGCTCACCATGGCGCCGAGCCGCTCCGGGGGCTGGCCGGGGTCAAGGGGCAGGTAGGCGGCTCCGGACTTGAGGATCCCGAGCACGCCGATGACGAGGTCGGCCGTACGTCCGGCGTGCAGGCCCACCACACGATCGGGACCGGCACCGCGGGCGATCAGCGCATGGGCGAGACGGTTGGCCCGGCGGTCGAGTGTCGCGTAGTCCAACTCCACGCCATCGGCCACCACCGCACACTGCCCGGGGCGTTCTCGGACCTGCGCGGCGAAGCGCTCCAGTACGTCTGCCGACGCCGGGTCGGCCACGGTGGGCCCTGTGCTGAAGTCGGCGAGGAGCGCCCGCTGCTCGTCCTCGTCGAGCAGTGTCAGGTCGGCGATCTCGGCATCGGGCCGCTCGGTCATCAGCCGCAGCACGCGCAGGAATTGACGTATGAACCGTTCGATCGTCGCCCGGTCGAAGAGCGCCACCGCGTAGTCGAGCTCGCCGGTGAGGTGCCGCCCCTCGTCGGCCAGGGCCAGGACCATGTCGAACTTCGCGGGTACGTGGGCGGCGTCCTCCCGCAACTCGACCTGCAGGCCCGGAAGTTCGAGTTCCTTCCGCATGGACGGCACCCAGGCGAACCCGGTCTGGAACAGGGCTGTGTAGGAGGGGCTCCGCGGTGGGTTGACCAGTTCGACGACTCGTTCGAAGGGGAGATCGACGTGCTTGAGGGCGTCACGGATCCGCTGGTTCACCCGCTTCAGGGCATCCTTGACGCTGGGTGAGCCGGAGAGGTCCGCGCGCAGGGCGAGGGTGTTGACGAAGAGGCCGATCAGGCCCTCGACGTCGCCGCGCCGGCGGTTCGACGTGGGGGCGCCGACAACGATGTCGTCCTGCCCGGAGAGCAGGGACAGCAGCACGGACCAGCCGGTGAGGACGGTCGCGTAGAGGGAGACATCGTTGTCGGCGGCCAGCGCGCGCAGAGCTCGCGTCAGATCCTCGTCGACGGTCACGCGCGACCGATCGCCGTGGAAGTCCTGCTCGGGCGGGCGGGGCCGATCGGTGGGAAGGGAGATCACGGCCGGGGTGCCGGCCAGTGCGGTGGTCCAGTAGTCGGCGTGCGAGGCGGGCTCGTCTCCCGACATCCACTCCCACTGCCAGCGCGTGTAGTCCCGGTACTGCCAGGTGAGTTCGGGCAGCGGGACGTCCTGCCCCTGCTGAAGCGCGGAGTACATCACGCCCAGTTCTTTGAGCAGCAGGGAGCGGGACCAGCCGTCGAAGACGATGTGATGCGCCATCAGGATCAGTACGTGGTGGTGCGGTTGGAGCGCTATCAGGCAGCCGCGCACCATGGGCTCCTTGCCCAGGCGGAACGGGGTGCCCTCCACCTCCGACCGTATGCGCGCGAATCGTTCGGCCGCGTCCGGCAGTCCCGTCAGATCCTCGAAGGTCACCGGGAACCCCGTGTCCGGCGGATCGACGACTTGAAGAGCCGAACCCTCGAAGGGGACCAGCCGGGTGCGCAGGACCTCGTGCCGGGCCGTGAGCAGATGCAGCGCCTCGATGAGCAGGTCCCGGTCCAGCGGTCCCCGGATATCGAAGGGCATCGGCTCGTTGTAGGCGGCGCTGGCGTCTCCGTCCATACGTGCCATGACCCACAGACGCTCCTGCGCCAGCGACAAAGGCGCGGGTTTTATCTCTTCGCCGGAATGATTACTGACTGCGATTCGGGGTAAAAACACGGGTTACCCTTCAGGAGAAGAGAACGCGGCGAAAATCGGTAAAGCGCGAGCGGCTATCCGGCCTGGTCAACGCTGCCGTCTGCGGACGGTTCTGTTTATTCGGGCCGCCCGCATGGTGGCCCATTTCAGTTGATGCTAAATGCGCTTCGATTGGGTGGTCAACCGTGACCAATACCACACCCAATCAGTGAGGGAATACTGTTTGCACTCGGCATGCGACATTAAGGGGCTTGCCTGAAGATAGCGGACCACACGGGGTCAATGGTTCACTTCGGTCGTGCCGCGCTCTCCCCGTCGGGAACGGCGTATCCGGAGACAGAAGGCCATCGCAAGGTCATGACCACGGAGTCGTCCTCGGCGAACCAGGAGTGATCCACTCCCTGGCCCCAGACGACGTAGTCGCCCTGCTGCTCCAGCAGCACGCTGCGGCCGGGGAACTCCATACGGAAGCGTCCCGTGATGAGAACCAGCAGAGCCGTCCGCACCTCGCCCTGCACCCACTGCGCTCGTTGCTCACCGCGTGGATGGACACCCCATTTCACCTCGACGGCGTCACTGTGACGGGGATCGCCCTGCTCCATGAAATGCCCGAGCAGCCATCCCCGGTTCACTGTCGCGTCCTTGCCCGCATTGCCTACGTACACGCCGTCATCCATGAGCACGAACGCTAGCAACCGAGAGTGCGGTGCCGGCCCCAGCACGATCAACCACGGGGCCACGGTCCTCACTTGCCGAAGCCCAGGACGGGTTCACCCCGCCCGGGCCCCTGCGCTCGGACCGGTCCGAGCGCTCCCGAGCGCTGCGGGCCGACGTCGTTCACCGAGACTCGTCGACCAACCGGCGTGCGGCCACCTCCGCTCCGTCGGTGCGGAGCCGACTGCCCAGGGACTTCGCACGCGCCCGGGTCTCGGGTGACAGAGCGGTCTTGAGCGCGATGCCCAGAGATTCGACGGTCGTGGTCGGAGCGTCGAGGGCCGCACCGAGGTCCAGTGCCGCCACCCGGCCTGCCCAGTACGGGTTGTCCGACAGCTGGAGAGGTATCACCACCTGGGGCGTGCCCGCACGGGCCGCCGTCAGCGTCGTACCCGCGCCGCCGTGGTGGACCACAGCGGCCACCTTGCCGAACAGGGTCTGATGGCTGGTCTCGCCGATGGCGAAGCAGTCGTCCCCGTCGTCGACGAGATCCAGATCCGCCCACCCGCGGGACACGAGCACGCGGTGCCCCTGTGCGCGGATCGCCTCGACGGCCATGCCTCCGACGCCTTCGGCCGGGGACATGCTGCCGAAGCCGACGTAGACCGGTGGGGCGCCCCCGTCCAGGAACCTCGCCAGGTCCGCGGGGAGGGGCCGTTCGTCCGCGAGGGTCCACGCGCCTGTCTGTGCGACGTCGAGCCCGGGGGTCTCCCGCCACGGTCCCAGGACCGGGTCCGCCGCCAACCACGGACGGTCGGTGAGGATGTGATCGCGCACGTTGTCCACCAGCGGCAGACCGAGTGCTGCCCGGTGGCTGTTGAGTGCCTCGCCGAACTGCGCGTTGACGTTCTGGGCGTCCGACTCCCACAGCGTCCGGTTGTCGGCGACCTCGGGCTCCGGCCAGCCCGGCCGCGGTGGTGGCGCGTGGTGCGGCGACGGCAGATGGACCGCCGCATAGCTCACGTACACGTAGGAGATACCCGCGGCCTCGGCCACGGATCGCGCGGCGACCTGCCCCAGACCTGCCGCCACCACCACGTCACATCCGTCGAACGCCGCAGGGAAGGCGTCGAACTGTGTCTCGACCAACTCGTTCCTGTAGCGGTCCAGGTCCTTTGCCAAGGGCAGGGTCTTCCCGCGCATCAACTCCCTTACCGGCGGCCCGACCGGCACCAGCCGCACTCCGATACCTGCGAGCCGCTCGGCGAACTCCTCGTCCGGCGGGGCGCACATCCGCACCTCCGCGCCGAGCGCCCGCAGCCGCACCGCGAGTGCCACCAACGGTTCGACATCGCCACGTGTCCCGTATGTAGACAACAGCACCCGCATTCAGCGTCCTCTTTCGTCGGGTCGTCCATGCGCTTCTGTCGTTTCCGCCCAGGCTCGGAGTGGTGGCCGACGGCGGCGACACGTTGGTCGTCGGGAATGACCGGCGGCAGTGCAGGTCGCGTGTCGGCCAGGGCGGGGGAGGGGCGCCGCGCATCATCGCGCTTGGTCGCGTCGGTCAACTCGGCTGTTCCGCAGCAGACTTCGGCCCTAGGAAGTTACTGGAGCAGCCATCTCGGTGGCTACGGTGCGCGTGAGGCCGGAGGTTCGGCGTCGGCCGGCTCTGGGCAGTCTGTGCTTGGCGAGGTGTGCAAGATCCCCCATCGTCCACACAACCGGAGCGCCACGCGATGCAGAGTCCGTCCACACCCGTACCTGATGTCTCGGTCATCCTGCCCTGCGCCGGATACGGAACACGTTTCGGGGCGCCCTACCCGAAGGAGCTGCACTGTCTGGCTCCTGGAGTCACCGTGCTGGACCGCAGCCTGGAAGCCGTCGTCGAACTCGCCAAGAGCGGACTCAAGGTGCGCCTGGTCGTCGTGTTCGGATCACACAAGCTGGACACCGTGAGTTATCTCCTCCGCTACGCCGACACCTTCCAGATGGTCTTCGTCCACCAGGACGAGTCGTTCGGACCTGGTCTCGACGGGGCGATCCGATCCGCTCTGCCGATGACCCAGGGGCCGGTGGCCCTCGTCCTGCCTGACATCGTTGTCTCAGGGGCGGACACGCCAGGCAAACTCCTTGACGCCTTACGGCAGGTGGAGGTGGCGGGCTGGAGCGTGGTGGCCGCCGAGGAGCGGGATCACGACACACTCCGGCAGATGGGCGCGTTGGCCGTGGCTGAGACGGAAGGCGTTCTGACCGTGGGGGCGGCCACCGACAAGCCGACGGATCCCTCGGGCTTCAACGCGTTCTGGGGCATGGTGGCCGTCACCGAGAGCGAGGCACACAAGCTGCCCGACGTCGTGGGCACAGGAACGACCAACCCGTTGGCCGGTGCGGTCGCTCTCATGGTCGAGGGGATCGTCAACTACAACACCCCCGCGGGCTGACTTCTTGCACGCCGAGGCACTCGAGCGCGGTTGGCACTGCGCACGCGATGCCCTTGGTGTCTCCTCCGCGAAAGGGCCTCCGCCAGAGGGCCCGCTTTTCAGGTCTGCGTGGCCGACCTGCCGCCGCACCGCCCTCCACTTGCACGGGTTGTTCCCTCACTTCTGCCGGCGACGGCTGAAAAGTGGACGACGGGTCGTGAATCCGCGTGCCTGGAGGATGAAGGCTCTCTCCAGGCACGCGATGTGTGGCTGATCTCTGCGGTGGAGCGCCGCCTGTCCAAGGGGAGGCGGCAGTCACAACCCTGTGACGGTGCAGTCCTGTTCGCGGGCGGAGCACGATGGTGTGCGAAGTACGGCGACACAGCACCGTTGGCAAGTCGGCATGCCTGTTGGTGAACGTCGGGAGCCGGGTGTCTTGCATCGTCCATGTGATGAGGGCTGAGGAAGACCGTCTACGGTTCGACGATGTGCCGCAGGTAGGTGTGCGGGTCGGCCAGATAGCGGCGCCAGTGATCCACCACGCCGAGCTCCTGCCAGGCGGCCCTCCGCATGCCGTGCTCACCGACCTCGATGATGTCCGCGCCCGGCAGTGCGGTCAGCAACGGGGAGTGTGTGGCGCAGATTACCTGGCCGCCTTCCTTGGCCAACCGGTCGATGTGCCCGATCAGTTCGAGGCACGAAGAGAAGGAGAGCGCTGCCTCCGGCTCGTCGAGGACATAGAGCCCGGCGTGAAGGAACTTCCCGCGGAACGCCGCGAGAAAGCCCTCACCATGACTGACATGGTCCGGCGAGAACCCCTCCCTGCCCAGGGCGTCCAGCGCGGTCTCGGCACGCAGGAAGAAGCCTTTGCGGGCCGACCAGCTGGTGACCATACGGCGCCCGCGCCCCGAGGCGGCGTCGAATTTCATGTGCTCGCCGAGGATCGACTTGCCGCGCGGGGAAGCGTAGCGCCAGTCGTGGGAGCCGCCGTAGGAGTCCAGGCCGAACCCCTCGGCCAACGCCTCGACCAGGGTCGACTTCCCCGAGCCGTTCTCACCGACGAGAAAGGTCACCGGTGCGGTGAACCGCAGCCCTTCGTCGAGCAGCTGTCGGACGCAGGGCACCGACCAGGGCCAGGTTTCCTCGTCGTACGAGGAGAGATGGGCATACGCGCGTTCGACAATCACGCAACCAGTGTCGCCCGGACTCGGAAAGTTGTTGCCCGGGCTCCAGTCGGTCGCGCGGCCGTTCCCATGCGTTGCGAGGATGTGCCCTCAACGCCTCCAGGCTGAACTCCGCACGCCCGAGTCGGCGGAATGCGCCAACTGTGGCGAGAGGCCCTCAGCGGGCTGGGCTGTCCGGCCACGTGTGGCGCAGGACCACGGTCCGGCGCACTCCGGCTACGGGGACCTCTCATTCACCCGACCTCCCAGGCCGCCCCGAGCCGCACCGCACCCCGCCGAACCGGTGAAACGGCCGACAAGCCCAAGCTCATACGCATCCAGACGCAGCCACAGACGATTTGCCTGGCTCCCGCGCAGACTTGCGCGACGCGTTGAGAAAGCGGGTGACGTCCCGCCCGTCAGTAGTCGGTGAGATCCACGATCACATCGCAGTGCGGATCGCCGGAGGGCTGATGCAGATGCTCGTTCGCCAGGAATGCCGGGGAAATCAGAGCGCCGAGCAGGCCGGGCCCCGCATGGCTGATCAGCACGTCCACCCCGTACGTGCGGTCCCGCTCAGGTGAACGGAAATAGAGACGCATCCGGTCGTCACCCGTGATGACCGCTCCGATGAACAGCGGCTTCCACGACACATGCGTGGTGACGAAGGAGCGAACGAGATCGAGCAGATGACCGGTGGCCGCCTGCTCGATGCCTGGTTCAGGAGAGTTCACATCCTGGCCCATGCCGGACACTTGTTCCCCTGCTGGTTGTGGCGGTACGCCGTGATGACACCGGTCTTCCCGGCAAAGAAGAAAAAACGGTCCAGGACTTGCTCGGTGGGCGCCCACGGGGGAGCGCTCGCGAGCCACGACCGGCGAATTTGGTCGATGTAGGGGCGGTCTGCTTGGCGTAAGCCGACTACGAGCTGGCTGGCCCGTTCTCGCCACCCCGTGAAGCCACCCGTCGTGCGCACCACGCTCTGTGCGTCGTCGATCAGGGCCATAGTCGAGGCGGCCTACCGTCCGCAACGGATCTGCCCGAACCCGCGGTGGCGCCGGTAAGGCCGAAAGATCTGAACCCATACCGGGGATCAGGCCGCGACGAGTTCCTGGTCGCGGTCCGGTGTCTTGGCCTTGGGCTTCTTGTTCGGCAGTGAGAGCCGGAAGACCTTGTGCCACGCGGAGAACACCTGCTTGGGCAGCGGCCCGGTGACGTACTCCAGCTCGTACTTTTCGAACAGTGCGCGTACCTTCACCGCGACCTCGGCGTACCGGTTGCTCGGCAGGTCCGGGAACAGGTGGTGCTCGATCTGGTGCGACAGGTTGCCGGTCATGAAGTGCATGGCCCTGCTGCCGCTGATGTTCGCCGAGCCCATCATCTGGCGCAGGTACCACTGGCCGCGCGTCTCGCCCTTGATCGACCGGCGCTCGAAGACCTGCACGCCCTCGGGGAAGTGCCCGCACATGATGACCGAGTGGGTCCAGATGTTGCGTACCAGGTTCGCGGTGAACGTGGCGGCGAGCGTGGTGAGGAACGACGGGCCCGACAGCAGCGGGTGGATCACGTAGTCCTTGAGCACCTGCTTGCGGATCTTGCGGCCCACGGCCTTGGCCCGCGCGCGGAACTCCGGGTTGTTGCGGCGGCGCTTTTGCAGGTTCTTGGCGAGCTCCAGGTCGTACGCTGCGATGCCGTACTCGAAGAAGCAGGCGTTGATGAAGTTCCACAGCGGCTGGCCGAGGTGGAACGGGTGCCACCTCTGGTCCTCGTCGACGCGCATGATGCCGTAGCCGAGGTCGTTGTCCTTGCCGATCACGTTGGTGTACGTGTGGTGCAGCTCGTTGTGCGAGTGCTTCCACTGCTCGGACGGCGAGGCGTGGTCCCACTCCCAGGTGGTGGAGTGGATCTTCGGGTCTCGCATCCAGTCCCACTGGCCGTGCAGGATGTTGTGGCCGATCTCCATGTTGTCCATGATCTTCGCCACGGACAGACCGGCGGTGCCGAGCAGCCATGCGGGCGGGAAGATCGAGAACAGCAGTACGCCCCTGCTGACCAGCTCGAGCTTGCGCTGCGCCGAGATGACCTTGCGGATGTAGGCGGCGTCTTTCTCGCCGCGGCCGGCGATCACCTCGTCGCGGATCGCGTCCAGCTCGCGGCCGAGTTCCTCGATCTGCTCCGCGGTCAGGTGGGCGGTGGGGTCGGTGGCGGTCAAGGTGCTCCTACCGTTCGATGTCGCAGGGGCCCGCCGCGGCGGACACGCAGGTCTGGATGAGGACGCCCGGTTCGGCCTCGGTGATCTCGCCGGTGCGCAGGTCGCGGACGGCGCCCGCCCTGAGCGGGGTGACGCAGCCGAAGCAGATGCCCATGCGGCACCCGGAGGGCATGAGCACGCCGGCCTCCTCGCCGATGTCCAGCAACGGCGTGGCGCCGTCGGCGTCGACGGTCTTGCCGGTGGTACTGAACGTGACCTCGCCGCCGTCGCCGGTGACGACGATGCTGGGGCGGAAGCGTTCGGTGTGCAGTCGCTCTTGTACGGCGTGCTCGGTCCAGTGCTCTTCGGCGGCGTCGAGCAGGCCCGGGGGCCCGCAGGCCCAAGTCTCGCGCTCGGCCCAGTCGGGTACGAGTTCGTCGAGACGGGCGATGTCGAGCTTGCCGTCCGTGTCGGTGTGCACCTCGGTGAGCCGCAGCTTCTTGTCCGCGACCAGGTCGTGCAGTTCGTTGCGGAAGATCACGTCCTGCGGCTGTGGCGCGCAGTGGACCATGACGACGTCGTCGAACTCGGTGTCGCGCAGCATGCCCATCACGGGCGTGATGCCGCTGCCGGCCGTCAGGTAGAGCACCTTGGCGGGCTTGGCCTGCGGCAGCACGAAGTCACCGGTCGCCTGGTCGAGCTGGATCAGCGTGCCCGGCTTCGCCCTTCGGACCAGGTGGTTGCTGACCTTGCCGTCCTCGATCGCCTTCACGGTGATCGTGACGCGGCCGTCCTGGCGGTCTGTCGGCGAGGTGAGGGAGTAGGCACGCCACAGGCGCACCCCGTCGACGTCGACCCCGATCCGCACGTACTGACCGGCCGTGTGGCCGCGCCAGCCCCGTCCCGGCCTGATCACGATGGTCGCGGCGTCACCCGTCTCGGGGCGCACGGCCTCGATGCGCCCACGCAGGTCAGCGCCCGCACGCAGCGGGCTGACCAGGTCGAGGTAGTCCGACGGCAGCAGCGGCGTCGTGACCATCTCCAGCAGTTTCCACGCCCTGCTGCGGAGGGCTGTACTCGTCATGACTCCAGCTTGCTGCGCCTCAAGGCGTAAAGTCCTGACCGTAGGACGTAAATCTGGTCGGATGAATTGTTCGCAGGGAACAAAAACATGAGCCATGCAATCCGGAGGGTCAGCGAACTGGCCCTGGATGAGACGACGGTCACCGCACTTCGGGCCGCGCTGAGGACCACCGCCGACGAGGTCGTCCAGGCGATCATCGACGAGGTCCCTCCCTACGCCAACGCCCTTTCGGGCCCCATGGGCGGCACCATCCGCCGAGCCGTCCGCACCGCCCTGGGGCACTACCTGGACCTCGCGAGCGGGAACGCCACAGGCGGCGACGCCGGTGACGCAGCCTACGAGCTGGGCCGCGGCGAGGTGCGCGACGGCCGTTCGATGGACGCCCTGCTCAGCGCCTACCGCGTCGGCGCCCGCGTGGCCTGGCGATGCCTGGCAGCGGGTGCCGTACCCGCAGGTCTGCCCGCCGCCGAGGTCGCCAAGTTCGCCGAGCTGACCTTCGCCTACATCGACGAGCTCTCCGCCGCGAGCGCCGCGGGCCACGCCGACGAACTGGCCGCCCGGGGCAGGGCCCACGAGCGCCACCTGGAACACCTGGCCCGCGACCTCCTCGCCGACGCGAGCCCGGACGCGCTGCTGGCCTCTGCTCAACGGGCCGGCTGGCAGCCTCCGGGGTCGCTGACCGCGGTCCTGCTGCCCGCCGCCCAGGCCCGGCCTGCCTACCGCGCGCTCGACCCGGGCACCCTCGTCCTCGACGATCTGCCGGACGCCACCGGTGTGCTGCTCGTCCCCGATGCCGACCGATCACATCTCCTGCGGCAGCTGACCGACCGCACCGCCGTGGTCGGCCCGGCCCGGCCATGGGTTCGTGCGTCCGCCTCTTACGCACGAGCCCTACGCGCCCGCTCCCTCTCCTCCGATATCCGCGACACCGAGAACCACCTGCCCGAGCTGGTGCTGAGCGCCGACATGGACGCGTTCGCAGACCTGAGGGCCCGAGCCCTCGCACCGTTGCGAACCTTGCCTGTCGCGACCGCACGGCGGCTGGAGGAGACGTTGCGGGCGTGGCTGCTGCACCAGGGCAGACGGGACGAGGTGGCGGCGGCGTTGTTCGTCCATCCCCAGACGGTCCGGTACCGGATGTCGCAGCTGCGGCAGCTGTTTCCGGATCTCGCATCGCCACACCGGGTCCTAGAACTGACACTGGCGGTCGGTCTTCGGGTCAGCTGACGCGTACTTCGACCGTCCACGACCGCGTCCGCGAGCGGTCCAGGAATCGGATCCGGTGGACGATGCGCACCGGGCCGCCCGTCGACGCGCTCATCGGGCACCTGGTCGGCGATTGGGCCGCTATGCGCTGAAAACAGCTTTCCTCTCGTCGTGCAGGGTACTGTCCCGGCACGAGCTGACCCACGGGCGCGCGGCGGGCTGCAGCTGGGTGACCGGCGGGGGTCACCAGGGGCCGGGGGCCGGGCCGCTCGCGCCGGGGACCACCGTGGTTCCGCGACGACCCCGTGCCTCCCTTCCGACAGGCCAACCGGACGACCGACCGGGCCGGCCAGGCACACCGCGCGAGAGATGATGGGGATGGAATGACGGAACGTGAGGTCAGGAGTTTCCATGGCGCAGCGGGTTCACCGACCCCGTGAGGACGCGGAGTTCGATTTCATCCTCGGGATGAGCGCAGTTCCGGTCCTCGCGTACTTCACCGGGACATGGCCCAAGGCAATCGAGCCCTGCCGGGTGATGGACCTCGTCGTGGGTGGCATCGCCGACGACTACACGGGCCGCCTGACGGCCGTCCGCGCCGACATCACGCGTTGTCCGGCCGCGACCGAGCGATACGGGATCACCGGAGCCCCGTCCTACGTCCTGCTGAAGGAGGGAGAGGCGGTGGCGCACGGCACGGGGCCTATGACCATCACCGAGGTACGGAAGTTCCTCGACGGCCACCTTTGAGCGGCGGCTGCGGCACGTGGCCGCGACGCCCGTCCCGCTTCGTCTATGGGAGCTGCGCCGGCTGAGACAGCTGGGGGCCGAGACACCCCCACAGGTCACATAACGCCGTTCAGGACCACACCGTGCGGCAACTCCGTCCCGGGCAGCGCGATGTCCATCCACGTGGCCGTCACATCCCGCCCGGAACGCGCTTGAAGACGCACGTTCTCGGCTGTACGCCACATGACCGTCCTGTGGCCGTCGAGCTTCATTGAAGCTGCGCCATCTTGAAGTAGCTGATCAGGGTGGTGGCGTGAGGGTCGTTCGGGGTGCTCGTGCTGGACCCGGCAGATCGGCGAGGCGCTGGGCGTGGACACCGGGGTGCGGGGCAAGCTGGAGCCGCTGCGCGGGAAGCTGGCCGACCGCGGCTGGCTGCACAAACGGCCCGACGGGAAGTTCACCGTCCGCCCGTGACCGGCCCGCACGGCAGGGCGTAACCAAGGTGCCCCCGGCGGTTGTTGGAATTGTGTGACGAAAACCAATAAGTATGCCGGGGACACCGTGTCCCTGGTCCACCAGTGCCGCCTGCCGCTGTCCACGCGCACTGTGAACTACCTCGCCGATCTGCTGCGAGGCCGCCTGAAGTCGATACGGTCCAGGTGGCGGGCACTGCCGGCGGGGAGGAGCACGACCATCGTTCTGGCCGTGCTGCGGCACGATCAGCGCCTGGCCGACGTGGCCGGCGGCAACGACGTCTCCGCCACCATCCGGATCGACGGCACCCTGATCCCTACCCAGCGCCGCACCGGGACGGCGAACCGGCCGAACTACTCCGGCAAACACCACCGCCACGGCCTGCACGTCCTCGCCCTGACCGACGAACGGGGCCGGATGAGCTGGATCTCCGCGGCTCGACCCGGCCGCACTCACGCGGCAGGTGAACCACAGCACGTGAACCATGTCCGCCGGCGCCCGGCGCCGTTTCTTCGACGGCGACCTCACCTACCACCACACCGGCGAGCACCAGCGCACCTACCCCGACCAGCACCACTACCAACTCGGAGTCTGATCAACAGGCTTCCCCCTGGATGGGGCCGCGCCCACCTGACAATGCCTACTCGACCATCCTGAGTGAACGTCGGGTCAGTAGGGGATGGGCGTTCCGTCGTCCTCCGGCTGTTCGCGCCAGCGGGCCAGGTTGGCCTGGGCGATGCGGGTGTAGGGGTGGTGGGGGCCCAGGACCCGCAACATGTCGTGCAGGAGTTCCTCGGTGAGGGAGACCGCGCCCGCGCGGTCTCCGGCCTCGCTCCGCCAGCAGGCGAGGTTGCTGCGTGTGGCGAGGGTGCGCGGGTGGTCGGGGCCGAGGACGCGGGAGCGGTCCTTCAGCAGCGTGGTCAGGGAGTTGGCGGCGCCCAAGGCGTCCCCGGCCTCTCCTTGCCAGCGAGCGAGTTCGTGGCGGGTGGTGAGGGTGTCCGGGTGGTCGGGGCCCAGGATCTTTTCCTGATCCTCAAGGAGTTCTGCGGTCGCCGACGCGGCGGCCTTGTGGTCGCCTGCACGGCCGCGTACGTGAGCGAGGTGGCTGCGCGCGGTGAGCGTGTAGGGATGGTCTGGGCCCAGGATCCGCAGCATGTCCTCCAGCAGTTCACCGGTCGCCACGGCAGCGTCGGCCGGGTCGCCCGTCCGGCCGCGCCAGTACTGGAGGTTGCTGCGTGTGGAGAGGGTCAGCTCATGGTTCGGGCCCAGGATCCGCGTCCGGTCCCGGAGCAGGTCGGCCGTCGCCGCGGCGGCCCCTTCGGGATCACCTGCCTCGCCCCGCCACCGGGCGAGGTTGCTGAGTGTGGTGAGTGTGGTGAGGGTGTGGGAGTGATCAGGGCCGAGGACCCGCAGGACGTCCCCGAGCAGGTCGGCGGTCTCGTCCGCGGCGCCGGAGGCGTCGCCCGCCTCGCCCCGCCAGCGGGCATGACCGCCCCGCGCAAGCAGCGTGTCGAGGTGGTCTGGGCCGCAGTACCGCCGCAGCGTGCGGGCGAAGTCCTCGAAGTAGTCGCGGGCCGCGCTGACTTGGCCCGTCTTGCCGAGACTCCGGCCGATGCGGTGCAGCACGGGATGCGGGTGCGGCCGGTGCAGGGCGTCCTGCCCGTGCCGTATCAGCGCGGTGGTGTTGGCCCGCAGGGCCTGGGCGAAACCGGTGTCGCGCTCGATGTCCGGCCATATGGCGGTCAGAGCGTTGGCGGCGGCCCGGACCAGCCGCTCGTACTCGGCCGGGGCCAGCGCGTCACGGACCGTGCGCTGTATGAGCTGGTGGACGCGCACGCCTTGAGGGGAAGCGCCCGGCGTGTGGTCGATCAGGTTCAGACGATGGAGGGCGCGCAGGGCGCCGACCGCCTGCTCGTCCGTGTACTCCCCTTGCTGCCCCCGCCGGTGCCGCCCCCGTACCGAGGTTGACAGGTGGTCGAGGGCTGGGCCGTCGGTCAGGACCTCGGTGGGGATGCCGTTTGCGTCAAGCATGGCGGCCAGTTGGAGCATGGGCCGGGCCAGCCCCGCGGGGCGGAGACCGTTGGCGTGGTCGATCGACAGGGCCCAGGCGGCGGCCATGGGGGCGTCCTGGTCGTCGGGCAGGGTCCGCTGCTCGGGCAGGAGTTCAGCGAGGTTGCGGGCTCCGTCGGCGAGGAGTTCGCGATAGGCCGTCGCGTCCAGTCCGGCGTCCAGCATGAATGCCACGCCTTGGGAGAGGGCCAGGGGGAGGTATCCGAGATCCTTCGCAAGGTCCGCGAGCGTGTCCTTGGACTCGGTGCTGCCGTGGTCGGACAGGCTGCTGGACAGATAGGCGACGGCCTCCTCGGGTTCGAACAGGCCGACGGGCACCAGACGTCGGCCGCCGCCGCCGCCGCTCAGCGCCGCGTCCCGGCGCCGGGTGGTGATCACCGTACGGCCGTACGGACTGTCCGGGGGCCACAGGTGCCGCAGATCGCCCGGGTCGGAGACGTCGTCCAGCACGATGAGCCAACGGCATGGCTGCGCCCGCGCCTTGTGCTCCAGCCAGGCCAGGAAGATGACGGCGGCCTGCTCCGGGCTGCCGGAATCCGTGCCGAGCAGCTCCGAGGCGGCCTGTGCGTACACGGTGACGACACCGGCCCGGGTGTTGGCGTTGATCCACAGCAGCAGGTCCAGATGACCCGACTGCCACGCGTCGCGCACGTACAAGGCGGCGAGTTGGGTTTTGCCGACCCCGGCCGTCCCGGTCAGCACATGTGTGCCCGCGGCATGACCGGTGGCCGACTCCTGGTTCAACGCCTCAATGGCGGTCCGGCGTTGATAGCAGTTCGCCTTCCGAGGAATGGCCCCGATCTGGTACGGACGCTCCGTCCGCTGCTGGGGAAAGGCCGGCACACCGCCGTAAGGCATGGCGTGATACGTGCCGATCGCGATGCCCCCGGCACCGGCCTGCGCGCGCACGCCCCCCGCTTGGTCCCCGAGGTCCGCGAAGGGCCCGGACCGCGCGGGGTCAGGACCGGTGGGCGCCGGTCCCGTCAGCCACGGGAGGGATCCGGCGTCGTAGGGAGGCCGATGTGCGCGCCCCCGAACAGCGTGTTCGCCGCGATCGACTGGTTGTCGGCCCGTATGGTGACGTCCTGATTCACGACGACTCCCGCGCCGTGCGTCTGTGCGTGGGGGACCGTGTACGGGGCGAGCAGATGCTGCAACTCCGCTGCCGCCCGCTCCTGTTCATCGCTCTGCAGACCTTCGAACGCCTCGGCGATACGATCCCGCCACAAGGACTCCTGGGCGGCTTTCACCTGCGCCGACCCGTTCGCCGTACGCAGTTCGCCCGCAGTCCCGTTCAGCCGCTCCAGCTCGGCCTCCTCCGCCCTGGCGTGTCCTCGCCCGAGCCACTGAGCCACCCGCCCGCTCAACTGGCCCCACGCCTCCGTCCCGGCGGCCTGCACCACTGCGGTACCGCCGGACGCGGCTAAAGCCACCAAGACCTCGGGAAGCATGCGCCTGTCCTTCCTCGCCCGTTTCATACCATCAGTTGAATGGAGACCGTACCGGTCCAGGCAGGCCGGAATCGGGGGTTTCGGAGAAGATGTGCCGTCCGCTGAGGAGGACGGAGGAAGCCCGCACTTCAGCGTCAGGCTCGGGTACGGACATTGCCCTCGCCACCACCTCCTTTGGGTGCTGTTCTCCCTTGAGGACTGGCTGAGTTGGGAGCCTGAACTCGTGGCCGCGGTTCTGGCGGTGTCTCCTACGGTGTCGTCACGACCTCTGGGGCGGCAATGGCTCGTTGTTCGAGGAACTGCGGCAGCAGATCACGGAGTTGTGCGAGCCGTTGGAGCGCGAGGAGTTGATGCTCTCCCGGCTGGAGATCACCCGGGAGACGGCCACCGAGATCCTCGGCGAGGCTGGAACGCAGAAGCCGGTTCAGCCGACCGAGCCACCAGCCGGGACGTCCAGGTCGGCCAGGGCTCGCCGATCGGGGTACTGACGGTGCCGTCGTGGAGGCCAGGCCTGACCGCGTCGGTGCTGCCGAGCTCCTACCAGGACCTGATGGAGGTGCTCGCCAACACCAGCCATGCGATGCGTGCCGGGCAGGTGGCCGCTGTGGGCGGGCTGAGCACCCGACATGTCCAAGATCGAAGGGCTGCGATCGAAGCTGAACTGTATGGCCGAGCGGGGCTGACTGGCCCTTGAGTTGCCGTCAACTTGAAGTCCCAGGTCAAAGGGCTGGTGTGATCGGTCCTCGGGGTACTCGTGCTGGTCGTGGGCGGGAGTCCACGGAGGAGATCGTCTGTCAGCACGGTTGGACCGAAGCGAAACGCGATGCAGCAGCGTCGGCGGATGCGCGAGCCCTCTTCTACCGAGCCGTAACGGGTGTCGAGATTCCTTTGGGCGCGCTGATCGTCATGCTCTCCTGCCGGCGCTCCATGTGCGGTCGGGTGGCCCCGGATGTGTTCGACCGCCTGAGGCCGCTGATCACCGACCAGGAGTCGATGTTGGAGCTGGTGACCTGGACGGAACTGGGGAGGGAGTACCGCCCTCCGGAGGCATGAGTCACGTACGGTGCTCGGGCCGGGGTGCCGCCGATTCTGGTTCACCAATAGGGTCTTCAGGCTGGTGGAGTCGCTTCGCCGTCACCTTCGTATCCCCGTGGATGAGGGCGTGGCACGCAACGACAACCCGTTGCTGCCGCCCGTAGGGCGCCCACCACCGCCTGTCCCGGCTCCGTACGGCAGGAAGCGCGCACCGCCCGCCGGTGAGTGCGGGCGTCCTACTGTGTGAGGGGTACTGCCCTTTAGACCGTGTAGGACACGGTCTAAGGAAAGCGGGAGGCGAACGTCATGCGCCGGCGACGGTATCCCTCGGACACGACGGACCTCGAATGGGCCCTGGTCGAGCCGTTGTTGCCGGTGCCGGCCTGCCAGACCTCCAGCGGCGGCAGGCCGGAGGCCCACCCACGTCGGGAGATCGTCGACGCCCTGCGCTATCTGTCGACACCGGCTGCAAATGGGCCGCGCTGCCGCAGGATTACCCGCCCTTCAAGACGGTGTTCGGCTTCTTCGTCCGCTCGTCTGCCGCGGGTGTCTTCAACCTCATACGTGACCAGCTGCGACGCCGGATCCGTCGCACGATGGGCACGTCACCGAACCCGGTGGCGGCGGTGGTCGACTCCCAGTCCGTCAAGGTCGCGGCCACCGTCCCGCGCTCCACGTCCGGATACGACGCCGGAAAAAGACGCCGGGCCGGAAGAGGCACATAATCGTGGACCTCAAAGGGCTCCCGCTGTTTGTGATGGTCACTCCGGCCGACATTCACGACAGCGTCGCCGCCCGTGAAGCCCTCTTCCGGCTCCGGCTGATGCACCCTGAAATCACCATCGTCTGGGCAGACTTGGCCTACGCGGGCACCCTCGTGGCCTGGGCCAAGTCCTTCCTCCACCTCACGATCAAGACTGTGAGCAGGCCCAAGGGCGCCAAGGGCTTCGTGATCCTGCCGAGGTGTTGGGTGGTGGAGAGGTCACTGGCTTGGTTATCGCATGCGCGTCGGAACGTGCGCGACTACGAGACCCGCCCTGAGCACTCCGAGACTATGCTCACCCTCGCCTCGATCACGCTCATGACCCGCAGACTCACCCGGCCCGCCGTCCAGCCCAACGCATCCCTGCCCCGATCTGCCGAACCCGTCCACGCTGCTTGAGGCGTCACAGGTCCGACGGGAGTGGCATCGCGATGGACGCGACGATGCCGTCCATCGCGTCGTTCAGGACCGCCTCGCGCTCGGCCGGGTCAGTGCATGACGCCGACCAAGCCTGGGGCCAGCATGTTTGCCTGGGTCATGCCCCCAGATCCTCCGTCACGGGCAGGCACTCGGCGAGCAGGTCGACGACGTCGCGCCAGGCTCGCTGCGCGTGCCGTGGGTGGTAGCCGACGCCGGGGACCGTGGGGTGGTCGACCGGCGGGTGGTGGAAGGCGTGCAAGGCGCCGCCGTAGACCGCGAGGCGCCAGTCGACGCCCGCGGCCTGCATCTCAGCGGTGAACGCGTTCCGTTGCGCGGGCGGCATGATCGGGTCTTCCGACCCGACCCCGGCCCACACCGGGCAGCGAATGCGCGCTGCCTCGCCCGGTCGGCCCGTGGTCAGCGCGTTGACTGTCCCGATCGCGCGCAGGTTGACGCCGTCGCGCCCGAGTTCCAGCCCAACAGCGCCCCCGGTGCCGTAGCCGACGGCGGCGATCCGGTCGGGGTCGGTCCGCGGTTCGGTGCGCAACACGTCGAGCGCCGCATGGCCGATGCTCCGCATCCGGTCGGGATCAGCGAGCAGTGGCATGCAACGGGCCAGCATCTCCTCGGGGTCGCTCAAATAGCGCCCGCCGTGGAGGTCGAAGGCCAGCGCTATGTATCCCAGCTCGGCGAGAGCATCGGCCCGGCGGCGCTCGACGTCGCTGAGCCCCGTGCCCTCTGGTCCGAGCAGCACTGCAGGCCGGCGGTCGACACCGGCCGGGAGCGCGAGGTGCCCGATCATCGTCAGATCGTCGGCCGGGTACTCGACTGTACGCGTCGTAATCGTCGTCATGAGACTGGACTGTAGTGATCGTCGAGCCCGGTCCGGCCGCTGTTCTGCCGTTGGCAGAGCAGCACGGGTTTCCCCCTGAAATACGGCGAGGGCTCACAGGAACCGTCATAAACTCGTCCCCACGGCAGCTATCCATGCCGTTGCCCCTTTGACCCGTATCTCGGAACCGGCGCGTATCGCATCCGATGCGAACTGGTTTCACTCTGCGCCGTGTTGGCCATTCGGGCCTCGGGAAGCTGCTGATCAGCAGGTAGGCGGCTCCGGCGTGCCTGTTGGGACGGTAGCTGACGGGCCGGGCCCGTGTCGTTCCGCTTCACTCGATCGGATGGCTGACCTGCCGTTCCATCCCAGGCTTCGCATCTGATGCGAGATTCTCGCGGCGGATGCGATCTACGGAGCGTGACGAAATGATGGGCAATGACAGGACCGCGCCGGGGGCCGCGCGGCTGCACCTGGCCGACGGGGTGCCGCTGCTGCGGCCGGACGAGCAGGTCTTCGAGGCGATGCTGAACGGCTGGCGCAACCAGCAGCTGGCCCGGAACCTCGCGCTGTCGACGATCAACAGCCGTGAGCGGAAGGTGCGGGCGTTCGCCGCGCACGCCGACGCCTTCCCCTGGAACTGGTCTTCGCCGCTGGCGGACGAGTGGTTCGGCGACCTGCGGGCGGTCCGTGGCTGCGTACGCTCGACGCTGCGCGGCTACCAGGAGGCCGTGCGGCTGTTCTGTGACTACACCACCGACCCGGCCTACGAGTGGGCGGCCGAGTGCGAGCGGCGGTTCGGTACCCATCCGATCCAGGTGTGTCATGAGTGGAATACCGCTGTGCACATGCAGGAGTGCGAGGCCGAGTCCCCTAAACGGGCTTTCACCCGGGACGAGTTGCAGGCGTTCTTCGACCACGCCGACGATCAGGTGAGCCGGGTCCGCGGACACGGCCGCAAGGGCTGGCTGCCGGCCTTCCGCGACGCGATGCTGCTCAAGACCGCGTACGCCTACGGGCTGCGACGCAACGAGACGAGGATGCTGGACACCGCCGACTTCAGCCGCAACCCCGAAGGCCCGGAGTTCGGTGAGTACGGCGTCCTCTACGTCCGCCACGGCAAGGCGAAGAAGGGCTCGCCGCCCAAACGCCGCAGCGTGCTGACGGTATTTGAGTGGTCGGCCGAGATCCTCGACCAATGGACGAGCGAGGTCCGGCCCGCCATGCGCCACGCGGACGGGCCCGCTCTGTGGCCGTCCGAGCGCGGACGGCGGGTCGGTCTCCAGCGACTGGACTCCCGCTTCGCCGCCTACCGTGACGACCTCGGCCTGGACCCGGTCCTGGACTTCCACTCGCTGCGAAGGTCCTACGTCACCCACCTGATCGAAGACGGCTGGGACGCGTTCTTCGTGCAGTCCCAGGCCGGCCACGATCATGCCAGCACGACCTCGATCTACACCTGTGTCTCTTCCGACTTCCGTACCCGCACCCTGCGGCGGGCCTTGGACGCCACGGTCGAGGCCGCACTCAAACCCGCCAGGAGGGCCTGATGAAACGCCAGGTCAGCTACCAATGGCGCCTGCGCGAGCTCATGGCCGCTGCCGGGATGTTCACCACCAGCGAGCTCGCCCCACCACTCGCCGAACGCGGCATCGCGTTGTCGCTCTCCCAGGTCCACCGCCTGGTCACCGGCACCCCTGAACGGCTCTCACTGCCGGTGCTGGCCGCGCTCTGCGACATCTTCGAGTGCACCCCTGCCGACCTGATCGCCACCAAGGCCGAGAACGCCACCATCCGCAAGGTCGCCACCAGCGACGCGGTCGTCGACCTGTCGGCGATCCGCCCCAAGCGCGCCCGCATCCGGCCCGAAGGATGAGTCGCACCCGCATCCGCGCCGAGGACCTGCTCTGCACCCGCTGCGGCCGGGCACTGCGGCCGGGAGCGAACCACTGGCCCGAGGGCTACATCTGCCAATGCTGCATGACCAGGGCCCTGGAGATCTACGGGACCTGCGTTGACTGCGGTGTCGAGCGGCTCACCCCCGGCCTCGCACCGGACGGCGGCAAGCTCTGCACCGACTGCTCCGGCGGACTCGGAGACTTCTTCTGCGAGCAATGCGGCAAGGAGGCCAGGCGCTACCGGCGCGGCATCTGCGGCCGGTGCGTCCTGACCGAGCGCCTGCGCGGGCTCCTCGACGACGGCACCGGATCCGTCCGGGCCGAACTCCTCCCCCTGTTCGACGCCCTGCGGCAGATGCAACGCCCGTGGGGCGGGATGACCTGGACCGGCCACCCCCACACGTCCAGCGCAACCTGCGGGCCCTGGCCCACGGCGAAGTCCCGCTCACCCACGACGGACTGAGCCGGCTCACCCCCTGGCGCTCGGTCGCCTACCTGCGCGACCTGCTCATGCAGACCGGCGTCCTGCCCCCGGCCGACCGGCAACTGCTGCTCTTCCAGCGATGGCTCGCGGAGAAACTTCCCGCCGTCGGCGACACCGACCACCGGCGGTTGCTGGGGCTGTTCGCCGCCTGGCACATCCAGCGCCGCCTGCGCACTCTGGCTGGCCGCGGCCCGCTGACCAGCGACCAGATCCGGCAGGCCCGCGACGAGATCCGCCTCGCGACCTCCTTCCTCAACCACCTCGCCCAACGCGGACGCGGCCTTGCCGCCTGCACCCAGGCCGACGTCGACACCTGGTACGCAGGCGGCTACACCGCCCGGCGCCTCACCCACGCCTTCCTGCGATGGGCGATGCGCGCCAAGCACGCACCCGCCCTCGTCGTCCCGCACCGCTCCACGAGCAACCCCGCCCCGATCGCCCAGCACCAGCGCCTCGCGCTGCTGCGACAGACCGTGAACCGTGAGGACGTCCCGAGCCGGGACCGGGTCGCCGCCGTGCTCGTCCTCCTCTACGCACAACCCCTCACCCGCATCGTCCGGCTCACCACCAACGACATCCTTCACGAAGACGGCGAGGTCCTCGTCCGCCTCGGAGACCCGCCGTCCCCCGTTCCCGAGCCCTTCGCCGGACTGATGCTGACCTACCTCAACGAACGGCCGAACACCATGACCGCCACCAACCCCGCAGCCCGCTGGCTGTTCCCCGGCCGCCGGGCCGGGCAGCCCATGACCTCGAAAACCCTCGAACTCCGGCTCCGCCGCCTGGGCTTCCCCACCCAACGGGGACGCACGGCGGCAATCCGCCACCTGGTCCTCCAGGCCCCCGCCCCTGTGATCGCCCGCATGCTCGGCTACCACGACGACACCACCGCCCAGCTTGCCGCCGAGGCCGGAGGAACCTGGCAGCATTACGCGCCCGGCGACCACACACGGTGACCACGGACCCTCACTCATCGAGGAATACCCGACAGCCGATTATGCGAGGTTGCCAGTTCCGGGGTTGACACGTCGCGTAGTATGCATTGCATGGTAGCTGGCAAAGCAAGCAATCACGTGGAGGCCCGCGGTGTGAGCCAGCTGCGCAAGGGCGTGCTGGAGTACTGCGTCCTGGCGTTGCTGTGTGACAGGCCCCGCTATGGGGTGGAGCTGCTGGAGGCTCTTGCGGATACGCCGGTCATGGCGACCAGCCAGGGGACGTTGTATCCGCTGCTGTCTCGTCTGCGCAGAAGTGGCCTGGCGGACACGTACCTGGTGGAGTCGGCCAGCGGGCCGTCTCGCAGGTACTACGAACTGACCGACCAGGGTCGACAAGCCCTGGCGGAGTTCTCCGGGCACTGGCCCGGTTTCCGTGATGCTGTTGACCGTTTTCTCGTTTCTGGAGCTGAATCATGAGCGACGCCCTGACCCACCCGCTGGTTCGCGCTTACCTGGCCTCGGTCGACAGGCAGGCAGCAGTGCTGTCCGACGACCGGCGCCGTGACCTGTTGGCGGACCTGCGCGAGCACATCGAGTCTGTGCTGCCACAGGGTGCCGATGACGCGGCGGTCCAGCAGGCTCTGGACCAGCTCGGCACCCCCCGGGAGATTGCCGCCGCCGCGATCGCCGAAGAACCCGGCGTCACCCCGCTGCAGCCGCAAAGCAGCGCGCGCACCACTCTGACCCTGGGCATGATGGTTTTGGCTGCCCCGTTCTTCGAGGTCCTCGGCATCGGCCTCGTAGTGGCCGTCCTTGCCGCCGTGCGGATCTGGCGCTCTCCAGCATGGACCAGGCGGGACAAGCGCCTGGGCATCCTCTGCGCCTTCTCACCCCTACTGGTGATCCCCGCGGCTGCCGCACTGTTCGTTCTCGCCGGCGGCCTCGGTGCCGAGGAACTCATCGGCATATTCCTGATCGCCATGGTGATCCCGCTGGCCGGAGCTATCCGACTGGGACGCAGTGCCGCACGCCTGCGCCCCCACGCAGCCTGAAAGGCCCGCCCCAACGGATCCTGCTCCGAGCAGGACATGGCCCACCTGACCGCCGTCTCGCACGACATCCTGCGCCGGGTCGGGCCACGACGTCTCGCTCCTCGCCCGAAGAGCCCGACGGCCGTGCACAGCGGGCTCAATGACCCCTCTGCCACGGCGGCCGAACTCGAGCGGCTGGCCGAACAGCTCCGTGCCCCTGCGGGAGCCCGCTAAGCGACCCAGGACGGCGAAAACCTCACCACGCACACCACCGCCAGTCCCACAGTCCTCGAACCCAGCTCCGCTGGCTCCACAGACGGCAACCGCTGACCTCATGACCGTTTCGGTAGCAATGGCGCGTCCAGCCTCCGGAGTTGGGGTGGCTTTCTCCCCTCTTGCGGCCACGTCCTTCAAATAGCGCGGCACTACAGGGCGAACGTTGCTTGATGCGGCACTAGCTACAGAAAGTGATGTTCGCCCTTACCTAGTGGGCGTATTGGCGACAGTTGAATACGCGAGGTCGCCAGTATCAGGCCTCTCACCGGTTTGAAGATGGGTTCTCAGCAGATGGCAGGCGGTGGCCAGGGCAATGTTTGCCGTGCTGATCCACACGGCCATCCAGAACGGGGTCCGAGTGTCCTCGAAGGCGTAGAAGCCACGCAGCAGCATGTACTGCGCAGAGAAGGGGATCAGGCCGAGTCCGAAAGCCTGGAGTATCTGGCCCAGCGGCACGATGGACGCTGAATCGGCTGCCCCGTGAGCGAAGATCACCTGCGCCATTTCCGGGCCGAGGGCCACGAAGAAGAAGGCGGCGGGAAAGATGACGACGCCGCTGATCCGCAGGGCCCGGGAGAGATCGCCGCGCATGCCGTCCAGGCGGTGTTCGGCGACGGGCCGGCTCATCCGCGACAACAAGGCGGTGACCAGCGAGACAGTGATGACCGACTGCGACAGCGACCAGATGGTCTGCGCGTAGGTGTAGGCGGAAAAGCCCACGCCGCCCTTGGGCAGTGTCGTGTCTGCGGCGGAGGCGTAGCGGGTCACCACCGTGCTGGCTACGAGGTTGGTAAGGACGAACAGCAGGGTCCAGCGGGCCGCGCTGATGCTCTTGCCCAGGCCTGTGCCGCGCCAGTCGAAACGTGGGCGGAAGCGGAAGCCGGCGGCCCTGGAGAAGGGGATCAGGGCAAGAGCCTGGATCGCCAGGGCGAGGTTGGTGCCCGCGCCGAGCAGCGTGACCTGGGTCTGCGTGATGTCCTGGACGGAGTCCGGGACGGTCATCATGCCGAGGTGTACGCCGAACATGGAGATCAGGACGACGTTGTTGAGGACCGGGGTTCACGTCATCGCGCCGAACTTGTTCCGGGCGTTGAGCACTTGGCCCAGGATGCTGAGCAGTCCGTGGAAGAAGATTTGCGGAAGCAGGAACCGCGCGAAGACCACCGTCAGCTGAAACGCTTCGTGGTTGGCCGGTGAGTCGCTCTGATAGAGGCTGATGATCTGCGGCGCCGCCCACACGGCCAGCAGCGTGCCGATTCCCAGCACGGACATCGTGAGGGTGACCAGACGCTGCTCGAAGGCACGTCCGCCATCCGGCTGCTCCATCCTGGCCCTCACCAACTGCGGAACCAGTACGGAGTTCAGCGCCGCCGATGAGCAGGAAGTACAGACTCGTCGGCACCGCGTTGGCCTGGTTGTACGTCGTGGCCAGAGCAGTCCCGTCCCGAGCGTGCCGGCCTGTAGGACTGTTCTCAGCAGGCCCGTCGCCCGGGACACCACAGTCCCCGCCGCCATCAGCATGGACGAGCGCATCAGCCCGCCCTTTGCCGCGCCAGATTTCGTAGCGGAGTGCCGCCCTCGCTTCTGCTTCCCCGGTAACCGCGTTCTCGCCGCGCCCTGCATCCTCTCCACCATGTGCCTAATCTGCGGCGTTGAGATCATCATCATGGGCACTGCCCCCGGGTTCTCCGGTCGGCCCGCGGTCCCCAGTCGATGCATTGCGGCGAATGGGAACTCCGGACCGTGGGGTCATGCAGTACGCAGGTGCGTCAGAGGTGTTCGAGCTGGAGATTGACGGCCTCGCATGTGAAGGGTTCGGACGACGAGTTGCTCCAGGACAAGGGCGCCACAACACCCGTGCCTCTATTGCTTCTGACGGATGTGGTGGACTCGGCCAAGGAGTGTCCGGGGGACTACATCCATGTGCGTCGGGTTTCGGACAGGGGCGAGGCGTACGGCCCGGACGCGCCGTTCTTCCACTGCTACTTGGCATGCTCGTTCACGTCGGGGCAGCAGCTCTGAACGTCGAGTGAGGAGTAGTCGAGCAGGATCGCGGTGGCCGTGGTGTCGCGCGAACAGGCGGGCGCTGGCGAGCCGATCTCGCGGATGGATTCGACGGTCCGGGCGAGCTGGGTGGTGGTCGCGACGTAGCAGCAGACGATGCCGCCGGGGACGAGGGCCTTGGAGACGGCCTCCAGGCATTCCCAGGGGGCGAGCATGTCGAGGACGACGCGGTCGACGTCGGTGTCGCTGAGGTTGTCCTGGAGGTCGCCGACGGTGAGCTGCCAGGCGGGGTGGGGGCCGCCGAAGTAGCGTTCGACGTTCTGCTGGGCGATCTCGGCGAAGTCCTCGCGGCGCTCGTAGGAGTGCAGCATGCCCTGGTCGCCGATGGCGCGGAGCAGGAAGCTGCTGAGTGAGCCGGAGCCGACCCCTGCTTCGACGACGCGTGCGCCGGGGGAGATGTCGGCGAAGGCGAGGATCTGGCCCGCGTCCTTGGGGTACACGACGGCTGCCCCGCGGGGCATGGACAGGACGCAGTGGCTGTGCGAGCCGGTCGACTTTTTCCTTGAGGGCCACGATCTGGTCGCGGGCCTCTCGGAGTGTGTTGGCGAGCCGCTCGTTCTGTGCGGACACGCCGGCCAGGTTGGTCTGCAGTTCGACGATCCGCTCTTCGAGAATCCTCGTGTGTCGCGGAGAGTCGGCGAGCTTGCGTCGCAGGACGGCGATCTCCTGCTCAAGGTAGGCAACCTACTGGTAGGAGGTAGGCACGCAGCCTACCGGCGGGCTGCGCGCGCGTCGGCGGGGGCCGTCGCGCGGGTGGGGGAGTGTCCACCGGTCAGTGATGACCGGCGACAGGTCGGCTATGCCCCTCTCTTCCTCTCCTCTCTCCCTGTCTCGCAACCCTGCTGCCGGAGGCGGCAGGGCCAACGGGGCCCCGGAGGGGCCTGTGAATCTGAGTGAGGGTGTCACCGGGTCTGCAGTGGATGACGCCGGGGTGGCTGGGCCGGTCTGGCCTGGGTGATGCGGCAGGAGGCGTCGACCCCCGCACCCTCGAACCCCGCGTCAAGGGCTACAAGACCGAACGCTCCGAAGGCGGCCCGCCCTCCACCGCCATGCCGGAACTCGGCATAACGCTCCCGCTGTAGACCGCGCCACCGATGCCTCAAATGGGCCCTCTGCTGTCGCGTCAGCCCGTAGATGCGTTACTGCCACGGGGCCGCTGCATCCAATGATGGAACCGTCCTTTCGGACGGCAATTCTGTTCGCATCTGGGCGAGCAGTTCCTCGCGCTCCTCCGCGAAGGCCGGGTCGGCCTGGTAGTCGGAGTGGCCGAGGATCGGCGCGGGCAGCGGATGCGTCTTGGTACGGCCGTAGGCGAGCGGGTCCTTGAGCGGTGGGCGGTCCACCTCGGGGCCGCAGTCGCCGGGCAGGTGTACGGGGCCGCCGATGGGGTCGGTGAGCCGGTACAGGTTGCGCCAGCAGGCCACGTCGTGGTGGAGCGAGGTGAGCGCGGCGGGGCCGAAGTGGGCCGGGAACCAGCGCCCGTACAGGCGCTCCAGCGGTGAGCCGTACGTCAGCAGCGCGACGCGCTTGCGCACGGACGGCTTGAGCTGCCAGGCGGCGGCTGCCGCGAGGACGCTGCCCTGGGAGTGCCCGGAGATGACCAGCCGGCCGCCGGTCTCCTCGGTCCAGGTGGCCATGCGCCAGGTCAGGTCGGGCACGGCGCGCTCGGCGTAGCAGGGCGGTGCGAAGGGGTGTGCGGCGCGCGGCCAGAAGGTGCCGACGTCCCAGAGGATGCCGATGGTGCGCCGCGCGGCCGGGTCCTTGTAGGCACGGAGGCTCCAGGTGACGAACAGTACGAATCCGAGGCTGATCAGCCAGGATCCGAGCGCCTGCGCGGTCTGGACAACGCCCTCGACGAGCGCGTACGTGTCGTGTGCGGCCTCGCCGGGCGTTTTGTTAGTGGTGAGGACGCCCACCTGGGCCCCGACGCCGAGGAGTAAGGACGTGGAGGCGGCCACCGCAATGACGAGGGGGCCGCGGTTGAGCGTGGCCATGGCGTAGGTTCGGGCGATGCGCTGCGTGCGCGCCGCGTCTTTGGGTTCTCCGGGGTAGCCGTCATCGACCGCGTTCCGGAGGGTCCGGCCCAGTAGCGAGGTTCGCCATCCGAGCCAACCGCACAACACCAGCAGCACGACGAGCAACGGCGGGATCACGGACGCTTGCCAGATCAGCAGGACTGGCGAGCCGGGGATGCTCGTTCCGGTGCCGTCCAGCCAGTCGGCGACCCGCTGTGACACTCCGCCGGACATCACGCCGCCCAGGGCGCAGGCCAGAGTCGTCATGGCGGGCCCGCCCAGGCCGCGCATCGCGGCGCGCGGGTCGGGATGCGCGCGATGTAGCAGGTACGCGACCACGCCCAGAGCGATCACCAGCAGTCCCTGGACGAAGGCGATGTCACCGAAGGTCGTGTCACCGGGTAGCCTGCCGCCGGATTCCCACCCCGGACGCTCCCACCCGGCGTACACCGCGGAGAGGACCAGCAGGGCGAGCGCGGCGAGCGGGAGGCGTCGTGCGAGATGCTCGTCGAGTTCCTGGTCGAGACGTTTCTCGCTGCGTCCTCGGCGGCAGACTGCCCACACCACCACGGCGGCGGTGGCAGCGATCGCCGCCATCAACAGCCACCCCAGTGTGTCCAGCAGTGTGGGTCCGGCTGGCTCGCGGTCGAAGTGTGCCGCCGCTGAGCCGACCGCAGCAGCGACCGTCAGCAGGCCAGCCGCGGTGTGCGCGGCGCGCAGCCGGGCGACCAGCCGACGCCCGTACCAGAACCCGGGCCGCCCCAGCGCCGTACGGATGTTCTCGTCGGCGGGCTCAGGGCCGTGGGTCGGCGGCCGCTGGGACTCGTACGCGCTCCAGGTACGGCGGGACAGGAACCACAGCAGGCCGGTGAGCGTGGCCGGGACCAAGGCGGCGACGGCGAGGCGGCGGCCGGGTCTGCTCCACCAGCCGCCGTCCGACATATCGGGTGACAGGAAGCCCAGCCAGGAGTGCCGATCGGTGCACGCACGCGTGCCCGCGCACTGCCACGCCGCCAGATCCAGTGCCACCTCGCAGGCGGCGGCGACCAGCAAGACCGTGAGGGTCAGGCCAACGAGCCGTACCAGAAGGCCGTACAGGCGCACCGTGCGTCCGCGGCCCCGCGCGGTGGGGCACATCCAGTGGGCGATGTTGACCACCATGAACGGCAGCAGCAACAGCCACAGGGCGCGTGTGCCGTTGCCGGAAGCAAGGTTGCCCCAGACGTATGCCTCAGGCACCGATCCGGTGCGGTGCCCGTCGTGTTCGGCCTCGACGTCCTTGGCGCGTTGGAAGACGGCCGCCGTGTCGTCGCCGGTGATCCGTACCGGGTGTGGATCGTCGAGCATTCTCTCGGGTGTTGCCCCGCCCACCCCATGGACCAGCACCTCAAGGACCAGCCCGTCGAATTCTGGCATCTGTTCGCTGCGGGCTTTCGAACGCTGCTGGATTGCCGACCGCTCGGCGCGGGCTTGCTCTGTGGCGTCGTGGACTTGACTGAGTACGGTGCGGACCGATCTCGTCTGAGGATGCTCGGCACCGAGCGTGACCGAGGTCCGCTGTGCTGCTACGGCGAGCACGTCGGTCAGCCTGTCCATGCTGTCGAGATCGCCGTCGATCTGGGCTACGGCGTGGCGCGCGGAGGCCATGGTCACCAGGGCTTCGACTGCGCGTGGGTGGTTGCTTCCCCAACGGTCGATCTGCTGCTGGCATATCGTTTCCAGGGCTTGGGACAGCCTCCTGGCGTTGCTGTTGTCCTCGTGGCGGCGGGCGGCCAAGAAGAGAACGGCGACCGTGCGCATCCGTATCTCCAGCCACTGAACGCCTCGGTCCGTGAGGCGAGTCCGACGCTGCGCCCGCCGGGCGTAGGCGGTGGCCTGTTGCCAGTCGCCGTGCCGGGCCGCGAGAACACCGTGGTGGGCGAGCGTGTAGGCCTTTTCTGCCCGTGTCTGTGCGGCGCGGAGCGCCGAATCGAGTGTCGCGCGAGCGGTGCTGACGTGCCCAGCCTCGTCGAAGACGGTGGCGAGTCTGTTGTGTACCGCGCACCGATGCCGTGCGGGTACTTGCCCGGTCTCGACCCAGCGCTGGGCCACTTCGACTGCGTTCTGGTAGTCCTGGCCCGTTCCCAGCTCTCGCAGCAGCGCCAGGAAGTAGGCGAAGTGGCCAGCAGCAGCTGGCGTGTTGAGTAAATCCACCTCGTTGGGAAGGAGAGCCAGCTCCTGTTGGAGCGGTACGAGGGCTTCCCGATCGTCGCGGACGGCACGCTCGGCGATGCCGAGCCTTTGCCGCCACCTGGGATCAGAGGCGTGGGGCATCACGTTCTCCGTCTCCAAAACAGACGTTTACTCAGTTGTCGTACAGCCCGGCGACGCTCCTTCTTGGCCTCTGCGGGGGTGAGGACGCCGTCTTCCTCCCACGCCCGCAGTTGCCTGAGAAACGCGTCGGTACTTGCCAGATTCTGCGCAACGAGGTCTTCACCCGTGTGGACCGGCATCAGTTCGTCAGACCGACGAGGCTCCGGGACAGACACCTGTTGTCGAAGATGGCCCACGTTGAGCTGGGGAAACCTGCCCATCGCGTGAAGTACAGAAGCGGCGAAGAGTACATTCGTGCCTTTAGAAGGATCCTCCCGGTTACGCTCCTCTTCCATGAGGATGCCCACTACCCGCCGTTGAGCCTGCTCGCCTCGCTGTTCGGGATGATGGCGTGGCACAGCAGCGGTGTCCACCGGGCTCCCGGAGTAGCCCGCATAGGTTCCCAGACGCTGCTCCACCCTCAGCTGTACAGCTTTGAACACTCCGCCCTCGACGCTGCCGTAGTTGATCGGCTCATGCTCCACGTTTCCGCTCAGCTGCGTGTATTCGCCGGGAGGGCAGTAAGTGCCTCGCCATCTCACGCCTGGGCGCGGCCAGTCGGTCGGGGCGGCGAGCGGGAGCTCGTGAGAGTGGGCGTTCTCGACAGCGATGAGCGCGAGGTCAGCATCCTTGATCTCGTCGCACAAGAGACCGGAAACGCGACGTCCGTCAGGTAGTTCGAGATCAAGCCGTGAGTTGTCCGGGGAGCGTAAGCGCAGGCAGTGCAGTGCTGTGAGGACGAACGCCCGAGTGATGAGAAGACCGGCGCCTAGGCACCGGTCACCTTCACTGATTCGCACCCAGTAGTCCTGGCTCATGGTGCGCCGATACTCCGCTCAACGGTGAGCGTCACCTCGAAAGACGCCTCCGCAGAGGCCTTCGAGAGGATCACCCCGGCCTCGGCCGCGAGTGTGAGCCCGAAGACCACTTGCATGCCGGTGACGGACCAGCCGTGACGTTCCGGCGTCTGAGCAAGGGCGTCCTGAGCAATGACTGCCGCCTGTTGGATCGCTTCCCGTACTTCGCTGGAGCGGTCACTCAGCGGAGCGGAGAGCCGAGCCCGGCTCGCGATCTGCCGCGCTCCGCGGGCGTCCAGTTCCACCGTCTCCACGCGTACGACCGGTATGCCCTCGGCCGGTTGGTCCCCCATGGGGTGTTCCTCCCACACGATCGTGCTGATCGCGCTCAGCGTAGACCGGAGTCGGGATCTGCTGCTGCGGAACCCGGGGCTTCGTGATTCGTGGTCCTCTCCGGGTTGGTGGGCGAAGGCCGGAAATGAGCGAGGCAGATGGATAAGGGCTGTCCCGTGTCCCGTACGGTGACGGCAGCTAGTGCCGCATCAGGCAACGCTTGCCCCCGTCGTGGGAGACTGCTCCGTCGACTGGGGGAGAGTGTGGCCGTGGAGACTGCCAACCGCGCGCTGACGGCGGACGTGATCGCGGCACTGAGGTACTGGCCCGGTGTCATATGGGGAGGTCAGAAGAATCCTCCGGACCCGGTGGACATGACCGTCCTGCCGCCCTTCTTCAACCAGACGCTGCAGGACCTTCCGTGGTGGAACCGCGACTGGAGAGTCGACCGCGTCCAGCCGGGACATCCCGTAGAGACCGGGGATCACCGCTGCGATCCCGCCGTGAGGTTCACCGAGGTGTCGATCCCGGGAACCGTCGCCTCCGACAACGGCGAGAGCCTGCCGTTCGTCGCGAAAGTCGGGTTCACGGGCGACCAACTCATGCGCCTCCAGGCCAAGATCGGTGACGTTGTCATCGGCCCGGCCGTTGCCCCTGCCGGGCGGTCGGAGCCCCATCCGTTCGGACGGATGCTCACCGGGTTGATGGATCAGCGCGGGATTCCGGTCAGGGACATGGCTAGGGCCGCCGGACTGTCGATGTCCACCATCCACATGCTCCGCCGCGGACACAATCCGAACTTGCTGCAGGCCCGCCTGATCGCCGGGATCCTGGACATGTCCGAAGCGGACGTCAGAGTCATCGCCGGACTCGACGACGGCAGTACGCAGTAGCTGACAGGTGGCGGCGCACAATGCGGAGTTGGCGCTGCGTCAAGCGACGTTCGCCCTGGTGACGACTTCGCGTAGGCGCTCGTCGGCGGCGGCGTGCTTGTTCCGCCAGATGATGTAGCGGCGGATCATGCTGCCCTGGGCCTTGTGGCTGGGATGATCGGTGCCGTCGAGGGCGAAGTAGCGCAGGGCGGTGAACTGGGCCTCGATCCGGTTGAGCCAGGAGCTGTTGGTCGGGGTGTAGGCGATCTCCACGTTGTTCGCCGCGGCCCAGGTTGCGACTCGCTGGCACCGCTTCGTCGTCAGGTGCGGCGAGTAGTTGTCGCAGACGATCGCAATGCGCACATCAGCCGGGTGCAGCGAGCGCAGGTAGCGGCAGAACTCCAGGAACTTGGAGCGGTTCTTGGTCTTCTTGATGTGGCCGTAGAGCTGATCCTTGGCGAGGTCGTAGGCGGCGAACAGGTGCCGGATCCCGTGCGGTCGGGTGTAGGTCGCGCGCCGCCGGGGCCGGGGCTCACGGTCAGGGTCCTTGCCCTTGCCACCGCGTTCGGCCCACTGGCGGCCGGGGTGGGGCTGGAGGTTGAGCGGTCCGAACTCGTCCATGCAGAAAACGACTTCGGGCTCGCCCTCCTCGGGTATGACCTCGCCATCGGCGATCGCGTAGAGGTGTTCGACGCGGGCCTTCTGGGCCGCGTAGTCAGGGTCGCGGGAGGTCTTCCAGGTCTTCACGCGTTGAAACGAGACGCCCTCCTCGCGGAGCAGGATCCGAAGGCCCTCATGGCTGATGTCGTCGACCACCCCCTCGGCGACCAGGAAGTCGGCCAGCTTGGCCACGCTCCAGGTCGAGAACGGCAGGCCGTGCTCGACCGGCTTGGACTTGGCGATCTTCTTGATCTCCCGGCGCTCGGGCAGCGTGAACGTCCTCGGCCGTCCGCCCTTGTACTTCGGGTAGAGCGAGTCGAAGCCGTCGGCGTTGAAGTTGTGGATCACGTCGCGGACCCGGTCCGCGCTGGTGAACGTGACCTCAGCGATCTTCGCCACGGGCATGCGCTGGGCGGACAGCAGCACCATCTGGGCTCGCCGCCAGGTCACCACCGACCCGGTGCCCCGTCGGACGATCCGTAGCAACCGCCTGCCCTCGTCGTCATCGATCTCACGGACCTGCACGCGTTCAGCCACGTGATCATTCTGACGGTCCAGCCGCCCGGCACAGCATCCGGGCGACGCATCACGACGGGGCGAACGTTGCCTGATGCGGCACTAGCTGCCGGAGAACACCGCGCCGTTGAAGGACACCGTGCCGCGAGAGAACATCGAGGAGCCGCCGGAAAACACGACCTGGGCGAAGTTGACCAGGCCGCCGGAGAACGTCGCGCCTTGAAAGCTCACGTCACAGTCGATGGTGATGCCGGTGAAGTCGAGATCACAGCCCTCCCAGGAGCGGTGAGTCCCCAATGGACGTCGGTAGTGGTCGCCGATGAGACGCAGGATCGTATGCCGAACCTCGCGCAGGGCGCGGTACAGGTGCTTCTGGTCCTGGTGCGCCTCATGTTGTTCTTGGGTGGGAGAGGTGCCATCGGGCAGCCCGCCGGGGTCAGGAGAGGAGGGCAATCGGAGGTAGGCGCATAAGACGTCGATGCAGACACCTCACGTTGCTATGCCGTCAAGTTTTCGGGATGAGTCCTCCGAACACGGCGCGGTCGTAGAGCCGTTGGTGCCACTCGTTGGCGTGGGCTGCAGGCTGGGTGGCGAGCACGGGGTTTGGGCCGGTCTCGATGAGGTGGAGGAGTGTCCAGGCGACGCCGTAGCAGTCGTCCGGGCCGAAGCAGGAGACAAGCGCCCGGGCTTCCTCTTCTGTGACCGGCTTCGGGATCGCGTTGAGCTGCTGGATGCGTCTGTCGATCTCTTCTTCGCTCGCGTCCCAGTCGGGAAGCGGGCCGTCGGCGACGAACGTCTGCACTTCGGGTCTCATGGGCGAATGATCGGCATCGTCGCAGCCGCGAGCAAGGCGTCTTCACTGGTCACGCGGCTGCTGCCTCCGCTGCCAACGGCGCGGGGAACGCCGACTGCTCGTCGAAGAGCTCCTGCTTCTGGAGGCAGTGGTAGAGCTGGCCGATCATGCGGTTGAAGAGGTTGCGTTGGGCGGCTGCGTGCCAGTCTCCGTGCTCGCGTCGTCGCCGGTAATGGGCGTCGGCACCGGCGGAGGCTCGCAGGGAGGAGAAGGCCCAGAGGTAGCCGGCGTGGTTGAGCCGGTCGTTCTTCACCCACCGCCGTGTGATGGACGATTTCTTCCCGGAGGCCCTGGTGACGGGTGAGGCGCCTGCGTACGCCTTCAGACCGCGGGCGTCGCTGAAGCGGGTGTGGTCTCCCCGATCTCAGCGAGGATCCGGGCGGCGAGCTGGATGCCGAGTCCGGGGAAGCTCAGCAGGATCTCAGCGTCCAGTTCGTCGGCCGACAAGCCCTGTGCCCACGCGAGATACGCCGCCACTTCCTCATCCACGCTCCCAGTGTGCCGCAGCAGAAGGCAGACGAGCCCGCGCCGAAGTGGTCTTGGTGTTGGTCGAAGTACCGTGAATGGGCTGTGCGCGTGTGCGTCTGAGTGGTGAGATTCGGACATGGAGGTTGTGCTGGCCAGCTTGATCGCTGTCGCTGGAACCCTGTTGGGATCCATCATCACCTTTACCTTCCAGCGCCGTTCCAGTACGCAAGCGGAGGTTTTCGCCCGCTCCCTGCAACTGCGCCAGGAACGTCTGACGACCTACAGCGCCTACGCAGGAGCGGTAACGGCACTCAAACAAGGGACAGTTGCCCTTTGGTTCAGTCTGCGAAGAGACGCCGACAGCCCCGAGACCCGACAGGCCTTCACCGAGTGCGACCGGCTTGGCGCTGCCACAGAAAACGCCCAGTTCAGAGTCCGGCTCCTCGCCGAAGACGACATGCTCGTCACGCTTGCTGCATCGGCCTCCGACGCCATCAGTCCAATCCGTAGGGCAGCAACGAGAACCGAACTGGCTGAACGCGAACAAGAGTTGCAGGACGCTCTCAACGCCTTCATCGTCGCCGCCGCTATCCAGATTCATTGATCTACAAGACGGAGGCGGTAGGGGGAGCGGTATGAGGGCGTGCGCTGGTTGACGGGGTGTCGGTGTTCTCTGGTGTGGGTTCGGGGTGGTGTCGGGGCTGGACCGGAGAGCGATGACACTCGCTGACCGGTCCAGCGACGCTTCCCGCCTGACGGGCACTCGGAAAGAAAGTTCGGACGCGGCTCCCGCCTGGCGGGAGGGAACGCTGACCAGGCTTTTCTTGCTGGGCAGGCCCGTGTGGCGTGGTCTGCGTGATGGATATAGCGCTGATTACCGCCGGGCAGATGTACCGCTACTACTTGCGCCAGGTCCTCGTTGGCGACGGCCGTCGACCGGGCCGCAAGTCACTTCGGAAGGCGCAGCGGGACGCCGGAGTTCCGGTCGGCAGATGGATGGGGCGGGGCCTGCCCGACCTTGGTCTCGCGCTCGGGCAGGAGGTGACCGAGGCGCAGCTGCGTTCCCTGTATGGCGAAGGCCGGCACCCGGATGCCGAACGGCTCGTAGCCGAGCAGTTGGCAGCGGGGAAGACGCCCGCGGCCGCGCGCCGGGCCGGTGCGCTCGGACGCAAGGTGAAGGTCACCGGGGCCGATCTCGTGTTCCGGCCGCAGCCGACCCTGCAACTGCTGTGGGCGCTCGGGGATGAGGAGACGCGGAAGGCGATCGAGGCCGCGCACGAGCGGGCCATCGCCGTGGTGCTCGCCTGGATCGAGGACGAGGTCGCCGTCATCCGGTAGGGCGCGGGCGGCCCCCGCCGTACCCGTCCCGTGCACGGTCTGGCCGCCGCCCGCTTCCGCCACTACGAGGCCCGCTCGGGAATGCCGCTGCTGCACGATCACCTCCTTCTGTCTCTTCGGGGCCTGCGCCCGGACGGTGTCTGGGGCGCGGTGCACTCCGAGGCCCTGCTGGAGTCGGCCGTCGCCGCGTCCGCGCTCTACAACGAAGTCGTCATGGCTGAGGCGTGCGAGGCGCTGGAGTTGGCCTCCGAGCCGCGCACCGTCACCGCCGGGCGCCGACCTGTCATGGAAGTCGCCGGTGTCCCGCACGAGCTGATCCGCTGGACTGCCCGCCGCGGCGAGCAGATCGCCGCCTGCCTCACTGAGCTGGAGCACGAGTACGTCACCGCCACCGACGACGAAGGCAACCTGAAGTTCGCGCCCGTGGTCTCCGAGCGGGCGAGGGCGAAGCTGAACCGGATCGCCGCCCGCAAGACCCGCCCCGCGAAGCCGAAGCCCCGCTCCCTCATGCAGCTGCGCGAGGACTGGCGGGACAGCGCGCGGGCCTTCCTCAAGGCCGGCGCCCACCTCATCGACTCCCTCCTCGAGCGCGCCCGCGCGGCAGCCCGGGCGATCCGGGCCCGGGTCGCCGCCGTTGTCGACGTCGGCCTGGCGGCCGTCGCCGTCACCGCCACGGTGTTCGTGATGCACAAGGACGGCTACTTCCACCGCCGCCATCTGCTCGCCGAAGCCCGCCGTCACCTCGCCCTCGTCCAGCGCGGCAGGCGCCGCGAACCCGGCCTGGACGGGACGATCGTGGACGCCGCGCTCGCCGCGCACTGCACCGACATCACCGAGGCCCGAACCGAGCGCGGCCGCAGCCCGGACTACCGCCTCTACACCGCCCGGTGGGCACCACCCGGCCCACCACCCGCACGGCGACGGCCGACTGCGGCTCCTGACCACGACGCCGACCGCGAGCCGCCTGCCGACCCGGCCGGGCCGCTCCTGCCCGTGGAGCCGGGGGAGTGGGACATCCCGCGCGTGCCGCTGCGCCACGACCGCGCCGTCATCGCCAGCACCGTGCTCACTGCCCGGCTGCGCACCGCCCGCCGTACGGGCCGCGACCCGTACGACGTCTTCGCGCACCAGCAGGCGGCGATACCCGAGCAGCTCCTCCTCTTCGGCCAAGAGGAGAAGCCCGTACGGAAGAAGGCCGACCCGGTCGTCGACGTCGCCGCGCTGCGCACCGACCTGGAAGCCCTGGAGCTGACCGCCGACCAGATCAGCCGCCTCGGTCGCGCCGGGCAGCACCTCGCCGCGCTGCGCAAAAACGCCAACGAGCGTGCGGACCAGGTCGCCGCCGACAGCGCACCGAGTGCGCAGAATCCCCCGGCCACCGACCCGGGCAGTCAGCATCAGCAGCCCGGACCCGAGCACGGACAGGGCCGTGGACCGGGCCAGCGGCTGTGACCGCCAGGAGCAGGCCGGTGGGATCCGTGATGCGGGACGCGGGACGAAGTCGCCGGGCCAGCCGTCGGGACGCGACCGGCGGGCAGGCCCCGGAGCCGGCGGGCGGCGGGCGGCGGCGGCGAGGGTGCGGTGACCAACCCCTTGAGCACGGAGGCTTCGTGATGGACCCGACCCGGCTGGAGCTCTCACCGGAGCGACCGCGACAGCTCAAGCACCTCGTTGAGGAGATCCGGCGGCGCCAGGTGGCCTACCCGCCCCCGAAGCCACCGGGGCGTTGGCGCTCGCGGCAATACCCCAGTGACCGACGGAAGCCACCGCAGCCCGCGCACTGCGGGTGCCGCCAGCGATAGGTGCGGACGACGCGTCGCGCACCGTGTGCCGGGGCGAGCGAAGCAGCGCCCCGGCCGGTATATGGCGAGACGCTGCTTCTGAAGTCACTTTGCTACTGGAGCGGCTCCGCGCTGCCTGCCATGACCAGGGCAGGGTGGCGATTCGCCTGCAGTACCGCGGACAGGATGTGTTCCAACCGGTGCGGCTCGGTATGCATGGTTGGGCCGTATCGCTCCAACAGAGCCTCTATGCGCCACTCGGCGTAGTGATCCTTGCCGGTGGCTGCTTTACAGACTGCGATGGACTCGTCCACCCATCCCTCCAGTTCCAGCATTCCTGAGAGCAGGAGGCGAGCGGTCCATCCCTTGTCGCGGAATCGGTGCGCTGGCTGCCCGACGTCGGGCATGAGTTCGCAGTCAGAGTGCAGCAGGTACTCCGGAGTGACCTGCAGCCGTTCCAGGTCCGCCAGCCTTGCCCGCTCTTCGGGGGAGTGCGCAGTAAACCTGTCCTGGTGGAGGGCGAGGACCGAATCTACCCGGCCCTGGGCTTGAAGAAGCCGGACCAGTTCGGCACGTGCGTACCGATAGGGGATGAGGAGCTCCGACAAGGCATTCACTGGGATCTCCTCGGCGAGCCAGCGGTCTTCGTAGAGCTCAAGCGCCCCGGTGTAGACCCTGATGGCTTCGTCGATCTCTCCGTGCATCTCCAGAAGTCCCGTCAGGCGGACCCATGCCGTGCCATGGCCAAGCGCTCCCTTGTAGGTCTGGATCGCTTCTTCGAGCCGGCCGTCCATCTCCTGAAACTGAGCGAGCAGGACTCGAGCGTCCTTCGACCCGAGGCGGGTGCCCAGTTGGAGAAGGACCTCGTAGAGTCGCACATTCCGGTGTCCGAGGCGCGACGCAAGGGCCGCGGCGATATCCCCGGCGCCAAGCAGTGCCTCAAGCGCGCGGCGGGTCGTTGACCGCTTGGTAGAGGCTGCGAGGGCACCGAGGAAGAAGCCGGTTGCGGTGAACAGCTTGAACAGCTTGCCCGGGCGCTCATCAATGAGCGCCGCCCACTCCTCGGCTCGAACCTCGGCACGAGCAGGATCCCGGTACGAGCGACGGGCAGCCCAGCCCACGAGGCGTTTGGCGATCCAAGGTGAGACGTCGCAGAACTCGTTCGTCAGCAGAGCCACGACGGTCGCGATCACAATTTCCGTGAGCATCAGACGCCACCAGCCAGTCCGGGACGTCCGAATGCCTGGGGAGTTGATTGGACAGCGCTGGGCCGACGTTCTGCAAGGAGGCTGGCTGCTGCGACCCGGCCGTTCGGGGTGATCGTGTAGAAGCGCCGACGCGGCTTGTTCTCTGCGGGCTGCTCCTCCCAGCGAGATGTGACCCATCCCGCCTCTTCGAGGCGATCGAGTACTCCGTAGACGGTGGGCCCGCTCCGTTTGGTCTCTTTCATGATGGCCCAGCCATGTAGATCCCTCGGGCCGTCACGGAGAGCACCAAGGAACACCTCCAGGACGTCGAGCAACGGGTCAGTGACCCGGGAGATACCACTCATGCCCCTTATCTTACCTAGGTAAGATAAGGGACCGGTGGTGGTTTGCCGGACGCCCCTCTGAGCTCTTGGTGTCCCTTTTCACCCGCGACGGCGTGGTCGGCCCCGACCATGAGGTGGACCAAGACTCGACAAGGGGTTCGATTGAGTCCGACCACACCCCCTTGTCCGAGTCGGTGCGGCCCGCCCAGCCCGGGTGATTCTCCTTGACTGACTTCGCTATCGGCCGCCATCAGGTCGAGGACAAGGGGTGGGTGTTCACGATGGCCGCCACGCGCCCGCAGGAGGGGCATGCAGCGGCCACCGAGCCATCGGGTCGGCTTCTCTCTCGCGCGGGTACGCCACCGGCCTCACGGGGCCGGTGGAGGAGGCCAACGCGCAAAGGGAGAGACCGGATGATGACCGACCACAGGCGCCCGCCGTACCCTGACCGCACCGACGAACGGCCAGCCGCGCGCCCAGCGCCGGGAGAACTGGTCGGCCGTGCAACCCGCCGCTGCCTCCTGCCGCCGGCGCTTGCGATCCCACTGCCGTACCCACTTCCGTGCCCGGCACGAACGCTGACCGCATTTCCGCAGCACACCGCTGCTTTTCGGCGTGACGACGCGTCGTCACAACCCTCTTCTCTCCTCCTCTCACTGACCAAGCCCTGGGAAATAGGTGGGGGTGGGGTGTCAGTGGTGGAGGCGATCATCAGGTTCAGGGCGCGCCTGGTGCCCTCTGCGGCCGGGCGGGGCTGATGGCGGGCAAGCGCAAGACGAACGAGGCGGGATCGTCGACCGGACTGCGCACCGATGTGCTGCGTGCGCTCGGGGTGCTCAAGGCTGCGACGGCCGATCAGATCCAGCGGCTGTCCTCACCGCACCTGACGTACCGGCACACCACGAAGAAGACGGCGGCTGCGCGGAAGGAGGCGCGCACCGCCTCTCATCGCGGTGCGCTCAACGATCTGCGCAGGCACGGCCTGTCCGTCGATGGTGGCCGCACCCGAGGGGGAGAGGAGGTGCGCCTGCTCACCAAGGACGGGCTGGCCGCCGCCGGACTCGAGTTGGACCGGGGCCGGAGGAGATGGGCGGCATGCCCAAGAGCGCGGGCCGCTCGGGTGCCTCGCACGCGATGACGGTCAACGAGACGGTGATCGCGATGATCCGCCCGAAGCCCGACCTGGACCTGGTGGCCGGTGAACCGGCCGAAGCCCTCGTGGCCGCCCAGGCCGCCGTTGACACGCACAACGGGATCGGCACCATCACCTCGTACGCCACCGAGGTCGCGCTTCCGTCGACGGGCACGTGGAAGAACCCCGGTGTGGGAGGGGCGTGGGCCGACATCGTCCTCGTCGCCCCGGAGGCCGGGCTGCCGCTGCTGTTCATCGAGGCCGACAACTGCACCGAGGAAGCCCCGGTCATCGCGGCCAAGTTCGACAAGTACATGCGCCATTTCCACCGCAGGGCGAAGGACACCGACGGCCAGGAGAAGCCGATGTGGCGCACCCGATGGTCCGCGCCCGATCCCCGGTGGGGCGACGCGTCGCACCCGCCGGTCCTGCTCGTCTTCCACCAGGTCGGCAAGCGGTCCGCGCTGAAGCAGATGGAGCGGGTCGCCGACCTCACCCGCGAGCACTGGCAGGGCCAGTGGGCCGAAGGCGGCTTCCGCGTCTACAACGGGAAGATGCCGATCGTGGCGACCACGCTGGAGCTGCTGCGCGAGCACGGCCCGGCCGGGCCCGTGTTCTGGCGCTTCGGCCGTGAGGGCTACCAGAACCTGTGGGACGCGATCGGCAACCCCCGCCGGGACGCCTTCCTCGCTCGCCGCGCCGACGACGCGCGGCGCCACCAGGCGCAGGAAGCCGCCGAACGCGAGGCTCAGCGCCCGGCGTGCGGGGACTGCGGGCAGAAGTTCACCGACGACCGGTGGAAGGCCAGCCTCGCGGTCGAATGGGATCACGGGGACAGCCACCCGCATCTGTGCGACGGCTGCAAGTACCGGGCGCTCGAAGCGGAGCAGCAGGCACGCTTGGACGAACGCGAGCGCCAGGGGACGGAGGCGGCGCACGCCGACCAGAAGGCCGGCGGCTGGTTCTCCCGCTTCCGGACCTGACTCCAGCCACCACCGGCAGCGTCGGGCTTGCCCAGGACCACCTGGGCAAGCCCGCGTTGTCAGTGGCGGCTGCAAGGCTGAACGGCATGGACAGCGATGACGAGCAGCTGCTGCGAGGCCGGGTCTACGGTCACGACGCAGACGACCCTCACCCAGGTCCCCGCCCCGGCCGCGCCTACGCCGAACTGGTCGGCGGGCCGCTGGACGGGCTGCTGCTCGACATCACCGGCTGGAGGCAGGACGAGATCGACACCGGTGTTTGCCTCCAGACCGAGCTGGGGCACTTCGGCCCCGGCGGGCGGGCACTGTACGACCCACGCCCCGGCGATCCCGCCCGCTGGGACTGGGGCGGCGACAGCCCCTGACGGCCAGCCACTCGGTCGGGTGATGACACGGCAGGGACGGAACTCTGCCAGGGCGCCCGGGCGTAGTGCCGTACATGAACCTGATCAACGAGGCACACGTGAGTGAGTCGGGCCTGGTCGTCGTCGACGTCGCGGCCGCCGACGACGCCACCGCCCTGGCCTTCCAACAGCTGCTCGCCGAACGGTGGGCGACGGCGACAGCGGAGCACACGACCCGAGACGCGTGCGAGCCCGGCGTACGGCTGCGCTGCTACTTGCACCTGCGCCAGCCGCTCGACTCGTAAGCGGGTGCCGTTGCGGCCACCTTGCCGCGCTACTTCTTCCGGATGCTGCCGCTAGAGATCCAGTGGACCAGGATCGCGGCCGTGTGCACGGCCGTTTCCGCAGCCTCCTGGGTCACAGGAGCACTGGTGGGTCCTCCCTCATGGCGGTCCCGCTGTCCGTGCCAGAGCAGGCTGATCATCGCGACGACCGCGTCAATGTCTGCGGGCGCCCCCGTCTTGTCGGAGATGACCATCTCGTACTTGTGCCGCCCCTGGTCCAAGTGGGCGCGCACCTTACCGAGGGTGGGCTCGGGCGTGTTGGGAAGGAAGAGCGGGTTGGCGACGGCCTCAACGGCCTTGATAGCACGGGAGTAGGCGGCGCTCGGGTCGGGCTTGATCCCGTACGCCTCGGAGAACGCTGCACGGAGATGATCGGCCGCCATTTCTGCCTTCGAAGCCCCAGCAGCCACAGCCTTGTTGTAGGTGGCGTGGAGCGTCTCGTCCATCCGGCGTTCGAGCCTGCCGCCGTCTTCGGAGACAGTGAAGGCAGAGTCGCCCTCGCGCAGGATGCCCTCCAACTGGCGGGCGTAAGAAGCGACCGTTTGAAGGTCTTCCCAGCCTGCTCTGGCTTCGTAGGTGACGGTGGACTCCACTTGTAGGTCAGTTCTGACTCCACCCGGCGCCTGGGGGACCTGATTTTGTAGGTGAGAAATGACTCC
>NZ_JBSFMT010000036.1:0-102321 GCF_053599695.1 Streptomyces sp. NPDC000878 | reverse complement strand
GGGGGGGTGTCCCTTGTGTGTGGCGCGGGGGCCCGGGGCGTTCTTGAGGTTTGGGCGGTGTCTCTGTCCCTGGGGGGCGGGCGGGGGTGTTGGGGGGGGGGGGGGGGGCGCCCGCCCCCCCCCCCCCCCACGTCACGCGTCGTAGAGGTCGGCCTTGCGGGGCGTCGGGTCCTGCACCAGCCCGCTGAGGAACGACGAGCGGTTGCCGAACTTCTCGGTGTCCACGCCGTTCTCTTCGAGAACCCTGATCGCCGCCGTGTGCACGACCCGCAGTACCGGCGTCGCCGTCCGCAGCACGTCGTCGGCCATGAAGCGGTGCGGCCACGGCTGCTCCGCCCAGGAGTGCCGCAGGCCGAACGGCTCCGGCAGGCCCAGTGAGCCGCCCAGCCAGTTCAGCAGCGGCGGGTACCAGGTGAGCGGTGCGCGCGCGGTGAGCCGTACGACCTCGTCCGCGTCGACCAGCGGCAGTTTCACCTTCCGGGTCTCCCAGAACCGTACCGACTTCTGTACTTCCTTCTCCTTGGCCGCGGGCTTGCTGCTGAAGAGGGAGTGCACCGGGCCGAGCGCGTGTCCGGTCAGCTCGATGCGCAGTGTCTCGTGCAGCACGGTCACCGTGATGAGCATCGTGATGACCAACTGCCCGCTCCACAGCGTCCACTGGACCCCGAGGTAGTGTCGCTGGCCGTCGCCGAACTGCTGCTTGTTGCAGATGTCCTGTATCGCGTGGTTCTTGATCATGTAGGCGTCGACGTCCGTGCCGCTGGGCCGGGAGACCTCTTTCGCGCCCGCGCCGACGGGCGAGACGATCCAGTGCTTAAGGGTCGGTTTCGGGAATCCGCCGGTGTTGAGGGGGCCGCGTTCCAGCATGCGCAGCTGGTCGTGGATCGCGCGTATGACGTCCCAGCTGCGGAAGGGGTGGATCTCCTTGGCCGCGTCGCGGGGGACCAGGTTCTCGGCGAGCTGCCAGGTGCCCCACCGGGTGCCCATGCCGAGTATGCCCTTGTGGCCGGCGTAGAAGACGGAGTTGGACTGCTGTTCGGCGCTGAGCCTGGCCAGTTCCTTGCGGAGGTGTTCGGCGGCGGTCTCGCCGGGGCTGCCGGGGACCGCCTCGGGGATCTTGGCGCCGACGCCGCCGCCGGAGAGCAGGGCGGCCCAGCGGTCGCGCAGGTCCTTCGCGGTGCGCTCGCAGATCTGCTTGGCCCAGAGCCAGCCGACGACCGGGAGGACGACGCACGCGCGTGCGTACCAGGCCCAGAAGCCGGTGAACGGCATCTTGATCAGGAAGATCACGGCGAAGGCGCCGACGGCGACGAGGAGGGTGGTGGCGAGGGCGGAGGCCCGCTTGTCCTCGCGTTTGGCGATGTTCGCCCGGCCGGCGAAGACCGCCAGCCACAGCAGGAGTCCGGGCAGGAAGAGCACGCCGCACAGCACCATCACCGCGGAGAGCCAGTTGTCGCGGTCGCGCCGGATGCGGTGGGCCGCGAGGGCGTGCTCGACGATGACCTGCGGTTCGATGCCGAAGGACTGGATGAGCGGCTTGCGGCCGGCGCCCAGCATGCGGTCGATCACGGCCCGGGAGAACGCCTCGCCGAGTTTGGGCCGGAAGATCTTGGCCCAGGCGCCCCGGGGTGCCTTGACCGTGGACTTGTGCCACTCGTTGTCGGCATCGAGGATCTTCGTGACCTCGTCGTCCTCCCGGTAGGCCGCCGAGGCCAGCGCGAAGGTCGCCGCCGTCTGGCCCGCGGAGCCCGACAGGGGCACCTGTGCCCCTGGGCTGAAATCGAAACCGTCGTCCGCCACTGTGCCGCCCCCTCGCCGCCGTACCCGCTTCTGCGGCCTTTCCCGACTTCCTTGCTCCGCACACCTGTTGAACAGGTCATCACGTTGATCGAGTCACAGCTTGATCAGGTGATCAGCGTATCCGCAGCCACCGACAATTGGGGCGGCGGACGGCCAAAGCCGTCCGCCGATGTGGAGGAGAGCGTTCCGTGAGGGCCACTTGTCGGGTGCCGGGCACCAACTACGCGGTGTCCTGGACCTGTTCACGGACCCTTTCGGCGATCTGCGGCGGCATCGGTTCGTGCCGTGCGTACTTGCGGTCGAAGCGGGCGGTGCCGTGCGAGAGGGAGCGCAGATCGACGGCGTACCGGCCGATCTCGATCTCGGGCACCTCGGCGCGTACGAGGGTCCGGCCGCCGGGGGTCTGCTCGGTGCCGACGACCCGGCCGCGCCGTCCGGACAGGTCGCTCATCACGGAGCCCACGTAGTCGTCGCCGACGAGCACCGTCACCTCGGCCACGGGTTCGAGGAGATGGATCTGCGCGTCGGCGGCGGCCTCGCGCAGCGCGAGCGCGCCGGCGGTCTGGAAGGCGGCGTCGGAGGAGTCCACGGAGTGGGCCTTGCCGTCGAGCAGGGTGATCCGAATGTCGATGAGCGGATGGCCGGCGGCGACCCCCTTGGCGGCCTGGGCGCGGACGCCCTTCTCGACGGACGGGATGAACTGCCTGGGCACGGCGCCGCCGACGACCTTGTCGACGAACTCGATGCCCGAGCCGCCCGGCAGGGGCTCCACCTCGATCGCGCAGATCGCGAACTGCCCGTGCCCGCCGGACTGCTTCACATGGCGTCCGCGCCCCGCCGACCGGCCGGCGAACGTCTCCCGTAGGGAGACCTTGTGCGGTACGACGTCCACCTGGACGCCGTAGCGGTTGCGCAGCCGTTCCAGGGCGACGTCCGCGTGGGCCTCGCCCAGGCACCACAGGACCACCTGGTGGGTGTCCTGGTTCTGTTCGAGCCGCATGGTGGGGTCCTCGGCGACGAGCCGGCCGAGCCCTTGGGAGAGCTTGTCCTCGTCGGCCTTGCTGTGCGCCTGGATGGCGAGCGGCAGCAGGGGGTCGGGCATCTCCCACGGTTCCATCAGGAGCGGGTCGTCCTTCGCGGAGAGGGTGTCGCCGGTCTCCGCCCGGCTCAGCTTCGCCACGCAGGCCAGGTCGCCGGCGATGCAGTGCGAGAGGGTGCGCTGCTGCTTGCCGAAGGGCGCGGACAGGGCGCCGATGCGTTCGTCGGCTTCGTGGAGGGCACGGCCCTCGTGGCCGCGGTCGGTGAGGCCGTGCCCGGAGACGTGGACCGTCGCGTCGGGCCGCAGGGTGCCGGAGAAGACGCGGACGAGGGAGACCCGGCCCACGTAGGGGTCGCTGGCCGTCTTCACGACCTCCGCGACCAGCGGGCCGTCGGGATCGCAGAGCTTCAGCTCGCGCGGGCGGCCGTCGACGGTGGTGACCCCGGGTGCCTCGCGTTCCAGCGGGGTCGGGAAGCCCCCGGTGACCAGTTCCAGCAGTTCGACCGTGCCGAGGCCCTGCCGGGCGCCGTCGGCGGCGGGGGCGGCGGCGAGCACGGGGAAGAAGGTCCCGCGCGCGACGGCCCGTTCCAGGTCGTCGACCAGGGTCTTGAGGTCGATCTCCTCGCCGCCCAGATAGCGGTCCATGAGGGTCTCGTCCTCGCTCTCGGCGATGATCCCCTCGATGAGCCGATTGCGGGCCTCCTCGATGGCCGGGAGCTGGTCGGGGCCCGGTTCGGACTCCTTGCGCTCCCCGGAGGAGTAGTCGAACAGCTTCTGCGACAGCAGCCCGGTCAGCCCGGTCACGGGCGCGTGCCCGTCCGGCCCCGGTGCGCCGTGCAGCGGCAGGTAGAGCGGCAGTACGGCGTCGGGGTCGTCCGCGCCGAAGGCCTCCGCGCAGATCCGCGTCATGTCGTCGAAGTCCGCGCGCGCGGACTCCAGATGCGTGACGACGATGGCCCGCGGCATGCCGACGGCCGCGCACTCCTCCCACACCATCCGGGTCGAGCCGTCGACCCCGTCCGAGGCCGAGACGACGAAAAGGGCCGCGTCCGCCGCTCGCAGACCGGCCCTGAGTTCCCCGACGAAGTCGGCGTATCCGGGGGTGTCCAGAATATTGATCTTGTATCCGCCCCATTCGACGGGTACCAGGGAGAGCTGCACCGAGCGCTGCTGCCGGTGCTCGATCTCGTCGTAGTCGGAGACGGTGCCGCCGTCCTCCACCCGGCCCGCCCGGTTGACGGCCCCCGCGGTCAGCGCGAGAGCCTCCACCAGAGTCGTCTTGCCCGATCCGGAGTGGCCGACCAGCACCACATTCCGTACGGACGCGGGGTGGTCGGCCGCTGTAGCCCTGCCGGCGGCTCCGGGGTGTGCGTTCGCCTTGTCGCCCATGGTCCTGCCTCCCGTGCACGGTGAGGTCACTGTGGGCGCGGACGTGCCGGATCCGCGTGCGGTGGCGGCTCCGATGACGCCCGCGGTGCTTTCGAGCTTTGCACTCGCGTCACGGTGCGTCCATACGGCGGACGCGATCGCGCGGGCGGGACCCGTGGCGTGGGGTGATCCGGGACGCCGACATCCTGCCGTGACCCGGATGCCGTCAGGCCGTGACACGGGTGCGCGGGTGCCCGACCGTCGCACATGCGCGCGCGTGGCTACGATGGGCCAGCCGGTGGCCAGTAGGGGCCGCGCGGCGAAACCGACCCTCGGGAAGGCCATGCTGAACAAGTACGCGCGTGCATTCTTCACGCGTGTCCTCACACCGTTCGCCGCGTTTCTCATCCGCCGGGGCGTCAGCCCCGACACGGTGACGCTCCTCGGTACCGCCGGAGTGATCGCGGGCGCGCTGGTCTTCTACCCCAGGGGAGAGCTGTTCTGGGGCACGATCGTCATCACGCTGTTCGTGTTCTCCGACCTCGTCGACGGCAACATGGCCCGCCAGCTGGGCCGTTCCAGCCGCTGGGGGGCCTTCCTGGACTCCACCCTCGACCGGGTGGCCGACGGGGCGATCTTCGGCGGATTCGCCCTCTGGTACGCGGGGGGCGGTGACGACAACGTCCTGTGCGCGGTCTCGATCTTCTGTCTGACGAGCGGCCAGGTGGTCTCGTACACCAAGGCGCGCGGGGAGTCGATCGGCCTGCCGGTCGCCGTCAACGGTCTGGTGGAGCGTGCCGAGCGGCTGGTGATCTCGCTGGTCGCGGCCGGTCTCGCGGGCCTGCACGCCTTCGGGGTGCCCGGCATCCAGTACCTGCTGCCGATCGCCCTGTGGATCGTCGCCGTGGGCAGCCTGGTCACGCTGATCCAGCGTGTTGTCACGGTTCGCCGGGAGTCCGCGGAGGCGGACGCGGCGGACGCGAGCGAGAACGCCGCCCAGAGCAGTGAGGCCTCGTCGTGAGCGACCTGCGGGGGCGGCTGGCGGACGGCGCGTACGCGTTGGGCTGGAGCGCCGTCAAGAAGCTCCCGGAGCCGGTCGCCGTCCGGCTCGGCCGGACCATCGCCGACCTCGCCTGGAAGCGGCGCGGAGAGCGCGTACGACGGCTCGAGTCGAACTACGCGCGCGTGGTGCCCGACGCGACACCGCAGCGCCTCGCGGAGCTGTCCCGCGCGGGCATGCGTTCGTACCTGCGCTACTGGATGGAGTCCTTCCGCCTCCCCGCGTGGAGCCCGGAGCGGGTGAAGGCGGGCTTCGAGGCACAGGGCATCCACCACCTGACCGACGGGATCGCCTCGGACCGGGGCGTGATCCTGGCGCTTCCGCACCTGGGCAACTGGGACCTGGCCGGCGCCTGGGTCACCACCAAGCTGGAGACACCCTTCACGACGGTCGCCGAGCGCCTGAATCCGGAGTCGCTGTACGACCGTTTCGTCGCGTATCGCGAGGGCCTGGGCATGGAGGTCCTGCCGCACAGCGGCGGCACCACGTTCGGCACCCTGGCGCGGCGGCTGCGGGACGGCGGCCTGGTCTGCCTGGTCGCCGACCGGGACCTGTCCGCCTCGGGCGTCGAGGTGAAGTTCTTCGGCGACACGGCCCGGATGCCGGCCGGTCCGGCCCTGCTGGCCCAGCAGACGGGAGCACTCCTCCTCCCTGTGACCCTGTGGTACGACGAATCGCCGGTCATGCGCGGACGTGTTCATCCCCCGATCGAGGTACCCGAGACAGGTACGAAGGCCGAGAAGACGTCTGTCATGACACAGGCGCTGGCCGATGCCTTCGCCACGGGAATCGCCGACCACCCGGAGGACTGGCACATGCTTCAGCGGCTGTGGCTCGCGGATCTCGACCCCGCGAAGGCTCCCGAGAAGGATCCCGAGAAGGGGACCCCGTGAAGATCGGCATCGTCTGCCCGTACTCCTGGGACGTACCGGGCGGCGTCCAGTTCCACATCCGAGATCTGGCCGACTACTTCATCCGCCTGGGCCACGACGTCTCCGTCCTTGCCCCCGCCGACGACGACACCCCGCTCCCGCCGTACGTCGTCTCGGCCGGCCGCGCGGTCCCGGTGCCGTACAACGGCTCGGTGGCCCGCCTGAACTTCGGCTTCCTGAGCGCCGCCCGTGTACGCCGCTGGCTGCACGACGGCGAGTTCGACGTGCTCCACATCCACGAGCCGGCCTCGCCCTCGCTGGGCCTGCTGGCCTGCTGGGCGGCGCAGGGCCCCATCGTGGCCACCTTCCACACCTCGAACCCGCGCTCCCGGGCCATGATCGCCGCGTACTCGATGCTGCAGGCCGCCCTGGAGAAGATCAGCGCCCGGATCGCGGTGAGTGAGTACGCCCGGCGCACGCTGGTGGAACACCTGGGCGGCGACGCGGTCGTCATCCCGAACGGTGTCGACGTCGACTCCTTCGCCCGGGCCAAGCCGAAGTCCGAGTGGCAGGGCGACACGATCGGCTTCATCGGCCGCATCAACGAACCCCGCAAGGGCCTGCCGGTCCTGATGAAGGCGCTCCCGAAGATCCTCGCCGCCCGCCCTGCGACGAGGCTGCTGGTCGCGGGCCGCGGCGACGAGGAGGAGGCGCTGGAGGGCCTGCCGCCGGAGCTGCGCCCGCGCGTCGAGTTCCTGGGCATGGTCAGCGACGAGGACAAGGCACGGCTGCTGCGCAGCGTGGACGTGTACGTCGCTCCCAACACCGGCGGCGAGAGCTTCGGGATCATCCTGGTCGAGGCGCTGTCGGCGGGGGCCCCGGTGCTGGCCTCGGACCTCGACGCGTTCGTCCAGGTCCTGGACCAGGGCGCGGCGGGCGAACTGTTCACGAACGAGGACGCGGACGCCCTGGCCGAGGCGGCCGTACGCCTGCTGGGCGACCCCGTCCGCCGGGCCGAGCTGCGGGAGCGGGGCAGCGCCCATGTACGGCGGTTCGACTGGTCGACGGTCGGCGCGGACATTCTGTCCGTGTACGAGACGGTGACGGACGGTACGACAGCGGTGGCGGCGGACGAGCGGACGGCTACGGGGTTTCTGGCGCGGTTGGGGCTGGGGCGGGACTGAGCGAGGGGAGTGGTCGTCGGCCGGTCCTGTCGGCCTGGCGGGCACCACTCAGCCCGTCCGGCGTTTGAGGACGAGGCCGTTCAGGCCGAAGCGGGGGTCTGGGGGCGGCAGCCCCCAGTGGACGGCCAGGTGAGTAGCCGCGGAACCAGCGGAGCGCCCATGTAGCGTTGCCGCCCGTGACCGCAACCCTCATCTGGATCCTCGTCGGGCTCGTCGTGATCGGCCTCTACCTGAGCTGGAGCGCCGGGCGGCTCGACCGGCTGCACGTCCGCATCGACGCCACGCGCGCGGGCCTCGACGCGCAGCTGCTGCGCCGGGCTTCCGTCGCCCAGGAGTTGGCGACGTCGGGCGTTCTCGATCCGGCCGCGTCGATCGTGCTGTACGAGGCGGCGCATGCCGCTCGGCAGGCCGAGGAGGAGCAGCGTGAGGTTGCCGAGAGCGACCTGAGTCAGGCGTTGCGGGCCGTCTTCGCGGAGGCGCTGCAGGTCGAGGCGGTACGGGAGGCCCCCGGCGGTGAGGCGGCGGCGCGTGAGCTGACCGAGGCGGTGCGCAGGGTGCCGATGGCTCGGCGGTTCCACAATGACGCGGTGCGGGCGGCGCGGGCGTTGCGGCGGCATCGGAAGGTGCGGTGGTTCCGGCTGGCGGGGCATGCGCCGTTCCCGAATGCCTTCGAGATGGACGACGAGCCGCCACCGGCACTGGCGCAGCGTGCGCCGGCGTAAGGGGCTTTTTCTCGCCCCCGCCGCCCTTACCCGTTCCCATCCCCTGGGGGCTGCGCCCCCAGACCCCCCTATCGCGCTGAACGCGCTCGTCCTCAAACGCCGGACGGGCTGGGATGTCAGCCTGTCCGGCGATTGAGGACTAGGCCCGTTCAGGGCCGTTGCGGGGGTCTGGGGGCGTAGCCCTCAGGAACGGGATGGGGCGAAAACGATCCACCGGCTCCCCATTGGCCCTTGCTGTGGCCTGCTCCTCTCCCGTTTCCTCAGTGTTGCCGTAACCCTCTTCTTCCACCGAGTGAGGTCGAACCGTGTCCAGCACGCTCTCCAACTCCGTCCAGACGCCCGAAACCGGCACCGCGCGCGTGAAGCGCGGCATGGCCGAGCAGCTCAAGGGCGGTGTGATCATGGACGTGGTCAACGCCGAGCAGGCGAAGATCGCCGAGGACGCCGGCGCCGTCGCCGTCATGGCCCTGGAGCGCGTCCCCGCGGACATCCGCAAGGACGGCGGCGTGGCCCGGATGTCCGACCCGGACATGATCGAGGGCATCATCGAGGCCGTGTCCATCCCGGTCATGGCGAAGTCCCGCATCGGCCACTTCGTCGAGGCCCAGGTGCTCCAGTCCCTCGGCGTCGACTACATCGACGAGTCCGAGGTGCTGACCCCCGCCGACGAGGTCAACCACTCCGACAAGTGGGCCTTCACCACACCGTTCGTCTGTGGCGCCACCAACCTCGGAGAGGCCCTGCGTCGCATAGCCGAGGGTGCCGCGATGATCCGCTCGAAGGGCGAGGCCGGCACCGGCAACGTCGTCGAGGCCGTCCGCCACCTGCGGCAGATCAAGAACGAGATCGCCCGCCTGCGCGGCTACGACAACAACGAGCTGTACGCCGCCGCCAAGGAGCTGCGCGCCCCGTACGAGATCGTCAAGGAGGTCGCCGAGCTGGGCAAGCTCCCGGTGGTGCTGTTCTCCGCCGGTGGAGTGGCCACCCCGGCCGACGCCGCGCTGATGCGTCAGCTCGGCGCCGAGGGTGTCTTCGTCGGTTCCGGCATCTTCAAGTCCGGCGACCCGGCCAAGCGCGCCGCCGCCATCGTGAAGGCGACCACCTTCTACGACGACCCGAAGATCATCGCGGACGCGTCCCGCAACCTCGGCGAGGCCATGGTCGGCATCAACTGCGACACCCTCCCCGAGACCGAGCGCTACGCGAACCGGGGCTGGTAACACCCATGTACGACACCCCCGTCATCGGTGTCCTGGCCCTCCAGGGCGACGTACAGGAGCACCTCATCGCCCTGGCCGAGGCGGACGCCCTGGCCAGGCCGGTGCGGCGCCCAGAGGAACTCGCCGAGGTGGACGGCCTGATCATCCCCGGCGGCGAGTCCACCACCATCTCCAAGCTGGCCGTCCTGTTCGGCGTGATGGAGCCCCTCCGCGCGCGCGTGCGGGCCGGTATGCCCGTATACGGCACCTGCGCCGGCATGATCATGCTCGCCGACAAGATCCTCGACCCGCGCTCGGGCCAGGAGACCGTCGGCGGTATCGACATGATCGTGCGCCGCAACGCCTTCGGACGCCAGAACGAGTCCTTCGAAGCGGCGGTCGACGTGAAGGGTGTCGAGGGCGATCCTGTAGAGGGCGTCTTCATCCGTGCCCCCTGGGTCGAGTCCGTGGGCGCCGAGGCCGAGGTGCTCGCCGAGCACGCCGGTCACATCGTCGCCGTACGCCAGGGCAACGCGCTCGCCACGTCGTTCCACCCGGAACTGACCGGCGACCACCGCGTGCACTCCCTGTTCGTCGACATCGTGCGGGCCGACATGGCACGCACGGCGGGCGCGGACCGTACAGCGGAGTCCTTGTAGGATCTCTGGGGTTCGTACAGAGATGGGTTACGCGAAGGAGACAGGCAGATGTCCGGCCACTCTAAATGGGCTACGACGAAGCACAAGAAGGCCGTGATCGACGCCAAGCGCGGCAAGCTCTTCGCGAAGATGATCAAGAACATCGAGGTCGCCGCCCGCACGGGCGGCGCCGACCCGGCCGGCAACCCCACGCTGTTCGACGCCATCCAGAAGGCCAAGAAGAGCTCGGTCCCGAACAAGAACATCGACTCCGCGGTCAAGCGCGGCGCCGGTCTCGAAGCCGGTGGCGCCGACTACGAGACGATCATGTACGAGGGTTACGGCCCCAACGGTGTTGCGGTGCTCATCGAGTGCCTCACCGACAACCGCAACCGCGCCGCCTCGGACGTCCGCGTCGCCATGACCCGCAACGGCGGCAACATGGCCGACCCCGGCTCCGTCTCGTACCTGTTCAACCGCAAGGGCGTCATCGTCGTGCCCAAGGGTGAGCTGACCGAGGACGACGTCCTGGGTGCCGTGCTGGACGCCGGCGCCGAGGAGGTCAACGACCTCGGTGAGTCCTTCGAGGTCATCTCCGAGGCCACGGACCTGGTCGCGGTGCGCACCGCGCTCCAGGAGGGCGGCATCGACTACGACTCCGCCGACGCCAACTTCGTCCCGACCATGCAGGTCGAGCTGGACGAGGAGGGCGCCAGGAAGATCTTCAAGCTGATCGACGCCCTGGAGGACAGCGACGACGTGCAGAACGTCTTCGCCAACTTCGACGTCAGCGACGAGGTCATGGAGAAGGTCGACGCGTAGCGCTGCCGCCAGAGCCTGTCATGGGCGAGCGGTTCCGGCGGGCCGGTGGGACACGTCCTACCGGCCCGCCGCTGTTGTCAGTGGCAGCGGATAGCCTGGCGGCAGTCAAAGATCACCGTCGACGGACCGCGACCGGACAGAGGGGTGGGGCGGGTGCGCGTACTCGGAGTTGACCCGGGACTGACCCGATGCGGGGTCGGTGTCGTCGAGGGCGTCCCAGGGCGCCCGTTGACGATGATCGGCGTCGGCGTCGTACGCACCCCGGCCGATGCCGAACTCGGCCTCCGGCTAGTCGCGATCGAGCAGGGCATCGAGCAGTGGCTGGACGAACACCGGCCCGAATTCGTCGCCGTGGAGCGGGTGTTCAGCCAGCACAACGTCCGTACGGTGATGGGCACGGCCCAGGCCAGCGCCGTGGCGATGCTGTGCGCCGCCCGGCGCGGCATCCCCGTCGCCCTGCACACCCCCAGCGAGGTCAAGGCCGCCGTCACCGGCAGCGGACGCGCGGACAAGGCCCAGGTCGGCGCCATGGTGACCCGGCTGCTCCGGCTCGACGCGCCCCCCAAACCCGCCGACGCCGCCGACGCCCTCGCGCTCGCCATCTGCCACATCTGGCGCGCACCCGCCCAGAACCGCCTCCAACAGGCCGTCGCGCAGAACCGGCTCCAGCAGGCCGTCGCCCTCCACCAGGCGCAGGCCAAAGCGCCCGTGTCGACAACAGCACCCGCCCCGAAAGGCCGCCCCGCATGATCGCCTTCGTCAGCGGCCCGGTCGCCGCCCTCGCCCCCGACTCCGCGGTCGTCGAGGTGGGCGGGATCGGCCTCGCCGTCCAGTGCACGCCCAACACCCTGTCCGGACTCCGGATGGGACAGCAGACCAAGCTGGCCACCTCCCTGGTCGTCCGCGAGGACTCCCTGACCCTGTACGGCTTCGTGGACGACGACGAGCGGCAGACCTTCGAGCTGCTCCAGACCGCGAGCGGCGTCGGCCCGCGTCTCGCGCAGGCCATGCTGGCCGTCCACTCACCGGATGCCCTGCGCCGCGCGGTGTCCACGGCGGACGAGAAGGCGCTGATCGCCGTGCCCGGCATCGGCAAGAGGGGCGCCCAGAAGCTGCTCCTGGAGCTGAAGGACCGTCTCGGCGCCCCCCTCGGCACCGGCCCCGCCATCGGCTCCCCGGTCACCAGCGGCTGGCGCGACCAGCTGCACGCGGCCCTGATCGGCCTCGGGTACGCGACCCGCGAGGCCGAGGAGGCGGTGGCCGCCGTGGCCCCCCAGGCCGAGGCCGCCGAAGGCACGCCCCAGGTCGGCCAGTTGCTGAAGGCGGCCCTCCAGACCCTCAACAGAGCCCGCTGACCGAGGGCGCCCCCACCGCCGTACGACCCACACGACTCACCCGACCGACCGACCGCGACCGCGAGGCACACGCATGAACTGGGACGACACGACCGACGAGACCGCCCCCGAGCGGCTGGTGGGCTCTGTCGCCGACGGTGAGGACCAGGCCGTCGAGGCCGCCCTGCGCCCCAAGGACCTGGACGAGTTCATCGGCCAGGAGAAGGTCCGCGAGCAGCTCGACCTCGTCCTGCGCGCCGCACGCGCGCGTGGTGCCACCGCCGACCATGTGCTGCTCTCCGGTGCCCCCGGCCTCGGCAAGACCACCCTCTCGATGATCATCGCGGCCGAGATGGGCGCCCCCATCCGCATCACCAGCGGCCCCGCCATCCAGCACGCCGGCGACCTCGCCGCGATCCTCTCCTCGCTCCAGGAGGGAGAGGTCCTCTTCCTCGACGAGATCCACCGCATGTCCCGGCCCGCCGAGGAGATGCTCTACATGGCGATGGAGGACTTCCGTGTCGACGTGATCGTCGGCAAGGGCCCCGGCGCCACCGCCATCCCCCTCGAACTGCCCCCGTTCACCCTGGTCGGCGCCACCACGCGCGCGGGACTGCTGCCGCCCCCGCTGCGCGATCGCTTCGGCTTCACCGCGCACATGGAGTTCTACGAACCCGCCGAGCTGGAGCGTGTCATCCACCGCTCGGCGAACCTGCTCGACGTAGAGATCGACGCGGAGGGCGCCGCCGAGATCGCCGGCCGCTCGCGTGGCACCCCCCGTATCGCCAACCGCCTGCTGCGCCGCGTCCGGGACTACGCCCAGGTGAAGGCCGACGGCGTGATCACGCGCGACATCGCGCAGGCGGCCCTGAAGGTCTACGAGGTCGACGCCCGGGGCCTCGACCGCCTCGACCGCGGTGTCCTCGAAGCGCTGCTGAAGCTGTTCGGCGGCGGCCCGGTCGGGCTCTCCACGCTCGCTGTAGCGGTGGGGGAGGAGCGCGAGACCGTCGAGGAGGTCGCCGAGCCCTTCCTCGTACGGGAGGGACTGCTGGCCCGTACACCGCGCGGACGTGTCGCGACCCCGGCCGCGTGGGCGCATCTCGGCCTCACTCCACCCCGTTCCACAACGGGGGGAACCGGACAACAGGACCTGTTCGGGGCGTGACGGCGAGGGTGCTGGCAGGGTCAGGAACCGTGGTGCGATGCTGAGCGTTGTTCCTGGCGTGCGGACTCGCTTAGACTCCGCCGATGCCGCCTTTGTAGCTTTGTAGGTGGCGCCGACCACACCCCCATCCACCAGGCCGCTCACCGACGCGGTAGTGCGAAGGAAATTCCGTCCCGTGAATATCGTGACCCTCCTCCCGTTCATCGTGCTCATCGGGGCCATGTTCCTGATGACCCGCTCGGCCAAGCGCAAGCAGCAGGCCGCCGCGCAGATGCGTAACGACATGCAGCCCGGTACCGGTGTCCGCACGATCGGGGGCATGTACGCGACGGTCAAGGAAGTCAACGAGGAGACGGTTCTCCTCGACGCGGGCCCGGGTGTGGAGCTTCTCTTCGCGAAGAACTCCATCGGCGCCGTCCTCAGCGACGACGAGTACAACCGCATCGTCCACGGCATCGAGCACGACCTGAAGACCGACGAATCCGTCGTCCCGGACGACGCCTCCTCCCTCACCGAGACCGACGAGCCCTCCGACGACGCTTCCGCCGCTTCCGACGACAAGCCCATCGACCTCGGCAAGAAGGATGCGGCCGACGAGCCGGCCGACAAGACCGAGGCCGCCGAGGCGAAGGCGGAAGAAGAGCCGAAGAAGACCGACGGCGAGACCGACGCGAAGTAGCCGCGTTCCGGGGGAGGAGCGCGGCGCGATCCGTTCGCGTCTCGTACCCCCGGCACGGCGGGTTCTCGCAGGGAGTCCCGACACCATGTCATGGCCACCGGCCGCGCTGACCCGGCGCGGGGTGGCCCGAGAGGGAGTACGAGAAGGTGGCAGCACCTAAGAAGGGCCGGAGCGCAAGCTCCCAGAGCAAGCCAGGACGCTCGCTGGCCCTCATCCTGATCGCCATCGTGGCGCTCACCGGGGGCATGTTCGCCTCCGGGCACACGACTCCGCGTCTCGGTATCGACCTGGCCGGTGGTACGAGCATCACGCTCACGGCGAAGAACGAGCCGGGCCAGCCGAACGCGATCAACAAGACCAACATGGACACCGCGGTCGACATCATGAACCGCCGTGTCAACGGTCTTGGCGTCTCCGAGGCCGAGGTTCAGACCCAGGGATCCGACAACATCATTGTCAACATCCCCAAGGGCACGAACTCCGAGCAGGCCCGGGAGCAGGTCGGCACCACCGCCAAGCTCTACTTCCGTCCGGTTCTGGCCCTGGAGGTCCAGGGCGGCGCCGCGACGGCCACCCCCACGCCGAGCACGAGCACGTCAGGCAGCCCCTCGCCGTCGGCCTCGGAGACGGGCGACAAGGCGACCTCGACGTCGTCCGCCTCGCCCAGCACGTCGTCCAGCCCGTCGGCCAGCGCGACCTCGCAGGGCCGCCCGGTCACCGACGCCCTGAAGGCCGACGCGAGCCCGACGCCGAGCACCTCGTCGACCCCGGCCGCCAGCGCGTCGCCGTCGGCGAGCGCCACCGCCGACGCGGCGACCGCGGCGCTCCAGGCGAAGTACGAGGCGCTCGACTGCACCAAGGCGAAGGTCCGTGCCGTCACCGGTGACGGCGTCAAGCCCTCCGAGCCCACGGTGGCCTGCGGCAAGGACTCGCAGGGCCAGTGGCAGAAGTTCGTCCTCGGCCCGGCCGAGGTGTCCGGCACCGAGGTCGAGAAGGCCCAGGCCGTCTTCGACACGCAGGGTGCCTCGGGCTGGCAGGTCACCATGGACTTCACGTCCAAGGGGAGCAAGCAGTTCGCGGACGTCACCGGCCGCCTCTCCCAGAACCAGGCCCCGCAGAACGAGTTCGGCATCGTCCTCGACGGTGAGGTCGTCTCCAACCCGTACGTGAGCACGTCGATCACGGGTGGCTCCGCGCAGATCTCCGGCAGCTTCGACCAGACCGAGGCCCAGGACCTGGCCAACATGCTGTCGTACGGCGCGCTCCCGCTCACGTTCCAGGAGTCGAGCGTCACCACGGTCACCGCCGCGCTCGGCGGCGAGCAGCTGCACGCCGGTCTGATCGCGGGTGCCATCGGCCTGGCCCTGGTCATCATCTACCTGGTGGTCTACTACCGGGGTCTGTCGATCGTCGCCATCGCCTCCCTCCTGATCTCCGCGGCCCTCACATACGTGATCATGGCGCTGCTCGGTCCGGCCATCGGCTTCGCGCTGAACCTGCCGGCCGTCTGTGGTGCGATCGTCGCGATCGGGATCACCGCGGACTCGTTCATCGTGTTCTTCGAACGCATCCGGGACGAGATCCGCGAGGGCCGTTCGCTGCGGCCCGCCGTCGAGCGTGCCTGGCCGCGCGCCCGGCGCACCATCCTCGTCTCCGACTTCGTGTCCTTCCTCGCCGCCGCGGTGCTGTTCATCGTCACCGTCGGCAAGGTCCAGGGCTTCGCGTTCACGCTCGGTCTGACCACCCTGCTCGACGTCGTCGTCGTGTTCTTCTTCACCAAGCCGCTGATGACGATCCTCGCCCGCAAGAAGTTCTTCGCGGAGGGTCACAGCTGGTCCGGCCTCGACCCGCAGCGCCTGGGCGCCAAACCGCCGCTCCGTCGCACCCGTCGTCCGTCCGCGCCCGTCGACATGAAGGAGGCGTGAGATGTCGAAACTCGGCACCCTCGGCGCCCGGCTCCACCGCGGCGAGATCGGCTACGACTTCGTCGGCAAGCGTTTCATCTGGTACGGCATCTCGATCCTGATCACCATCACGGCCATCCTCGGCCTGTCGGTGCGCGGCCTGAACATGGGCATCGAGTTCGAGGGCGGCGCCGTCTTCACCACCGAGAAGACCAGCACGTCGGTGAGTTCCGCCGAGACCTTCGCGGAAGAGGCCTCCGGCCACGACGCGATCGTCCAGAAGCTCGGCAACGGCGGCCTGCGCATCCAGATCTCCGGCATCGACACCGCCAAGTCGGACGAGATCAAGCAGGCGCTCGCCAAGGACCTGAAGGTCGACTCCGAGAAGATCAACGCCGACCTGGTGGGCCCCAGCTGGGGTGACCAGGTCGCCAACAAGGCCTGGCAGGGCCTGGCGATCTTCATGGTCCTCGTCGTGATCTATCTGGCGATCGCCTTCGAGTGGCGCATGGCCGCGGCGGCACTCGTGGCGCTGATCCACGACATCACCATCACGGTCGGCATCTATGCCCTCGTCGGCTTCGAGGTCACGCCGGGCACGGTGATCGGCCTGCTCACGATCCTCGGTTACTCGCTCTACGACACGGTCGTCGTCTTCGACAGCCTCAAGGAGCAGACGAAGGACATCACCAAGCAGACCCGCTGGACGTACAGCGAGATCGCCGACCGGTCGATCAACGGCACCCTGGTGCGTTCCATCAACACCACGGTGGTCGCGCTCCTCCCGGTCGCCGGCCTGCTGTTCATCGGTGGCGGTGTGCTCGGCGCGGGCATGCTCAACGACATCTCGCTGTCGCTGTTCGTCGGCCTCGCGGCCGGTGCGTACTCGTCGATCTTCATCGCCACGCCGCTCGTCGCCGACCTCAAGGAGCGCGAGCCGCAGATGAAGGCCCTGAGGAAGCGCGTCCTCGCCAAGCGCGCCCAGGGCGAGACCCCGGCGGCGGCCCAGGTCAGCGACGAGCAGCCGTACGACGAGGACGACGACGCCGCTCCGGCGGTCGTCGGCCCGCGCAACCAGCCCGCGTCCCGCAACCGCGGTCGCGGCCGGCCCTCGGGCAAGCGCCGATGACCGAGGTCAAGGAGCTGCTGCTCAGCCGTATCCGCGATGTGGCGGACTACCCGGAGCCGGGCGTGATGTTCAAGGACATCACCCCGCTCCTGGCGGACCCCACGGCCTTCGCGGCGCTCACCGACGCTCTGGCGGACATCGCCGTGCGCAGCGGCGCCACGAAGATCGTCGGTCTGGAGGCCCGCGGCTTCATCCTGGGCGCCCCGGTCGCGGTCCGGGCGGGCCTGGGCTTCATCCCCGTACGCAAGGCGGGCAAGCTCCCCGGAGCCACCCTCAGCCAGGCGTACGACCTGGAGTACGGCTCCGCCGAGATCGAGGTGCACGCCGAGGACCTGAGCGCGGGCGACCGTGTCCTGGTCGTCGACGACGTCCTGGCCACGGGCGGCACCGCCGAGGCCTCGCTCCAGCTGATCCGGCGGGCGGGCGCGGAGGTCGCCGGTCTGGCGATCCTCATGGAGCTGGGGTTCCTCGGCGGCAGACAGCGGCTCGAACCCGTGCTGTCGGGAGCGCTGCTGGAGGCGTTGATCATAGTCTGAGGCAGCTCACCAGGGCCGGCTGCGGAGCCGGGGCCGGATCGGCGGCACCGCCGGTTCTGTGCCCGCCGCCGCGAGCGGGACATCGGCCCTGATGCCGCCAGGTCCGGCCGAAGCGGGCCTGCGGACACATGGAGCGACGGAGAGGCGGGCACCCGAGGAATCCGGTGCCCGCCTCTCGTGTTTCTCCTGTAGAAGGCCGTCTCAGCGGCCTGGAGGCGATGCCGGGGCCCGGGATCGCTACCATGGGGTCTCCGGAGCCTGACCTGGGGACCCGGATCGCGCACGAGGAGTCCTCTTGGCAGACGAGGCCCAGCCCCTGACCGCCGCCAAGCCCGAGCCCGTCTCGGAGCCCGCGGCCACGCCCGCGCGGACCGCGAACAACGACGCGCACGGGCCGGTCGAGCACGCCCAGTCCGCACCCGTCGAACGTGCGGCCGAGCCTTCGCGCCCCAAGCCGGCCACGCCCGAGCCCGCTCCCACCCCGGCCCCCGCGCCCGCTGTCCGCCCGGCCTCCGGCCAGCCTGCCCGCTCTGCCTCCCCCAACCGCGTACGCGCCCGGCTGGCCCGGCTCGGCGTACAGCGCTCCAATCCGTACAACCCGGTCCTTGAGCCGCTGCTCCGGGCGGTGCGCGGCAACGATCCGAAGATCGAGACGGCGACCCTTCGCCAGATCGAGAAGGCCTACCAGGTCGCCGAGCGCTGGCACCGTGGCCAGAAGCGCAAGAGCGGCGACCCGTACATCACCCACCCGCTGGCCGTCACCACGATCCTCGCTGAGCTTGGCATGGACCCGGCGACCCTGATGGCGGGCCTGCTGCACGACACGGTCGAGGACACCGAGTACGGCCTGGACCAGCTGCGCCGCGACTTCGGCGACTCCGTCGCGCTCCTCGTCGACGGCGTCACCAAGCTGGACAAGGTCAAGTTCGGCGAGGCCGCGCAGGCCGAGACCGTGCGCAAGATGGTCGTGGCCATGGCCAAGGACCCGCGCGTCCTGGTCATCAAGCTCGCCGACCGGCTGCACAACATGCGCACCATGCGCTACCTCAAGCGCGAGAAGCAGGAGAAGAAGGCGCGCGAGACGCTGGAGATCTACGCGCCGCTCGCCCATCGCCTGGGCATGAACACCATCAAGTGGGAACTGGAGGACCTCGCCTTCGCGATCCTCTACCCCAAGATGTACGACGAGATCGTCCGGCTGGTGGCCGAGAGGGCACCGAAGCGTGACGAGTACCTGGCCATAGTGACCGACGAGGTGCAGAGCGATCTGCGCGCCGCCCGGATCAAGGCCACCGTCACCGGGCGCCCGAAGCACTACTACAGCGTCTACCAGAAGATGATCGTACGAGGCCGCGACTTCGCGGAGATCTACGACCTCGTGGGTATTCGGGTACTTGTCGACACGGTCCGGGACTGTTACGCCGCCCTCGGCACCGTGCACGCGCGCTGGAACCCGGTCCCCGGCCGGTTCAAGGACTACATCGCGATGCCCAAGTTCAACATGTACCAGTCGCTGCACACGACGGTCATCGGACCCAACGGCAAGCCGGTCGAACTCCAGATCCGTACGTTCGACATGCACCGCCGTGCCGAGTACGGCATCGCCGCGCACTGGAAGTACAAGCAGGAGGCCGTCGCCGGCGCCTCCAAGGTCCGCTCGGACCAGCCGAGGACCACCGGCAAGGACGACCACCTCAACGACATGGCGTGGCTGCGCCAGCTCCTCGACTGGCAGAAGGAGACCGAGGACCCCGGGGAGTTCCTGGAGTCCCTGCGCTTCGACCTGTCGCGCAACGAGGTCTTCGTCTTCACGCCCAAGGGCGACGTGATAGCGCTGCCGGCGGGCGCGACCCCGGTCGACTTCTCGTACGCGGTCCACACCGAGGTCGGCCACCGGACCATAGGGGCACGGGTCAACGGCCGCCTCGTACCGCTCGAATCCACCCTGGACAACGGCGACCTGGTCGAGGTCTTCACCTCCAAGGCACCCGGCGCCGGCCCTTCCCGCGACTGGCTCGGCTTCGTCAAGTCGCCGCGTGCCCGCAACAAGATCCGCGCCTGGTTCTCCAAGGAGCGGCGTGACGAGGCGATCGAACAGGGCAAGGACGCCATCGCCCGCGCGATGCGTAAACAGAACCTGCCGATCCAGCGCATCCTCACCGGCGACTCCCTCGTCACCCTCGCGCACGAGATGCGCTACCCCGACATCTCGTCCCTGTACGCGGCGATCGGCGAGGGTCATGTGGCCGCGCAGAGCGTCGTGCAGAAGCTCGTCCAGGCGCTCGGTGGCGAGGAGGCGGCCACCGAGGAGATCGACGAGGCCGTTCCGTCCCCGCGCGGCCGGGGCCGCAAGCGGCGCAGCAACAACGACCCGGGTGTCGTGGTCAAGGGCGTCGACGACGTCTGGGTGAAGCTCGCCCGCTGCTGTACGCCCGTACCCGGCGATCCGATCATCGGATTCGTCACGCGCGGTAGCGGCGTATCGGTTCACCGCAATGACTGCGTGAACATTGAGTCACTGTCCCGCGAGCCAGAGCGCATCCTCGAGGTCGAGTGGGCGCCCACCCAGTCCTCGGTCTTCCTGGTCGCCATCCAGGTCGAGGCCCTGGACCGCTCCCGCCTCCTCTCGGACGTCACCCGCATCCTGTCCGACCAGCACGTCAACATCCTGTCGGCGGCCGTCCAGACGTCGAGGGACCGGGTGGCCACCTCCCGCTTCACCTTCGAGATGGGCGACCCCAAGCACCTGGGACACGTCCTGAAGGCCGTCAGGGGCGTCGAGGGCGTCTACGACGTGTACCGGGTGACCTCGACCCGCAGGTAGTCGGAGAACACGCAGAGGGGCTCCCGTACATCTCGTACGGGAGCCCCTCTGCGTAGCAGCGTGAAAGAACCGGCGAACTAGCCGCCGAACTCCTGCAGCCCCTTGAGCGCCTGGTCCAGCAGCGCCTGACGGCCCTCGAGCTCCTTCTGGAGCTTGTCGGCCCTGGCGTTGTTGCCCTGGGCGTGGGCCGTCTCGATCTGGCCGGTGAGCTTGTCCACGGCCGCCTGGAGCTGACCGGTCAGACCCTCGGCACGCGCGCGTGCCTCCGGGTTCGTCCGACGCCACTCGGTCTCCTCGGACTCCTGAAGAGCCCGCTCGACCGTGTGCATCCGGCCCTCGACCTTCGGGCGGGCGTCGCGCGGCACGTGACCGATGGCCTCCCAGCGCTCGTTGATCGAACGGAAGGCGGCCCGCGCCGCCTTCAGGTCCGTGATCGGCAGGAGCTTCTCGGCCTCCTCGGCCAGCCCCTCCTTGAGCTTGAGGTTCTCGGTCTGCTCCGCGTCCCGCTCGGCGAAGACCGAGCTGCGCGCCGCGAAGAACACGTCCTGGGCACCGCGGAAGCGGTTCCACAGGTCGTCCTCGTGCTCGCGCTGGGCGCGGCCCGCGGCCTTCCAGTCCGTCATCAGCTCGCGGTAGCGCGCCGCCGTCGGACCCCAGTCGGTCGACGCGGACAGCGCCTCGGCCTCCGCGACCAGCTTCTCCTTGGCCTTGCGGGCGTCCTCGCGCTGCGCGTCAAGGGACGCGAAGTGCGCCTTGCGGCGCTTGGAGAACGCCGAGCGGGCGTGGGAGAAGCGGTGCCACAGCTCGTCGTCCGACTTCCGGTCGAGCCGCGGCAGCCCCTTCCAGGTGTCCACCAGCGCGCGCAGCCGCTCACCGGCCGACCGCCACTGGTCGGACTGCGCCAGCTCCTCCGCCTCGACGACCAGCGCCTCCTTGGCGTGCCGCGCCTCGTCGGACTGCTTGGCGCGCTGCTGCTTGCGCTCCTCGCGCCGGGTCTCGACGGTCTCGACGAGTTTGTCCAGCCGGACCTTCAGCGCGGCCAGATCGCCGACCGCGTGGTGGGCGTCCACCTGCTCGCGGATGTGGTCGATGGCCACCTGGGCGTCCTTCGCGGACAGGTCGGTGGTCTTGACTCGCTTTTCGAGGAGGCCGATCTCGACAACCAGGCCCTCGTACTTGCGCTCGAAGTAGGCCAGCGCCTCCTCGGGGGAGCCGGCCTGCCAGGAACCGACGACCTGCTCGCCGTCGGCCGTACGCACGTACACGGTCCCCGTCTCGTCGACGCGGCCCCACGGGTCGCTGCTCACAGCGCCTCCTCCACATGATGCCTGCGGAGGGCTCTGCACCCCCGGGCATCGTCCACAGTTTCGTCACGGCCAACATAGGCGACCGGCAGGGATGCTGTCCGCATCCCGCGCGACCGAAGTTTCGCAGTTGGCGGTCAGGATTTCGTTACGGTCGCCTTGTTGATCACAACGGTCGCATTCGGTGCGCCGTCGCCCTGTCCCGTGGCCTCACCGGCCGCGGCGATCTTCTTCAGGACCTTCATGCCCGACGCGGAAACCGTGCCGAACGGTGTGTAGCTGGGCGGGAGCTGACTGTCCTGGTAGACCAGGAAGAACTGGCTGCCGCCGGTGTGCGCCTGACCCGTGTTGGCCATGGCGATCGTGCCCGCCGGGTAGATGTTGTTCTTGAGGGTTTTGTCCTTCAGGTTCTCGTCCGGAATGGTGTAGCCGGGGCCGCCCATACCGGTGCCCTTCGGGTCACCGCACTGCAGCACGTAGATGCCGTTCGTGGTGAGCCGGTGGCACTTGGTGTGGTCGAAGTAGCCCTCGCTCGCCAGGAAGTTGAACGAGTTGACGGTGTGCGGGGCCGCCGACGTCTTCAGGGCGATACCGATGTCGCCACAGGTCGTCGCGAGCGTCATCTCGTACTTCGCCGACTTGTCGATGGTCATCGCCGGCTCCTTCTTCCAGCTCAGCGACTTCACCGCCCCCTCGGCAGCCTTCTCACAGGGGTCCGCGGCCTTGCTGGGCGTCGCGCTCGGGGTGACCTCCGCGCTCGCGTTCGACTTGCTGTCGTCGTTCTTGAAGACCCCGGTCGCATACGACAACACGCTTCCCACGACGATCACGCCGAGGACCGACGCGATCACCGAGTTGCGCACGTTCGCCTTGCGTCGCGCGGCCGTACGCCGCTGCTGCTGCCGCAAGAACTTCTCCCGGGCGAGCTGACGCCGCCGCTGTTCCTGGGTGACCACCGGGTTTTCTCCTCATGCGTCTCGTACGTCAACTGGGACGCGTGCGTCTTGTGTGCCGATCGCCTGCGTGTGCCCCGTACCGTATATGGGTTCGCTGAGGAAACGGCAGCGCCGGTAGGCTCTGGGGCACTGCCACCCACCCCGTACGACCACGTACGCCACATATCGAAGGACGATCGTGCTCATTGCCGGGTTCCCGGCCGGCGCCTGGGGGACGAACTGTTATCTCGTCGCTCCCGCCGCCGGTGAGGAGTGCGTGATCATCGACCCGGGCCATCAGGCCGCCGAGGGAGTCGAGGAGACGCTGAAGAAGCATCGGCTCAAGCCCGTCGCCGTCGTCCTCACCCATGGCCACCTCGACCATGTCGCCTCGGTCGTCCCGGTGTGCGGTGCGCACGGTGTCCCGGCGTGGATCCACCCCGACGACCGTTACATGATGAGCGACCCGGAGAAGGCGCTCGGCCGTTCCATCGGGATGCCGCTGCTGGGCGAACTGACCATCGGGGAACCGGACGACGTCAAGGAGCTGACGGACGGCGCGCGGCTGGAACTGGCGGGACTTGAGCTGAGCGTGGCGCACGCACCGGGCCATACCAAGGGGTCGGTGACGTTCAGGATGCCGGAGACGACGGACATCCCGTCCGTGTTCTTCTCGGGCGACCTGCTCTTCGCCGGCTCCATCGGACGCACCGACCTGCCCGGCGGTGACATGGCCGAGATGCTCGACTCGCTGGCCCGCGTGTGCCTGCCGCTCGACGACTCGACCGTGGTGCTGTCCGGCCACGGCGCCCAGACGACCATCGGCCAGGAACGCGCCACCAACCCGTATCTGCGGCAGGTGGCGGCCGGCCTTCAAGATCGCGGCGAGGGCCCGAACCCCCCTCACCGACGAGGAATGTGACGAGAGACCTCCCGTGAGCACCTTCAAGGCCCCCAAGGGCACCTACGACCTGATCCCGCCGGAGAGCGCGAAGTACCTGGCGGTACGGGAAGCGATCGCGGCGCCGCTGCGCAACTCCGGCTACGGCTACATCGAGACGCCGGGCTTCGAGAACGTCGAGTTGTTCGCCCGGGGCGTCGGCGAATCGACGGACATCGTGACGAAGGAGATGTACGCCTTCGAGACCAAGGGCGGCGACATGCTCGCCCTACGCCCCGAGGGCACGGCGTCGGTCCTGCGCGCGGCCCTTGAGGCCAACCTCCACAAGCTGGGCAACCTCCCGGTCAAGCTCTGGTACTCGGGCTCGTACTACCGCTACGAGCGCCCCCAGAAGGGCCGTTACCGCCACTTCTCGCAGGTGGGCGCGGAGGCGATCGGTGCGGAGGACCCGGCGCTGGACGCCGAGCTGATCATCCTGGCGGACCAGGCGTACCGGTCGCTGGGCCTGAGGAACTTCCGCATCCTGCTGAACAGCCTGGGCGACAAGGAGTGCCGTCCCGTATACCGGGCGGCGCTCCAGGACTTCCTCCGGGGCCTCGACCTGGACGAGGAGACACTGCGCCGGGCCGACATCAACCCGCTGCGGGTGCTGGACGACAAGCGGGACGACGTCCAGAAGCAGTTGGTGGGGGCGCCGTTGCTGCGGGACTATCTGTGCGATGCGTGCAAGGCGTACCACGAGGAGGTCCGGGAGCTGATCACGGCGGCGGGCGTCGCCTTCGAGGACGACGCCAAGCTGGTTCGCGGCCTGGACTACTACACCCGTACGACCTTCGAGTTCGTCCACGACGGACTGGGCTCGCAGTCCGCGGTGGGCGGCGGGGGGCGGTACGACGGTCTGTCCGAGATGATCGGCGGTCCGGCTCTTCCGTCGGTGGGCTGGGCGCTGGGCGTAGACCGTACGGTCCTTGCCCTGGAGGCGGAGGGTGTGGAGCTCGAACTCCCGTCCGCGACGAGTGTGTTCGCGGTGCCGTTGGGGGAGGAGGCTCGCCGGGTGCTGTTCGCGAAGGTCACGGAGCTGCGGAAGGTGGGGGTCGCGGCGGACTTCTCGTACGGGGCGAAGGGTCTTAAGGGGGCGATGAAGAACGCGAACCGGAGTGGGGCGCGTTACACGATCGTTGCCGGTGAGCGGGACCTCGCGGAGGGGGTGGTCCAGCTGAAGGACATGGAGTCCGGGGATCAGACGGCGATCGGCGTGAACGAGATCGTGGCGGAACTGGAGTCGAGGCTGGGCTGAGGGCGGTTTCCCTTCGCCCCCGTCGCCCTTACCCATTCCCATCCCTGGGGGCTGCGCCCCCAGACCCCCCGTTCGCGCTAAAACGCGCTCGTCCTCAAACGCCGGACGGGCTGGGTGGGGGTGGCGGTGAGGGTGGGTGGGGAAAGCTCGCGCTGGACGCGCTCGTCCTCAAGCGCCGCACGGGCTGAAATGCCACGGCCGGCGTTGAAGAGGCACTGCCCGTACTGCGGAAGTGGCAGGCCGGGTGGGCGGGGAAAAGTGGTGGGCTGAGCGCGCTTGTCCTCGAATGCCGACCTCAGGCACCCCAGCCCGTCCGGCGTTTGAGGACAAGGCCCGTTCAGGGCCGTAGCGGGGGTTCGGGGGCGGCAGCCCCCGAGGATGGGACGGGTAGGGGCGGCGGGGGCGAGGAAAAGCCTGCGTCGTCGGCTCGTCCAGGAGCAACAGTTCCGGGCCGCCGATCACAGCGAGCGCCACGTCGAGACGGCTCCGCCGGCCGCCCGACAGCTCCTTGATCCGGCTGCCCGCCTTCTGCTCCAGTCCGACCGGACCGATCACCTGGTCGGGATCCCGCAGCGCCGGGTAGTAGCCGGCGAAACAACGTACGGTTTCGCCGACCGTCAACTCGGCGGGTGCCGATTCGTCCTGCCGGACGATTCCGATACGTGAGCGCCACGCGCGCGTGCCCTTCGCCGGATCCGCGCCCAGTACCAGAGCCTCGCCCGCGTCCCTGGACCGGTTGCCCTGGAGGATCTCCACGGTGGTGCTCCTGCCCGCGCCATTGGGCCCCAGCAGGCCGAACACCTCGCTCTGGCGGATGCCGAGATCGATGCCGTCGACGGCGGTCACGCCCCCGTACCGCTTGCGCAGTCCCCGAACTCTCCGGGACGACCAAGGGTGCCTCCTTATGTCCACTGAACGGTGGACACGCGCCCGCGTGCGGCACAATGACCGTGCCCGCCAGCCCCCCTCGAAGCAACGGAACGGCGTGATGACCAAGACGATGATGAAGGACGGCGTCTCCACCGACCAGCCCGAGCCCCCTGCCGAGGCTTCGCGCTCGGTGGGCGCCAGCCGCGCGTTCGCCGTGATGCTGTTGCTCACCGGCGCGGCCGGACTGCTCGCGGCGTGGGTCATCACGATCGACAAGTTCAAGCTGCTCGAAGCCAAGGTCGAGGGCAAGACGTTCACCCCCGGGTGCAGCCTCAACCCCGTGGTGTCCTGCGGCAGCGTGATGGAGAGCAAGCAGGCCGCCGCCTTCGGGTTTCCGAATCCGATGCTCGGCCTTGTCGCCTACGGCATCGTCATCTGCGTAGGCATGAGCCTCCTCGGTCGCGCCCGCTTCCCCCGCTGGTACTGGCTCACCTTCAACGCGGGCACCCTCTTCGGTGTCGGGTTCTGCACCTGGCTGCAGTTCCAGTCCCTGTACCGGATCAACGCGCTGTGCCTGTGGTGCTCCCTGGCCTGGGTCGCGACGATCATCATGTTCTGGTACGTGACCTCGTTCAACGTCAGGAACGGCTTCATTCCCGCGCCGAAGTTCCTCAAGAGCTTCTTCGGCGAGTTCACCTGGGTCGTGCCGGTCCTGCACATCGGCATCATCGGGATGCTGGTCCTGACCCGCTGGTGGGACTTCTGGACCAGCTGACAGTGCCGGTCCCACTGTCAGTGGCGTGACATAGGGTTTTGGACGTGGAGCCCGATCTGTTCACCGCCGCAGCCGAAGCACGCCAGGAGAAGGACCCGTCCAGCAGCCCCCTGGCCGTGCGGATGCGCCCGCGCGTCCTCGACGAGGTCGTCGGCCAGCAGCACCTGCTGAAGCCGGGCTCGCCGCTGCGCAGGCTCGTCGGTGAGAGCGACGGCGGACCGGCCGGGCCCTCGTCCGTGATCCTCTGGGGGCCGCCGGGCACCGGAAAGACGACGCTCGCGTACGTCGTCTCGAAGGCCACCAACAAGCGCTTCGTCGAACTGTCGGCGATCACTGCGGGCGTCAAGGAGGTCCGCGCGGTCATCGACGGCGCCCGCCGGGCCACCGGTGGCTTCGGCAAGGAGACCGTCCTCTTCCTCGACGAGATCCACCGCTTCAGCAAGGCCCAGCAGGACTCTCTGCTCCCCGCCGTCGAGAACCGCTGGGTGACCCTGATCGCGGCGACCACCGAGAATCCGTACTTCTCGGTGATCTCCCCCCTCCTCTCCCGCTCCCTCCTCCTCACCCTCGAACCCCTCACGGACGACGACCTGCGCAGCCTGCTCCGCCGGGCGCTGAGCGACGAGCGCGGTCTCAAGGGCGCGGTCACGCTCCCTGAGGACTCCGAGAACCACCTGCTGCGCATCGCCGGTGGCGACGCCCGCCGCGCGCTGACCGCCCTGGAGGCCGCCGCCGGGGCTGCCCTGGACAAGGGCGACGCGGAGATCACCCTCCAGACCCTGGAGGAGACCGTCGACCGCGCGGCCGTGAAGTACGACCGGGACGGCGACCAGCACTACGACGTGGCCAGCGCCCTCATCAAGTCCATCCGGGGCTCGGACGTCGACGCGGCCCTGCACTACCTCGCGCGCATGATCGAGGCCGGCGAGGACCCCCGCTTCATCGCCCGCCGCCTGATGATCTCCGCCAGCGAGGACATCGGCCTCGCCGACCCCAACGCCCTCCCGATAGCCGTCGCCGCCGCACAGGCCGTCGCCATGATCGGCTTCCCGGAGGCCGCGCTCACCCTGAGCCACGCCACCATCGCCCTCGCCCTGGCCCCCAAGTCCAACGCCGCGACCATGGCGATCGGCGCCGCCATGGAGGACGTACGCAAGGGCCATGCGGGACCCGTGCCGATGCATCTGCGCGACGGGCACTACAAGGGCGCGGCCAAGCTGGGGCATGCCCAGGGGTACGTCTACCCGCACGACCTGCCGGAAGGCATCGCCGAGCAGCAGTACGCCCCGGAGGAACTGAAGGACCGGCGGTACTACGAACCGACCCGGCACGGAGCCGAGGCCCGGTATGCGGACGCCGTCGAGTGGACGAGGAAACACCTCGGTCGCAAGCGGTCCTGAGCACGCTGTAGAATCCTGCGCAGTGCTGAGTCCCGTGTCCGGCTTCGGTCGGCGCCTCAGGCGGGACAACCAGCCGGATCTTCTGATCCAGGAGCGTCGCGCACCTTCGTAGGTGTCGCGGGCAGCCCACCACCACCCGGGGTTCCGGGACCGGTCGGTGGGCCGTTCGTGTGCTGCACGTATGTGCCCAGAACTAGGGGAACGGCTGCCCGGCAACTCCACTCGTCGACGAGTGGACGAGACGGGAATCCCCGGCTGCGGATGCGACCTCCCGTAACCCTGAGGCAGCCGAAAAGGAAAAGGAAAAGAAGTGGCGAACCAGTCCCGCCCCAAGGTCAAGAAGTCGCGTGCCCTCGGCATCGCGCTGACCCCGAAGGCCGTCAAGTACTTCGAGGCCCGTCCCTACCCGCCGGGTGAGCACGGTCGTGGCCGCAAGCAGAACTCGGACTACAAGGTCCGTCTGCTGGAGAAGCAGCGTCTGCGCGCGCAGTACGACGTGTCCGAGCGCCAGCTCGTCCGCGCCTACGAGCGTGCCTCCAAGGTCCAGGGCAAGACCGGTGAGGCCCTGATCATCGAGCTGGAGCGTCGCCTCGACGCGCTGGTCCTGCGTTCGGGCATCGCCCGCACGATCTACCAGGCCCGCCAGATGGTCGTCCACGGCCACATCGAGGTCAACGGCCAGAAGGTCGACAAGCCCTCGTTCCGTGTCCGTCCCGACGACGTCGTGATGGTCCGCGAGCGCAGCCGCAGCAAGACGCTGTTCGAGGTCTCCCGCGCCGGTGGCTTCGCCCCCGACGGTGAGACCCCGCGCTACCTCCAGGTGAACCTCGGCGCCCTGGCGTTCCGCCTGGACCGCGAGCCGAACCGCAAGGAGATCCCGGTGATCTGCGACGAGCAGCTCGTCGTCGAGTACTACGCCCGCTGATCCAGCGGCTGTAGCACCAGGCAGCACCGGCTTCGCGCCTTCGGCCCGTCGTTTCCCCGCCCTCGCCGGCGGGGGAGCGGCGGGCCTTCGCGTACAACCGTGGTCGGAGATCGCGCGTACAACCGTGGTACGAGAGTGCGCACAACCCCCGTCCCGACAGGCCCCATCCGGGTACGGAGGGCCGCCTCCGGCGCGATAGGGTCGGAGCGACTTTCGAAGTGTCCGGAACGTATGTGACGTACCCCAGAACACAGTCGATCTACGAGCGCAGAGAGCGGTGCGGTGTGACCGGTGGAGAGGTTGCCGGGATCCTGGTGGCCGTCTTCTGGGCGATCCTGGTCTCCTTCCTCGCCGTGGCGCTGGTGAGGCTGGCCCAGACGCTCAGGGCGACCACCAAGCTGGTGGCGGAGGTGACGGAACAGGCCGTGCCGCTGCTGGCCGACGCCTCCCAGGCCGTGCGCTCCGCGCAGACGCAGATCGACCGTGTCGACGCCATCGCCACCGACGTCCAGGAGGTCACCTCCAACGCGTCGGCGCTGTCCACCACCGTCGCCTCGACCTTCGGCGGCCCGCTCGTCAAGGTCGCCGCGTTCGGATACGGCGTACGCCGGGCGATGAGCCGCACCAGGACCGACGAGGCGCCCGCGCCCGAGCGGGTCCGGCGCACGGTCGTCGTCGGCCGTACCGTCCCGGCCCCGAAGGGCTCCAAGCGACGCAGGCAGAAGGGCTGAACCCCGCGATGTTCCGCCGTACGTTCTGGTTCACCGCGGGTGCCGCGGCCGGTGTGTGGGCCACCACCAAGGTCAACCGCAAGCTCCGGCAGCTGACCCCCGAGCACCTCGCCGCGCAGGCCGCCAACAAGGCGATCGAGGCCGGACACCGGGTCAAGGACTTCGCCCTCGACGTACGGGCCGGGATGCTCCAGCGCGAGGCCGAGCTGGGCGAGGCCCTCGGGATCGCCGAACCCCCGGGCCACGGCCTGCCCGCGCAGCGGCGGCTCGCCGCCCTCGACCGCGGGCCGGAAAACCTGAAGCACGATGAGAAGCACTACGGGATGCTGGACAAGAAGCACTCGTACAACCGGAATGAGGACCACTGATGGAGTCGGCTGAAATTCGTCGCCGCTGGCTGAGCTTCTTCGAGGAGCGCGGGCACACCGTCGTCCCTTCGGCGTCGCTCATCGCGGACGACCCGACTCTCCTCCTGGTCCCCGCCGGCATGGTGCCCTTCAAGCCCTACTTCCTCGGCGAGGTCAAGCCGCCGTTCGCCCGCGCCACGAGTGTGCAGAAGTGCGTGCGCACACCCGACATCGAAGAGGTCGGCAAGACCACGCGGCACGGCACGTTCTTCCAGATGTGCGGCAACTTCTCCTTCGGCGACTACTTCAAGGAAGGCGCCATCAAGTACGCCTGGGAGCTGCTCACCAGCCCCCAGGACAAGGGTGGTTACGGCCTGGAGCCGGAGAAGCTCTGGATCACCGTGTACCTGGAGGACGACGAGGCCGAGCGCATCTGGCACGAGGTCGTCGGCGTCCCGAAGGAGCGCATCCAGCGTCTCGGCAAGAAGGACAACTACTGGTCCATGGGCGTGCCCGGGCCGTGCGGTCCGTGTTCCGAGATCAACTACGACCGCGGGCCCGAGTTCGGCGTCGAGGGTGGCCCGGCCGTCAACGACGAGCGGTACGTGGAGATCTGGAACCTCGTCTTCATGCAGTACGAGCGGGGCGAGGGCACCTCGAAGGAGGACTTCGAGATCCTCGGCGACCTGCCGAGCCAGAACATCGACACGGGCCTCGGCATGGAGCGGCTCGCCATGATTCTGCAGGGCGTGCAGAACATGTACGAGATCGACACCTCCATGGCCGTCATCAGGAAGGCCACCGAGCTGACGGGCGTCGAGTACGGCGCCGCCCACGGCTCCGACGTCTCCCTGCGCGTGGTCACCGACCACATGCGTACGTCCGTGATGCTCATCGGCGACGGTGTCTCGCCCGGCAACGAGGGCCGCGGCTATGTGCTGCGCCGCATCATGCGCCGCGCCATCCGCAACATGCGTCTGCTGGGCGCCACCGGCCCGGTTGTGCAGGACCTCATCGACGTCGTGATCGCGATGATGGGCCAGCAGTACCCGGAGCTGGTCAGCGACCGCAAGCGCATCGAGACCGTGGCCCTGGCCGAAGAGGCCGCCTTCCTCAAGGCTCTCAAGGGCGGCACCAACATCCTCGACACCGCCGTCACGGAGACCAAGGCCGTCGGCGGCAAGGTCCTGTCCGGCGACAAGGCCTTCCTGCTCCACGACACCTGGGGCTTCCCGATCGACCTCACCCTCGAAATGGCCGCCGAACAGGGCCTTTCCGTGGATGAGGACGGCTTCCGGCGCCTGATGAAGGAGCAGCGGGAGCGCGCCAAGGCCGACGCCAAGTCCAAGAAGACCGGCCACGCCGACATGGGCGCCTACCGCGAGATCGCCGACGCCGCCGGGGAGACCGAGTTCGTCGGGTACGACCGCACCGAGGGCGAGTCGACGGTCGTCGGCATCCTCGTCGACGGTGTCTCGTCGCCCGCCGCCACCGAGGGCGACGAGGTCGAGATCGTCCTCGACCGCACCCCGTTCTACGCCGAGGGCGGCGGCCAGATCGGCGACACCGGGCGCATCAGGATCGACACCGGTGCCGTCATCGAGATCCGCGACTGCCAGAAGCCCGTTCCCGGCGTGTACGTCCACAAGGGCGTCGTCCAGGTCGGCGAGGTGACCGTCGGTGCCAAGGCCCAGGCCGCCATCGACGTGCGCCGCCGTACGGCCATCGCCCGCGCCCACTCGGCCACCCACCTCACCCACCAGGCCCTGCGCGACGCCCTCGGCCCGACGGCCGCCCAGGCCGGTTCCGAGAACCAGCCCGGCCGGTTCCGTTTCGACTTCGGCTCCCCGTCCGCCGTACCGACGGCCGTGATGACCGACGTCGAGCAGCAGATCAACGAGGTGCTCGCCCGCGACCTGGACGTGCACGCCGAGATCCTCAGCCTCGACGAGGCCAAGAAGCAGGGCGCCATCGCCGAGTTCGGCGAGAAGTACGGCGAGCGGGTTCGCGTCGTGACCATCGGCGACTTCTCCAAGGAGCTGTGCGGCGGCACGCACGTCCACAACACCTCCCAGCTCGGCCTGGTCAAGCTGCTCGGCGAGTCGTCCATCGGCTCGGGCGTGCGCCGCATCGAGGCCCTCGTCGGCGTGGACGCCTACAACTTCCTCGCCCGGGAGCACACGGTCGTCGCCCAGCTCCAGGAGCTGGTCAAGGGCCGTGCGGAGGAGCTTCCGGAGAAGATCTCCGCCATGCTCGGCAAGCTGAAGGACGCCGAGAAGGAGATCGAGAAGTTCCGCGCCGAGAAGGTCCTCCAGGCCGCCGCCGGGCTGGCCCAGGGCGCCAAGGACGTCAAGGGTGTCGCCCTGGTCACCGGTCAGGTGCCGGACGGAACGAGCGCCGACGACCTGCGCAAGCTGGTCCTCGACGTGCGTGGTCGTATCCAGGGCGGCCGGGCCGCCGTCGTCGCCCTCTTCACCACGGCGAACGGCAAGCCGCTGACGGTCATCGCCACCAACGAGGCCGCCCGCGAGCGCGGTCTCAAGGCCGGCGACCTGGTCCGTACGGCCGCCAAGACCCTCGGCGGTGGCGGTGGCGGCAAGCCGGACGTCGCCCAGGGCGGTGGCCAGAACCCGGCCGCCATCGGCGAGGCCGTCGACGCCGTCGAGCGCCTTGTGGCGGAAACGGCCAAGTGAGCGACGACGGAAGCACCCTGCGCCGCGGCCGTCGACTCGCGATCGATGTCGGGGACGCCCGGATCGGGGTCGCCTCGTGCGACCCCGACGGGATCCTCGCCACCCCGGTGGAGACGGTCCCGGGTAGGGACGTTCCCGCAGCTCACCGCAGGCTGAAGCAACTCGTCGACGAGTACGAACCCATCGAGGTCGTCGTCGGCCTCCCTCGCTCCCTCAAGGGGAGCGAGGGCCCCGCCGCGGTGAAGGTCCGTGGCTTCGCCCAGGAGTTCGCCCGGCTGATCACACCCGTCCCGGTGCGTCTGGTGGACGAGCGGATGACGACGGTGACGGCCAGTCAGGGACTGCGTGCCTCGGGTGTGAAATCGAAAAAGGGCAGATCGGTCATTGACCAGGCCGCAGCCGTGATCATCCTGCAACAGGCCCTGGAATCCGAACGGGTGTCAGGTAAAGCACCCGGCGAGGGCGTCGAAGTGGTCATCTGATCGCGATACGGTAACGTTCCGCGCGATTGTGGCTCTGCCGCGGTTCGTTTGCTGCGGGCCGGTGGGGGCTGGTCGCGCAGTTCCCCGCGCCCCTTACGGGGCGCTGTACTGCAGGGGATTTAATACGCCGAAGGCCCGGTCCCGCCAAGCTGCTGGCGGGACCGGGCCTTCTTGTGTGCTGTTACGCCTTGCGCAGGCGGAACGTCAGGGACAGGCCCTCGTCCGTGAACGGGGCGCCGTACGTGGCGTCCGCCTCGCCTCCGGCGAAGTCCGTGGCGAGGACCTCGTCGGCGATCAGGGCCGAGTGCTCGGTCAGGGCCGCCGTCACCGCCGGGTCCGTGGAGGTCCAGCGCAGCGCGATGCGGTCGGCCACGTCGAGGCCGCTGTTCTTGCGGGCCTCCTGGATCAGGCGGATCGCGTCACGGGCGAGGCCCGCCTGACGCAGCTCCTCCGTGATCTCCAGGTCGAGGGCGACCGTCGCACCCGAGTCGGACGCCACCGACCAGCCCTCGCGCGGGGTCTCCGTGATGATGACCTCGTCCGGGGCGAGGGTGACCGTCTCGCCGTCGACCTCCACCGACGCCGTGCCCTCGCGCAGGGCCAGGGACAGCGCCGCCGCGTCCGCGTTCGCCACGGCCTTCGCCACGTCCTGGACGCGCTTGCCGAACCGCTTGCCCAGGGCACGGAAGTTGGCCTTGGCGGTCGTGTCGACCAGGCTGCCGCCCACCTCGGAGAGGGACGCGAGGGAACTCACGTTCAGCTCCTCCGTGATCTGCGCGTGCAGTTCGCGGTCCAGGGTGTCGAAGCCGGTCGCCGCGACCAACGCGCGGGACAGCGGTTGACGCGTCTTCACGCCCGACTCCGCGCGCGTGGCCCGGCCCAGCTCCACCAGCCGCCGTACGAGCACCATCTGCCGCGACAGCTCCGGGTCGATCGCGGACAGGTCCGCCTCAGGCCAGGAGGTCAGGTGTACGGACTCGGGGGTGCCCGGGGTCACCGGCACCACCAGGTCCTGCCAGACCCGCTCGGTGATGAACGGGGTCAGCGGGGCCATCAGCTTCGTGACCGTCTCGACGACCTCGTGCAGGGTGCGCAGCGCGGCCTTGTCGCCCTGCCAGAAGCGGCGCCGGGACCGGCGTACGTACCAGTTGGACAGGTCGTCGACGAACGCCGACAGGAGCTTGCCGGCGCGCTGGGTGTCGTACGCCTCCAGGGACTGGGTCACCTGGTCGGTGAGGGCATGGAGTTCGGACAGCAGCCAGCGGTCGAGGACCGGGCGGTCGGCCGGGGCCGGGTCCGCCGCGCTGGGCGCCCAGTTGGACGTACGGGCGTACAGGGCCTGGAAGGCGACCGTGTTCCAGTAGGTGAGGAGCGTCTTGCGGACGACCTCCTGGATGGTGCCGTGGCCGACGCGGCGGGCCGCCCAGGGGGAGCCGCCGGCCGCCATGAACCAGCGGACGGCGTCGGCGCCGTGCCGGTCCATCAGCGGGATCGGCTCCAGGGTGTTGCCCAGGTGCTTGGACATCTTGCGGCCGTCCTCGGCGAGGATGTGGCCGAGGCAGACCACGTTCTCGTACGACGACTTGTCGAAGACCAGGGTGCCGACCGCCATCAGTGTGTAGAACCAGCCGCGGGTCTGGTCGATGGCCTCGCTGATGAACTGCGCCGGGTAGCGGGACTCGAACAGCTCCTTGTTCCGGTACGGGTATCCCCACTGCGCGAACGGCATCGAACCCGAGTCGTACCAGGCGTCGATGACCTCCGGGACGCGGGTCGCCGTCGTGCCGCAGCCGTCCTGGGGGCACGTGAACGTGACCTCGTCGATGAACGGGCGGTGCGGGTCCAGGTCCGACTGGTCGGTGCCCGTGAGCTGCGTCAGCTCCGCGCGGGAGCCGACGACCGTGAGGTGGTCGTCCTCGCAGCGCCAGATCGGGAGCGGGGTGCCCCAGTAGCGGTTGCGGGAGAGCGCCCAGTCGATGTTGTTGTTCAGCCAGTCGCCGTACCGGCCGTGCTTGACCGTGTCCGGGTACCAGTTGGTCTTCTCGTTCTCCTGGAGGAGACGGTCCTTGACGGCGGTGGTGCGGATGTACCAGGACGGCTGCGCGTAGTAGAGGAGCGCGGTGTGGCAGCGCCAGCAGTGCGGGTAGCTGTGCTCGTACGGGATGTGCTTGAAGAGCAGCCCGCGCGCGTGGAGGTCCTCGGTGAGCTTTTCGTCCGCCTTCTTGAAGAAGACACCGCCTACGAGGGGGACGTCCGCCTCGAAGGTGCCGTCCGGGCGGACGGGGTTCACGACCGGCAGGCCGTACGCGCGGCAGACCTTGAGGTCTTCCTCACCGAAAGCGGGGGACTGGTGGACCAGACCCGTACCGTCCTCGGTCGTCACGTACTCCGCGTTCACCACGTAGTGGGTGGGCACGTCCGCCGGGAACTCGACCAGCTCGAACGGTCGTTGATAGGACCAGCGCTCCATCTCGGCACCGGTGAAGGTCTGGCCGGTGGGCTGCCACTCCTCGCCGAGCGCCTTGGTGAGCAGCGGCTCGGCGACGACCAGCTTCTCCTCACCGTTCGTCGCCACCACGTAGGTGACGTCCGGGTGCGCGGCGACCGCCGTGTTGGAGACCAGCGTCCAGGGCGTCGTCGTCCAGACGACGAGTGCGGCCTCGCCGGCCAGCGGACCGGAGGTGAGCGGGAAACGGACGTACACGGAGGGGTCGACGACCGTCTCGTAGCCCTGCGCCAGCTCGTGGTCCGACAGGCCCGTGCCGCAGCGCGGGCACCAGGGGGCGACGCGGTGGTCCTGGGTGAGCAGGCCCTTGTTGAAGATCTCCTTCAGGGACCACCAGACCGACTCGATGTACTCGGGGTCCATCGTGCGGTAGGGGTCCTGGAGGTCCGTCCAGTACCCCATGCGGGTCGTGAGCGCCTCGAAGGCGTCCGTGTGCCGGGTCACCGACTCGCGGCACTTGGCGTTGAACTCGGCGATCCCGTACGCCTCGATGTCCTGCTTGCCGGAGAAGCCCAGCTCCTTCTCGACCGCCAGCTCCACCGGGAGGCCGTGGCAGTCCCAGCCGGCCTTGCGGGCCACGTGGTAGCCGCGCATCGTGCGGAAGCGCGGGAACACGTCCTTGAAGACGCGGGCCTCGATGTGGTGGGCGCCCGGCATGCCGTTCGCGGTGGGCGGGCCCTCGTAGAACACCCATTCGGGGCGGCCCTCGGACTGCTCAAGGCTCTTGGCGAAGATCTTCTGCTCGCGCCAGAAGTCGAGCACGGCGTGCTCAAGGGCGGGCAGGTCGACCTGGGCGGGCACCTGGCGGTACGTCGGCGTTGTCATCAGCGAGCTTCCTCCGGCGGAACTTTCTGCCTTCCGTCGGAGGGACGAGAGCCGGAATTCTCCGGACGCCGTGTACGGCGTACTCCCGCGGTACCACCCTCCTTGGCTCCCCGGTGCGTCGTGCCCACCGATGAGCCCCCTCATTGGGGTCGCGAAACCGGGTCTACTGGCCTTGGCTGTCCTGCTCGCCTTGCTGCGGCTTTCTTCCGGCGGCTCCGGGGTGATCTTCGCGTCGCGCTCGCCCCCGGGCTTCCACCGTCCCCGGGTCGCTCTGGGCTGCGTACGCCGCTACTCGTCCCCATCCACGCTTCTCGCTGCGCCCAGTGTACGGCGACCCACGGACAGCGGCCGACCGGTTTTCCGAGTCACCCGAATGGCGAGGGTCGGGTGTCCGCATTCCGGGACGCCCGGCTCGGCGGATTACCCGGCGGGGAGCTGGGCACAACGCTTGCAGGCTTGCCCCGCGGGACGGGCGGGGTGGGCGAATCGGGCGGCGTGCCCCGTTGCCGCGGGACTCAAGTCGATTTATCGTCCCAGCACGATTCGCGAGCAAGATCACAATATGTGAAGGGGCCGCGGCCATGGTGGCGAAAAAGACCGCCGTACAGCAGTCGGCGTCCAGCAGATCCACCGGATCCGCGACCGCGGAAGCCTCCGGCAACGGCAAGGGGGTGAACGCGAAGAAGAGCGTCCGGGGAGGGGCGGCGGAAGGGGTTGCGAGGGGCTCGGCCGCGGGGGCGAAGCGGGCCAGGGCGAAGGAAGCCGTCCCCAAGGAGACCGTCCCCAAGGAGGCCGCTCCGAAGAAGAGCGCGGTGAAGAGGAGTGCCGCGAAGAAGACGTCGGTCGAGAAGACGGCGGCTTCGGAAACGGCCGCCAAGAAGAGGGCGGCCACGGAAACGGCGGGTACGAAGACGGTTGCCACCAAGGCGGTGGCGAAGAAGGCGGCGGCCAAGAAGGGCGTCGCCAAGAAGGCCGTCGGAACGAAAGCCGTTGCCTCCAGAAGCGCCGCAGGCAAACGCACCTCCACGAAGAGCACGGCCAACAAGGCGGGCGCGGCCGAGGCCGCGAAGACGACGGGAGCCACGACGGTGGTTGCGAAGAAGACTCCTGGCACGGCCACGGCGGCGAAGAAGCCCAGCGCGGTACCGAAGGCACGGCTCGCCGCGGCGGCGGAGCCCGGCGAACTCGCCGTACGCCCCGGTGAGGATCCATGGACCCCGGAGGAGGTGGCGGAGGCGCGCACCGAGCTGCAGTCCGAGGTGCTGCGGCTGCGCTCCGAGATCACGAGGTCCGAGCAGTCGCTCGTGGGTCTCATGCGGGACTCGGGGGACGGCGCCGGCGACGACCAGGCGGACACCGGTACGAAGAACATCACGCGGGAGGGGGAGATGGCGCTGGCGGCCAACGCGCGCGAGATGCTCGTCCAGGACGAGCGGGCCCTGGAGCGGCTGGACGCGGGCACCTACGGCCTGTGCGAGAACTGCGGCAACCCGATCGGCAAGGCGCGTATGCAGGCCTTCCCGCGCGCGACGCTGTGCGTCGAGTGCAAGCAGAAGCAGGAGCGGCGCTACTGACCGCGCTGCTGACCGGCAGCGGAACGCCCGGTGCTCTGCTGTGGCCCAGGAGGCGTGTCGTACCCTCGTCCTCAGTCAGGAACCTAGGTTGAGGGACTCACGTGGCAGAGGCGGAGCGCATCATCGGTACGCCGGACATCCCAGACGCGGCGGGGGCCGAGCCGGAGCAGCCCGGTTCCGACGACGCCGGGACGCAGCGCCCGGACGAGCGGCCCCGGGGCAAGCGCCGGATCTTCGTGCTGTTCACGATCGCCGCGCTGGCGTACGCGCTGGATCTCGTCAGCAAGATGATCGTGGTCGCCAAGCTGGAGCACCACGCGCCGATCGAGATCATCGGGGACTGGCTGAAGTTCGAGGCGATCCGCAACGCGGGCGCCGCCTTCGGCATGGGTGAGGCCTTCACCGTGATCTTCACGGTCATCGCGGCGTCCGTGATCGTCGTGATCGCCCGGCTGGCCCGCAAGCTCTACAGCCTGCCCTGGGCGATCGCGCTCGGGCTGCTGCTCGGCGGTGCGCTGGGCAATCTGACCGACCGGATCTTCCGTTCGCCGGGCGTCTTCGAGGGCGCGGTCGTCGACTTCATCGCGCCCAAGCACTTCGCGGTCTTCAACCTGGCCGACTCGGCGATCGTCTGCGGCGGCGTCCTGATCGTTCTGCTGTCCTTCAAGGGGCTCGACCCGGACGGGACCGTCCACAAGGACTGACGGCCCGGGCGCCGGTTTGTCCACAGGCCGGTCGGGGGTGCCGGGCCCGTCCGGCATACTCGACGGGTGAGCACCGTTCCCGAGATCCGTAACCTGCCCGTGCCCGACGGCCTGGAGGGCGAGCGCGTCGACGCCGCCATCTCCCGCATGTTCGGCTTCTCCCGTACCAAGGCGGCCGAACTCGCCGCCGCGGGGAAGGTCATGGTCGACGGATCGGTGGTCGGGAAGTCCGAGCGGGTCCACGGCGGGGCCTGGCTCGAGGTCGAGATGCCGCAGGCGCCCGCGCCCGTCCAGGTCGTGGCCGAGCCGGTCGAGGGCATGGAGATCGTGCACGACGACGACGACATCGTCGTGATCGTCAAGCCCGTCGGCGTGGCCGCGCACCCCTCGCCCGGCTGGACCGGGACGACCGTCATCGGCGGGCTCGCCGCCGCCGGCTACCGCATCTCCACCTCCGGTGCCGCCGAGCGCCAGGGCATCGTGCACCGGCTCGACGTCGGCACCTCGGGCCTGATGGTGGTGGCCAAGTCGGAGCGCGCGTACACGTCGCTGAAGCGCCAGTTCAAGGAGCGCACGGTCGACAAGCGCTACCACACGCTGGTCCAGGGCCACCCCGATCCGATGAGCGGCACGATCGACGCGCCCATCGGCCGGCACCCGAACCACGACTACAAGTGGGCGGTCACGGCCGAGGGCAAGCCGTCCGTCACGCACTACGACCTCATCGAGGCGTTCCGCGCGGCCTCCCTGCTCGACGTGAAGCTGGAGACCGGCCGCACCCACCAGATCCGCGTCCACATGGCCGCCCACCGGCACCCCTGCGTCGGCGACCTGACGTACGGGGCGGACCCGACGCTCGCCAAGCGGCTCGGCCTGACCCGGCAGTGGCTGCACGCCGTCCGGCTCGGGTTCGAGCACCCCGGGGACGGGACATGGGCCGAGTTCGAGAGTGTCTATCCGGACGACCTTGCCAACGCTCTGGAGCGGGTGCGCGAGGAGACGTACGCATGAGCCTGCCGACGGCGTACGTGGTGCGCGTCGTCGAGGATCCCGCCGACCGAGAGGCCTGCTTCGCGGTGCGCAAGGAGGTCTTCGTCGCCGAGCAGGGGGTGCCGGAGGATCTGGAGTACGACGAGTTCGACCCCGGTGCGCTGCATGTGCTGGCCGTCCGGGAGGACGGGGTGGCGCTCGGTACGGGGCGGTTGCTGTACGGGGAGGCGGCGGTCGGGCGGACCGGGGGCGACCTGTCCGTGGGGTCGCTGGGGCGGCTCGCGGTGCGGAAGGACGCGCGGGGGCTGGGCGTCGGGGTCGCGCTCGTGCGGGAGATCGAGGAGGCCGCCCGGGGGCTGGGGCTCGGTGCTGTGGATCTGCATGCGCAGACCTCGGCGTCGGGGTTCTATGAGCGGCTCGGGTATGCGGGGTACGGGGACGAGTTCTTCGAGGCCGGTATCGCACATCGTGCGATGCGCCGCTCTCTCTGAGTTCTCTCGTCCCCTCGACCCCCTGCGTACCCGCCCGTGGGTTCAGCCCCGGCCGACTGTCCTCGGCGGTTCGTGTGCCCTGCGAGGTGCTCCGTCCTGGGACCGGCGGGTGGCCTCCGTGCCCGGGGGCAGCGTCGCGTCCGCCGTGTTGACCCGGGGGAGGGCGTACGCGTGGTGTTCGGTCAGCCAGCGGATCATGCCCTCGCGGACGTGGACCCGGACCTTCCAGACGTCGTCCGCGTCCTTGGCGGTCACCAGCGCGCGTACCTCGATGGTGCTCGGGGTGGCGTCCGTGACGCACAGGTCGCAGGCGCGGCCGTCCCAGGCCGGGCACTCGCGCAGGAGGTCGCGGAGCTTCTCGCGCATCGCCTCCATGGGCGCGGTGTGGTCGAGGTGCCAGTAGACGATGCCGGTCATCTGGGCGCCGCCCCGCGACCAGTTCTCGAAGGGCTTCGACGTGAAGTAGGACACCGGCATCGTGATGCGGCGCTCGTCCCAGGTGCGCACGCTCAGGAACGTCAGCGTGATCTCGTCGACCGTGCCCCACTCGCCGTCCACCACGACCGTGTCGCCCAGGCGGACCATGTCGCCGAAGGCGATCTGGAACCCCGCGAACATGTTGGCCAGCGTCGACTGGGCCGCCACACCGGCGACGATGCCCAGGATGCCGGCCGACGCCAGCAGTGAGGCGCCGGCCGCGCGCATCGCCGGGAACGTCAGCAGCATCGCCGCCACCGCCACGACGCCCACGATCGCGGCGACCACCCGCTGGATCAGCGACACCTGGGTACGGACCCGGCGGACCCGGGCCGGATCGCGGTGGACACGCGCGTACCGCGAGTACGAGGTGTCCACGATCGCCATCGCGATGCGCACGATCAGCCAGGCCGTCGCGCCGATCAGCACCAGCGTCAGGGCCTGGCCGACGGCTTCATGGTGCTCCTGGAGCAGGTCGGCCTGGTTGTACGACCCTCGGAGCAGTGCCGCGCACAGGACGAGCTGGTAGGGCACGCGGGCCTGGCGCAGCAGTCCCCACAAGGGTGTCTCGGTCTGCCGTCCGTCCGCCTTCCGTAGCAAGCGGTCCGTGACCCAGCCGATGAGCAGCGTGAGCACGACCGAGCCACCGACGACGATCAGCGGGCGCAGTACGTTCTCCATGCCGGAGAACGTAACCGGAGATGGGGGGTCATGAACATGTGACTTCGGGTGTCCTCACGCACACTGCGAGGTTCGGCTGCTGGGGCTGTTGTCAGTGGTGGCTGGCACGATGTCCTCATGAACGTCATGCTCTTTCACTCGACCTATGGGCTCCGTCCCGCCGTGCGCGCCGCCGCCGACCGGCTGCGGGCGGCCGGACACGAGGTGTGGACCCCTGACCTCTTCGACGGGCGCACCTTCGAGAGCGTCGAGGAGGGCAGGGCCTGCAAGGACGCCATAGGCAAGGACGAGCTGCTCAAGCGGGCGATCCTGGCCGCCGCGCCCTATTCCGGGCGGGGTCTGGTGTACGCCGGGTTCTCCTTCGGCGCCGCGACCGCGCAGACGCTGGCGCTCGGCGACGAGAAGGCACGCGGGCTGTTGCTGCTGCACGGCACGTCGGACATCGCCGAGACCGCGTCGGTGGACGAGCTGCCGGTCCAGTTGCACGTGGCCGAGCCGGACGCCTTCGAGACCGACGACTGGCTGGGCTCCTGGTATCTCCAGATGGGCAAGGCGGGCGCCGACGTGGAGATCTACCGGTACGCCGGGGCCGGTCACCTCTACACCGACCCCGATCTGCCGGACTACGACGAGGAGGCGGCCGAGGCCACCTGGCGGGTGGCGCTCGGCTTCCTCGGCAGCCTGTAGGGCCGACGGTCACTGATCCCCGGCTGGCTACACCGGGTCGTACGTCCGTTCCATCTTCTGGGTGCCGCTGGGCGTGCGGTACGAGCGCCACCATGTCGAGGTCGCGTTCGTCTTCGTACGGTCGGAGAGCACGTAGTAGTCCATCTGCGCGCGGTCGGCCGTGATGTCCAGGACGCCGTAGCCGTGGCGGTCGGTGTCGACCCAGTGGACGTGCCGGTTGGCCGCGCGGATGATCGGCGCGGCGAGCGCGGTGACGGTGCCCTCGGGGACCTTGAGGAGGTCGTCGAGGTTGTCGGAGGTGACCGACGTGACGACGAACTCCGTGGCGGCCGACGGGGACAGCGGGTAGGTGCCGGCGTCCACGGGCACGTCGTTGGCCCAGGCCATGTGGATGTCGCCGGTCAGGAAGACGGTGTTGCGGATGGCGTTGGAGCGCAGGTGGGCGAGGAGTTCACGGCGGTCGTCCGTGTAGCCGTCCCACTGGTCGGTGTTGAGGGCGAGGCCCTCCTTGGGCAGGCCGAGCAGTTCGGCGAGCGGCTTCAGGAGGTCGGCGGTGAGGGAGCCGATGGCGAACGGCGAGATCATCACCGAGTTCCCGACCAGCCGCCAGGTGGTGTCCGAGGCCTTCAGCCCTGCCTTCAGCCAGTCCAGTTGGGCCCGGCCGGTGATCGTACGCTCCGGGTCGTCGACCGAGCCGTTGCCCACGGCCACCTGCTGGGAGCGGAAGGAGCGCAGATCGAGGAGGGAGAGGTCGGCGAGCTTGCCGAAGCGGAGGCGGCGGTAGGTGGTGCCCGCGATCGCCGGGCGGACCGGCATCCACTCGAAGTACGCCTGTTTCGCGACGGACTGCCGGGTCGCCCAGGCGCCCTCCGTGCCCTCGGAGTGGTTCTCGGCGCCGCCCGCCCAGGCGTCGTTGGCGAACTCGTGGTCGTCCCAGATCGCGACGACGGGAGCTGCCGCGTGCAGGGCCTGGAGGTCGGTGTCGGTCTTGTAACGCCCGTGCCGTACGCGGTAGTCGGCCAGGGTGAGGATCTCGTGCGTGGGGGCGTGCGGGCGTACGACGGTGTCGCGGGTGCCGTACTCGCCGGTGCCGTACTCGTAGATGTAGTCGCCGAGATGCAGCCAGGCGTCCAGGTCGCCGCGGGTCGCGAGATGGCGGTACGAGGAGAAGTGGCCGGCCTCCCAGTTGGCGCAGGAGACCACGCCGAAGCGGAGGTTGGACACGGCGGCGTCCGCTGCGGGCGCGGTGCGGGTGCGAGCGGCCGGGGAGTCCGTGCCGTCGGCCGAGAAGCGGAACCAGTAGTCCGTGGCGGGCGCGAGGCCCCGGATGTCCGCCTTGACCGTGTGGTCGGAGGCGGCCGTCGCGGTGAGCGAACCCTTGGAGACGATGTTCGTGAACGCCTTGTCGAGGGCGACGGTCCAGCTCACCTCCGTGTCCGGGCCGAGCCCGGAGCCGGGTATCGCCTCGGCGGTGGGCGTCACCCGCGTCCAGAGCAGGACACCGTCCGGCAGCGGATCGCCGGAGGCGACCCCGTGCAGGAAGGCCGGCGCCTCGGCGGCACGGGCGAGCGGCGCGGCGGCCAGCGGACCGGCCAGCACGGCGGTGGCCGCCGCGGCCTTGACGACCGTACGGCGGCGCGGGGCGAGGGAGTTGACCCGGGCGCCCGTGGACTCGGAGGAACTGCTTCGACTCGTCACGGGCGCTGAGATTACTGATCAGTAGGCCAATAGAGCGGGCGAAATCACTAAAGTTCGCCCGCTCTTCGGCTGATCGTCCACCGGGGCCGGGCGGCGGACCGTACGGCAGGTGCTCCGGCCGGCCCGGAACCCGCTGTTCAGGCCTTCAGAGCCGCCTCGATCGCCGTGTTGAAGTCGGCGACCGTCATGGGCGCGTTCTGGCTGTTCGGGGCCGTGAGCTTCTTGCCGTCCATCACCAGGCTCGGGGTGCCGTTGACGCCGTCCTTGTTGGTGTTGAACGTCTCGGACATCGCCAGCGCCCAGGCGTCGTACTTACCGTCCTTGACGGCGGACTGGAACGTCGTGTTGTTCTTCAGCGCGGCGACCGTGTTCGCCACCTTGATCAGATAGTCGTCGCTCTTGAACTTGTCGTCGCTCTCGTCGGGGTGGTACTTCGCCGAGTAGAGCGCGGTCTTGTACTCCAGGAACGCCTCCGGGCTCACGTTCAGCGCGGCGCCCATGGCGCTCATCGCGTTCTTGGAGCCCTCGCCGCGGGAGCCGATCTCGATCTTTCCGTTGCTGTCGGTGTCACCGTCGAGGAACGTGCCGCCGATGTACTGGATCTTGAACTTGCCCGCGTCGAAGTCCGCCTTGAGGGTCGTGCCGACCGTCTGCTCGAACTGGGCGCAGATCGGGCAGCGAGGGTCCTCGTACAGCTTGAGGGTCTTCTTGGCGGTGCTCTTGCCGAGGACCACCGTCGTGCCGTTCGTGCCCGTGGTGTTGGCCGGCGCGACGACCTTCGCGTCCTTCGCCTCGTCCCAGTAACCCGGCTTGTTGTTCTGGACGACCGCGTAGCCGATGCCGCCGGCTATCGCGAGGACGCCGACGACCGCGCCGGCCACGATGACCTGCCGCCTGACCTTGTCGCGCTTGGCCTGCCGCTCGCGCTCCTGGCGCAGCCGCTCACGGGCCGCGTTCTTGGCGTCTTGGCTGTTCCGCTTGCTCATGCTGGTGATCTCCCTGGGGAACGCGTACGCGTCATGGACGTCGTACGCGGATACGAATGAGGGGACTTGCCGGTGCTCGGTGCCGTCGCTCAGGCGAAGGCGAGCGGACTCGGCGGTCCTCGTCGTCCCAGGGAGTGCACGAGCAGACGCGCGCGGGGAGTCGCGACGCGCTGCGCCGGTCGCGGCAGGCGGCGTACCGCCGGGGCGGACCGGACGGTCACCACGGCGGCGGCCAGCAGCAGGGGGCGGAAGCCGGCGGCGGTGAGCGCGTCCAGCAGCCGGCCCAGGGCCCGTTCGCCCCGGCGCAGCCAGGCGGCGGCCACCAGCCCCACGCCGATGTGCGCGGCCAGCAGCAGCCAGGCGGTCGACGGGTCGGCGTGGGCGAGCAGCGCCCCGACCCGGTCGGTGTCGGCCACCCGGGCCAGCGGAGTGCCCACGCCGTCGCCGGCGCACAGCACGTCGAAGCCGACCGAACGCAGCGGGCCGGCGACCGGGCCGCCCGCCCGGCCGTAACACACCGTCTGGCCGGTGGTGAAGACCGTGTCGGCGGCCAGCTCCAGCGGGATCAGCAGGGCCGCGATCCGGCCGAAGCCGCGCTCACGGCCGGCCAGCGCGTACGCGACGACGAAGACGGCGGCGGCGATCACGGCCACCGTCCCCATCGGCAGCGGAACCCGGGACAGCAGCACGTGCGACGCGCTGCTGAGCGTCACGACGAGTGCCGTGAACAGTGCCGCGCGTACGGCTCTGAGCTGGGTCCCGGATATGTCCATAGCGGGGGAAGTGTGTCACGGACTCCCGTAAGAGGCCCCTAAAAGGTCCCTGTGAGCGCGAGTACGGTCCACAGGGGGTCCGGAAGGGGCCTCCGGGAGGTGTCCCCAGGCGTGTCTACAGGCCCGGGATCCGGCCGTTGCGGAACAGGTCCACGAAGATCTGGTGGTCGGCACGCGCGCGTGCGCCGTACTCGTGGGAGAAGTCCACCAGGATGTCCGCGAAGCCCGCCTCGTCGGCCGCGATCGCCGCGTCGATGGCCCGCTCCGTGGAGAACGGCACCAGGGACTCGCCGGACTGGTCGTCCGCCGCCGCGTGCATCGTGGCCGTCGCCCGGCCCAGGTCGGCGACGACGGCCGCGATCTCCTCCGGGTCGTCGATGTCGCCCCAGTCCAGATCCACGGCGTACGGCGACACCTCGGCGACCAGCTGCCCCTGGCCGTCCAGCTCGGTCCAGCCCAGCCACGGGTCGGCGTGGTCCTGGAGGGCGCGCTGCGAGATCACCGTGCGGTGGCCCTCGTGCTGGAAGTAGCCGCTGATCGCCGGGTCGGTGATGTGCCGGGAGACCGCCGGGGTCTGGGCCTGCTTGATGTAGATCACCACATCGTTCTCCAGGGCGTCCGTGGCGCCCTCCAGAAGGATGTTGTACGAGGGCAGACCGGCCGAACCGATACCGATGCCGCGCCGGCCGACGACGTCCTTCACCCGGTACGAGTCCGGGCGGGTCAGGGACGACTCCGGCAGGGTCTCCAGGTAGCCGTCGAAGGCGGCCAGCACCTTGTAGCGCGTGGCCGCGTCCAGCTCGATGGAGCCGCCGCCCGGTGCGAAGCGGCGCTCGAAGTCACGGATCTCCGTCATGGAGTCGAGGAGCCCGAAGCGGGTCAGCGAGCGGGCGTCGCGCAGCGCGTCGAGCAGCGGCCCCTCGGCGGTGTCCAGGGTGAAGGGCGGCACCTCGTCGCTCTTCGCGCCGGTCGCGAGGGCGTGGATCCGCTCGCGGTACGCGCCCGCGTACGTCCGCACGAGTTCGCTGATCTGCTCGTCGGAGAGTGCCTTCGCGTACCCGATGAGGGCCAGGGAGGCGGCGAGGCGCTTGAGGTCCCAGGTGAAGGGGCCGACGTACGCCTCGTCGAAGTCGTTGACGTTGAAGATCAGCCGGCCCTGGGCGTCCATGTACGTGCCGAAGTTCTCCGCGTGCAGGTCGCCGTGGATCCACACGCGCGCGGTGCGGTCGTCCAGGTAGGGCCCGCCCCGCTTCTCCTCGTCGAGGTCGTGGTAGAAGAGGCACGCCGTGCCCCGGTAGAACGCGAACGCCGAGGCCGCCATCTTGCGGAACTTCACGCGGAACGCGGCCGGGTCGGCGGCCAGGAGCTGGCCGAACGCGGTGTCGAAGACGGTGAGGATCTCCTCGCCGCGGTGCTCGGCGCTGAGCTGCGGAACCGACATCGCTGGGTGCCTCCTGGTGCAGGTGGTGCATGACAAATGGGGCCGGACGGGCCGCCCGGCGGGCCGGACCACTCCGTGCCCCCTCCAACGTTCGAAGGTACGCCTGAGTGCCCGCGACCCACGCATCAAGGTAGGGGGGAGACCCCACCCGCTGTCAGTGCCGAGGCATAGACTTCGTCGCTGTCCCCCCAGACTGCCCGCAGCCTGTCGCCGAGTGTTTTCCATGGAGGCCACGCCGTGTCAAAGCCGCCGTTCACGCACCTGCACGTCCACACCCAGTACTCGCTGCTGGACGGTGCCGCGCGGCTCAAGGACATGTTCAACGCGTGCAACGAGATGGGCATGACCCATATCGCCATGTCCGACCACGGCAACCTCCATGGGGCGTACGACTTCTTCCACACCGCCAAGAAGGCGGGGGTCACGCCGATCATCGGCATCGAGGCGTATGTGGCGCCCGAGTCCCGGCGCAACAAGCGGAAGATCCAGTGGGGCCAGCCGCACCAGAAGCGCGACGACGTGTCCGGTTCCGGCGGTTACACCCACAAGACGATCTGGGCGGCCAACTCCACGGGCCTGCACAACCTGTTCCGGCTGTCCTCGGACGCGTACGCGGAGGGCTGGCTGCAGAAGTGGCCGCGCATGGACAAGGAGACCATCTCCCAGTGGTCCGAGGGCCTCATCGCCTCCACGGGCTGCCCCTCCGGCGAGCTGCAGACCCGGCTGCGGCTGGGCCAGTTCGACGAGGCGGTGAAGGCGGCCTCCGAGTACCAGGACATCTTCGGCAAGGACCGCTACTTCCTGGAGCTGATGGACCACGGCATCGACATCGAGCACCGGGTCCGTGAGGACCTGCTCCGGGTCGGCAAGAAGCTCGGCATCCCGCCGCTGGTCACCAACGACTCGCACTACACGTACGCGCACGAGTCGGTCGCGCACGACGCCCTGCTGTGCATCCAGACCGGCAAGAACATCTCCGACCCGGACCGCTTCAAGTTCGACGGCACCGGCTACTACCTGAAGTCCACGGACGAGATGTACGCCATCGACCAGTCGGACGCCTGGCAGGAAGGCTGCGCCAACACCCTCCTGGTCGCCGAACAGGTCGACACCGCGGGCATGTTCGAGGCGAAGAACCTCATGCCGAAGTTCGACATCCCGGACGGCTTCACCGAGGTCACCTGGTTCCAGGAAGAAGTCCGGATCGGCATGAACCGCCGCTTCAACGGCAACGTCCCCGAGGACCGCCAGAAGCAGGCCGAGTACGAGATGGACGTCATCATCCAGATGGGGTTCCCGGGGTACTTCCTCGTCGTCGCCGACTTCATCATGTGGGCCAAGAAGCAGGGCATCGCGGTCGGTCCGGGCCGTGGTTCCGCGGCCGGTTCGATCGTCGCGTACGCCATGGGCATCACCGACCTCGACCCGATCCCGCACGGGCTGATCTTCGAGCGGTTCCTCAACCCCGAGCGCGTCTCCATGCCCGACGTCGACATCGACTTCGACGAGCGCAGGCGCGTCGAGGTGATCAGGTACGTGACGGAGAAGTACGGCGCCGACAAGGTCGCCATGATCGGCACCTACGGCAAGATCAAGGCCAAGAACGCCATCAAGGACTCCGCGCGCGTGCTGGGTTACCCGTACGCGATGGGCGACCGGCTCACCAAGGCCATGCCCGCCGACGTCCTCGGCAAGGGCATCGACCTCAACGGCATCACCGACCCCTCGCACCCGCGCTACAGCGAGGCCGGCGAGATCCGGTCGATGTACGAGAACGAGCCCGACGTGAAGAAGGTCATCGACACCGCCAAGGGCGTCGAGGGCCTGGTCCGGCAGATGGGTGTGCACGCGGCCGGCGTCATCATGTCCAGCGAGCCCATCGTCGACCACGCCCCGATCTGGGTGCGGCACACCGACGGCGTGACCATCACGCAGTGGGACTACCCGCAGTGCGAGTCGCTCGGCCTGCTCAAGATGGACTTCCTGGGCCTGCGCAACCTGACCATCATGGACGACGCCGTCAAGATGGTGAAGCTCAACAAGGGCATCGAACTCGACCTGCTGGGCCTGCCGCTCGACGACCCGAAGACCTTCGAACTGCTCCAGCGCGGCGACACCCTGGGCGTCTTCCAGTTCGACGGCGGGCCCATGCGCTCCCTGCTGCGGCTGATGAAGCCCGACAACTTCGAGGACATCTCCGCCGTCTCGGCGCTCTACCGTCCCGGCCCGATGGGCATGGACTCGCACACCAACTACGCCCTGCGCAAGAACAAGCTCCAGGAGATCACCCCGATCCACAAGGAGCTGGAGGAGCCCCTCGAAGAGGTTCTGGCAGTTACTTACGGTCTGATCGTCTACCAGGAGCAGGTGCAGAAGGCCGCCCAGATCATCGCCGGGTACTCCCTCGGCGAGGCCGACATCCTGCGCCGCGTGATGGGCAAGAAGAAGCCCGACGAACTGGCCAAGAACTTCACCATCTTCCAGGCCGGCGCCAAGAAGAACGGCTACAGCGACGAGGCCATCCAGGGCCTGTGGGATGTCCTGGTCCCCTTCGCCGGCTACGCCTTCAACAAGGCCCACTCGGCCGCGTACGGCCTGGTCTCGTACTGGACCGCCTACCTCAAGGCCAACTACCCGGCCGAGTACATGGCCGGACTGCTCACCTCGGTCAAGGACGACAAGGACAAGTCCGCGATCTACCTCAACGAGTGCCGGCGCATGGGCATCAAGGTGCTCCCGCCGAACGTCAACGAGTCGATGTCCAACTTCGCCGCCCAGGGCGACGACGTGATCCTCTTCGGCCTCTCCGCGGTGCGCAACGTCGGTACGAACGTCGTCGAGTCGATCATCAAGTCCCGCAACGCCAAGGGGAAGTACGGCTCCTTCCCCGACTACCTCGACAAGGTCGAGGCGGTCGTCTGCAACAAGCGGACCACGGAGTCGCTGATCAAGGCCGGCGCGTTCGACAGCATGGGGCACACCCGCAAGGGCCTCACCGCGCACTTCGAGCCGATGATCGACAACGTGGTCGCGGTGAAGAGGAAAGAGGCCGAGGGGCAGTTCGACCTCTTCGGCGGCATGGGCGAGGCGGACACCAGCGAGCCCGGCTTCGGCCTCGACATCGAGTTCACCACCGACGAGTGGGACAAGGCCTATCTGCTCGCCCAGGAGCGGGAGATGCTCGGCCTGTACGTCTCCGACCACCCGCTCTTCGGTCTGGAGCACGTCCTCTCCGACAAGGCCGACGCCGGTATCTCCCAGCTCACCGGAGGTGAGCACGCCGACGGCGCGGTCGTCACCATCGGCGGGATCATCTCCGGCCTCCAGCGCAAGATGACCAAGCAGGGCAACGCCTGGGCCATCGCCACCGTCGAGGACCTCGCCGGTTCCATCGAGTGCATGTTCTTCCCGGCCACCTACCAGCTGGTGTCGACCCAACTCGTCGAGGACGCCGTCGTGTTCGTCAAGGGACGCCTCGACAAGCGCGAGGACGTGCCCCGGCTGGTCGCGATGGAACTCCAGGTCCCCGACCTGTCGAACGCGGGCACCAACGCGCCCGTGATCCTCACCATCCCCGCGCTGAAGATCACCCCGCCGATGATCAGCAGGCTCGGCGAGATCCTCAGCCACCACAAGGGCGAGAGCGAGGTCCGCATCAGGCTCCAGGGACCGAGCAAGACGACGGTGCTGCGGCTCGACCGGCACCGGGTGAAGCCGGATCCGGCCCTCTTCGGCGATCTGAAGGTGCTGCTCGGCCCGTCCTGTCTGGCCGGTTGATCAACTGACGTGCGCGAGGGGCGCACCCTGAACGGGTGCGCCCCTCGCGGTGCTTGAGCTTCAACAACGGTTCAGTTGTGGCCGAAGCGCTTCTGCCGGCCCTTGCGTGCCATATCACCGGGAGTCACCTGGGTGGCGCGCTGCTCGGCCTGCGACTCCATCGAGGAGGACTTAGCCTCTTCGGCACCGCGCTCGGCCTGGGACGCCTGGTGCTGCTGGCGACTCTGCTTCTTGTTCTTGGCCATGGTGATCTGCCTCCTGAGGGGGATCTAGGGACCAGGACCGACTTCAGATTCACACGGCCCGACAAAGCGTGCATGTCGGAGAATTACCCTGCGTAATAAGGTCTTGTGGTGCGGTGAGACCCTCGACCGACGGGGGAAACGCCACGCCGAAGATCGAGTTCGGGCCGTTAACCTCCGCGCGGTCGGGCAGACTCGAAGCAAGCCCGAAGCAAACCTCCCGGAAAGAGGGTGGATCGCGTGGACCGCTGCATCGTCCTGGTGGATGCCGGGTATCTGCTCGGGGCGGCGGCGAGTCTGCTCGCCGGAGAGCCCTCGCGGTCCCGGATCACCGTCGACCACCCCGCCCTCATCCAGGGCCTTCGCGAACGCGCCGAGTCGGACACCGAACGGCCGCTGCTGCGCATCTACTGGTTCGACGGCGCCCCCGACCGCGTCCCGCAGCCCGAGCACCGCAGGCTGCGCGTGATGCCCCGGGTCACCGTCCGCCTCGGCGCCCTGACCCGCAGCGACGGACGGTGGGCCCAGAAGGGCGTCGACGCCGCCATGCACGCCGAGCTGACCGAGCTGGCCCGCAACCGCGCCTGCTCCGACATCGTCCTCGTCACCGGCGACGGCGATCTGCTGCCGGGCATGATGGCCGCCAAGGAGCACGGAGTCGCCGTACACCTGTGGGCCGTGCAGGCCGCCGACGGCGACTACAACCAGTCCGAGGACCTGGTCGCCGAGGCCGACGAGCGGCGCGTCCTCGACCGTACGTGGATCACCAAGGCCGTACGCGCCAAGGACCTCGGCGGGGTCTGTGCGCCGCCGCCCGCGCCCCGCCCCGAGATCGCGGCGATCCTGTCCGCGCCGCTGCCCGAGTCGGCGCTCGGGCAAGGCGCCGAGCGGGCCGCCGACGAGCAGCAGGAGCATGCGACGGCGCCCGCCGAGCAGAACGGCGCGCAGGAGCGTGTGCCCGCCCCCAAGGGCGTACCGACCCCCAAGGACCTGGCCGCGCTGCGGGCCCCCGGCGCCCAGCCCGCTCAGCAGCCCGCGAACGCGACCCTGCGCTGGTCCTCCGACAAGGGCTGGGTCGACCGGCCGGGCGTGTCCGCCGAGCCCCCCGAGGTCGCCGCCATGCCGACGCTCGCCCAGCTCACCTCGGCCGAGCAGCGCTGGGCGGACCGCGAGGAGGACATCACCACGGTCGGCGGTGATCCGTACGAGGTCGGACAGGTGTTCGCGCGCCGCTGGATGGAGCGCCTCCCCGAGCCCGCCAACCTGCAGAAACTGTCCACGATGTACCCCCGCATCCCGCACCGCATCGACGGCGAGCTGTTGCGCTACGCCGCCCGTTTCGGTCTGCTCGCGCACAAGGACGACCAGATCGACGAGCACGACCGGTACGCGATCAGGGCCGGTTTCTGGCGCGAGATCGACGTCCGTACGGCCGCGGAGCACGCGCCCGCGGGGGAGTGAGCCGGCCCCCGATGGCAGGGGGTTGGATTTCTGGCGGAGTCGGGCACCCCGTACTCTCGCCTTCGTGAGTACGCGCACGGCACACGCAGCCCGACACGGTGACGATGTCGTGTGCGCGGTGCGCGATCTCACCAAGACCTATCGGGCGGTACGCGGCCGGCGCGGTTCCCCCGGAACACCCGAGGTGAAGGCCACCGACGCTGTCGATCTGGACGTCCGGCGCGGTGAGATCTTCGGACTGCTCGGGCCCAACGGCGCCGGCAAGTCGACCCTCGTCCGGCAGATCACCGGCCTGATGCGCCCCGACCGGGGCAGCGTGGAGATCCTGGGCCACAACATCGTGCGCCACCCGGAGCGGGCGGCGCGCATCCTCGCCTACCTCGGCCAGGAGTCCAGCGCCCTCGACGAACTGACCGTGTCGCTCGCCGTCGAGACCACCGCGCGGCTGCGCGGCCTGGAGGTACGGCAGGCGCGGGCGGAACGGGACGCCGTCCTGGAGGAACTGGGGCTCACCGCACTGACCGCCCGGCCCATCCGCAAGCTGTCCGGCGGACAGCGGCGGCTCGCCTGCTTCGCCACCGCGCTGGTCGGGGAACGGCCGCTGCTCGTCCTCGACGAACCGACGACCGGGATGGATCCGGTGGCCCGGCGTGCGGTGTGGTCGGCGGTCGACCGGCGGCGCGCGGAGCGCGGTACGACGGTGCTGCTGGTGACGCACAACGTGATCGAGGCCGAGACGGTTCTCGACCGGGTCGCTGTCCTGGACCGGGGGCGCGTGATCGCCTGCGACACCCCGGCCGGGCTGAAGGAGCAGGTCGCGGGGGAGGTGCGCGTCGATCTCGTCTGGCGGGAGTCGGCGCCCCTGCACGTCCCCGAGGTCGCCGCCCTGCGGGACCGGGCCGTCGAGTCGGGGCGCAGATGGACGTTGCGGCTGGCCCCCGAGGAGGCCCGCGCGGCCGTCGCCACCGTCACCGGCGGGGCCGCGTTCACCGCGCTGGACGACTTCACGCTGGCCACACCGAGCCTGGAGGACGTGTATCTGGCGCTCGGGGGGAATGTGCAGGGGCTGGTGAAGGCGTGATCGGCATGAGTGCGGGGGACTTCCGATCCGTACGTGTATGCGTACGGATGCGAGAAAGGGCGCGGGTGCGGGTGCTGGCGGGGGAGAGGGCGGCTGTCGTGACCGGGACGAAGAGGAGCAGCTCGACGTGAGTGTCGTACCCGCGGAAGCGCTGCCGGGCACAGCCCTGGCCGTGGAGGAGGCGCCCGCGCGCCGCGCGACGGCCGAGCTGGGGCCGCGTGCCCGGCTGTGGCCCGCGCTGGTCGCGGTGTACCGGGCGCAGCTGTCCCGGGCCCGGGTCGCGCGGATTCCGCTGCTCTTCGTGGCGACCTTCCAGTCCATCGGGATCATGATCCTGATGCGCGGGGTCGTGGAGGGGGGCGGGGAGGCCCGGGCCGTGGTGGCCGGGGCGTCTGTTCTCGTTGTTGCTTTTGTCGCGTTGAACCTGCTCGCTCAGTACTTCGGGCAGCTGCGGGCCAGCGGTGGGCTCGATCACTACGCCACGCTGCCCGTGCCGCCCGCCGCCGTGGTGCTGGGCGCGGCGGGGGCGTACGCCTCCTTCACCGTGCCAGGGACCGTCGTGACGGCCGTGTTCGGGTGTCTGCTGTACGGGCTGCCGCTGGCGCATCTGTGGGTGCTCGCCCTGGTGATCCCGCTCGCGGGGGCCGCGCTCGCCGGGCTCGGTGCCGCGTTCGGGCTGCTCGCGCCGCGGCCGGAGCTGGCCACGCTGCTCGGGCAGCTGGGCATGTCGGCGGCGCTGCTGCTGGGGGTGCTGCCGGCCGACCGGATGCCCGGGGTGGTGCGGTTCGCGCGGGATCTGCTGCCCTCGACGTACGGCGTGGAGGCCTTCGCCCGGACCTTCGGGCCCGACCCCGACTGGGCCTTCGTCTTCGGTGACCTGGCCGTGTGCGCGGGGGTCGGGGTGGTCTCGCTGGCCGTCGCGACCTGGGCGTACCGCCGGGCGGCCGTCCGGTGACGCGCCGCACAGACGGGCCTGGCACGATGTCAGGGTGACCGCACCGCTGACTCCGCCTCCGCCGCCGCACCAAGAGCCCTCGCGTGAACGTGAAGAGGCCTCACGGCCCCAGCAGCCCTTGCAGCAGCAGCCCTCGCTCCAGCAGGCTCCGGACAGCCGGTCCTGGCAGGACTGGCCGGCGCCGGCCGCGTCTGCGGGGGGCGGGTTCGGAGCGGCGTACGGACAGGACGGCCCCGGGATGAAGACGGAAGTGCGGGAGGCCGCTGTCGTCACGGTCGCGGTAGCGCTCGGTGGGGTGCTGCTCGGGCTGCTGTGGTGGTGGCTGGCGCCGAGTGTGCCGCTGGTCGGGAACATCGTCGAGAACCGCTGGGTCGTGTACGTCAAGGACAGCGAGGGCGAGCAGGCGATCGGGGTCGACGGAACGTTCACTCTGCTGGCGTTGGCCCTGGGGGCGGTGAGTGCGCTGGGGGTGTTTCTCTTCCGGCGTCGTGGAGGTGTGCCGCTGGTGGTCGGGCTGACGGTCGGGGGGCTGCTCGGGTCGGTGCTGGCGTGGCGGCTGGGGGTGTGGCTCGGGCCCGCCCAGGATGTGATCGCTGCGGCGAAGTCCGCGGGTAAGGGGGTTACGTTCTCGGCGCCGTTGAAGTTGGGGGCGAAGGGGGCGTTGCTGGTGTGGTCCGTGGCGGCGCTGGTGATGCATCTGGGGTTGACGGCGTTGTTCGGGCCCCGGGATGCGGAGGAGGGCGTGGCGCCGCCGGTTCAGGGGTGAGTTTCCTCGCCCCCGCCGCCCTTACCCGTCCCATCCCCTGGGGGCTGCGCCCCCAGACCCCCCTTTCGCGCTGGACGCGCTTGTCCTCAAACGCCGGACGGGCTGACTACCCAGCCCGTCCGGCGATTGAGGACAAGGCCCGTTCAGGGCCGGAGCGGGGGTCTGGGGGCGGCAAGCCCCCGGCAGACGTCCAGCTGGCCGGCGGGGACTTCTCCCTGCCGGCCAGCTGGACTGCACGCACTACCTACCGCTTAGCCGCGCGGCTTCTCCCGCATCTCGTACGTCGCGATGACGTCGTCGACCTTGATGTCGTTGAAGTTGCCGAGGTTGATACCACCCTCGAACCCTTCGCGGATCTCGGTGACGTCGTCCTTGAAGCGACGCAGACCGGAGATGGTGAGGCTCTCCGCGATGACCTTGCCATCGCGCAGCAACCGCGCCTTGGTGTTGCGCTTGACCTCGCCGGAGCGGACCAGCACACCGGCGATGTTGCCCAGCTTGGACGAGCGGAAGACCTCGCGGATCTCCGCCGTACCCAGCTCGACCTCTTCGTACTCCGGCTTGAGCATGCCCTTGAGGGCTGCCTCGATCTCCTCGATGGCCTGGTAGATCACCGAGTAGTAGCGGACGTCGACGCCCTCGCGCTCCGCCATCTGGGCCGCGCGGCCCGCAGCGCGGACGTTGAAGCCGATGACGATCGCGTCGGAGCCGGTCGCCAGGTCGATGTCCGACTCGGTGACCGCACCCACACCGCGGTGCAGAACGCGGATGTCGACCTCTTCGCCGACGTCGAGCTGGAGCAGCGAGGACTCGAGAGCCTCCACCGAACCGGACGCGTCGCCCTTGATGATGAGGTTGAGTTCCTGCACCAGACCGGCCTTGAGCGCCTCGTCCAGGTTCTCCAGGGAGAACCGGACTCCACGCCGGGCGAAGTTGGCGTTGCGCTCGCGCGCCGCCCGCTTCTCGGCGATCTGACGCGCCGTACGGTCCTCGTCGACAACCAGGAAGTTGTCGCCTGCGCCCGGGACGTTGGTGAGACCCAGGACCAGGACGGGGGTCGACGGAGTTGCCTCTTCGACGTTGTTGCCGTTGTCGTCGAGCATCGCCCGGACGCGGCCGTAAGCGTCGCCGACCACCATCGTGTCGCCGATACGCAGCGTGCCGCGCTGGACCAGGACCGTCGAGACGGCACCGCGGCCCTTGTCCAGGTGGGACTCGATCGCAATACCCTGCGCGTCCTGCTCCGGGTTGGCCCGCAGGTCGAGCGAGGCGTCCGCGGTGAGGACCACGGCCTCCAGCAGGCTCTCGATGTTGAGGCCCTGCTTGGCGGAGATGTCGACGAACATCGTGTCGCCGCCGTACTCCTCGGCCACCAGACCGAACTCGGTCAGCTGACCGCGCACCTTGGTCGGGTCGGCACCTTCGACGTCGATCTTGTTGACCGCGACCACGATCGGCACGTCGGCCGCCTTGGCGTGGTTCAGCGCCTCGATCGTCTGGGGCATCACACCGTCGTTGGCCGCCACCACGAGGATCGCGATGTCGGTCGACTTGGCACCACGGGCACGCATGGCGGTGAACGCCTCGTGGCCCGGGGTGTCGATGAAGGTGATCCTGCGCTCTTCGCCGTTGACCTCGGTCGCGACCTGGTACGCACCGATGTGCTGCGTGATACCGCCGGCCTCGCCCGCGACGACGTTCGTCTTGCGGATGGTGTCGAGGAGACGGGTCTTGCCGTGGTCGACGTGACCCATGACGGTCACGACCGGCGGACGCGCGACGAGGAACTCCTCGCCACCCTCGTCCTCACCGAACTCGATGTCGAAGGACTCGAGCAGCTCGCGGTCCTCCTCCTCGGGGCTGACGATCTCGAGGACGAAGTTCATCTCGTCCGCGAGGAGCTTCAGCGTCTCGTCGGAGACGGACTGCGTGGCAGTGACCATCTCGCCGAGGTTCATCATCACGCCGACGAGCGACGCCGGGTTGGCGCCGATCTTCTCGGCGAAGTCGGTGAGGGACGCACCACGCGACAGGCGGACGGACTGTCCGTTGCCGCGCGGCAGCATCACGCCGCCGACCGACGGGGCCTGCATGGCCTCGTACTCCTGGCGCCTCTGCCGCTTCGACTTGCGACCACGACGCGCGGGACCACCGGGACGACCGAAGGCGCCCTGCGTGCCACCACGGCCACCCGGACCACCGGGACGACCGCCGAAGCCGGGACGACCGCCGCCACCGCCACCGGGACCACCGGGACGGCCGGCGAAACCGCCGCCACCGCCACCGCCGGGACCGGCAGGACGACCGGCGAAGCCACCGCCGCCGCCACCGGGACGACCGGCGAAACCGCCGCCACCGCCACCGGGACGACCGCCGCCGCCACCGCCGGGACCACCCGGACGACCGCCACCGCCACCGCCACCGGGACCGCGGCCACCAGGGCCACCGCCGGGACGCGGGGTGCCCGCAGCGGGACGCTGCGGCATCATGCCGGGGTTGGGACGGTTGCCGCCGGGACCGCCACCGGGACGCGGAGCGCCACCGGGACCACCCTGCGGACGAGGCATACCGCCCGGACTCGGACGCCCGCCGCCCGCACCCTGCGGACGGGGAGCACCCTGGCCGCCGCCCGCACCCTGCGGACGCGGAGCGCCGGCACCGGGAGCGCCACCGGGGCCACCCTGGCCGCCGGGACGCGGAGCGCCCTGCGGACGGGGCGCCTGGGGACGCGCCATGCCGGTGGAGCCACCGGACGTGAAGGGGTTGTTGCCCGGACGCGGACCGGACGGACGGGCACCGCCGGGACGCGGAGCGCCCTGGCCACCCGGACGCGAGGCGCCCGGACGCTCACCACGGCCCTGGCCACGGTCCTGACCGCGGTCCTGGCCCTGTCCCCGGTCCTGACCGGGACCCGAAGGACGGGCACCGGTGGGACGCGGGGCGCCGGGACGGGCACCGGTGTTGGGACGCGGAGCCTGGGCGGCGGCCGGAGTGACCGGCGCCGACGGCGGAGCGGTGAACTCCGGCGTGGTGGGTGCCGCGGGGGCCGGCTTCGGCGCGGGCTTGGGGCCCGGCGTCGGACGGGAACCCTGGGGGGCCGGAGTCACCGGGGTGACCGGCGCACTCGGCGCGGCGGGCGCCGCGGGGCGCTCGGCCACGGCGGGCTTGGGAGCCGGCGGCCGCGGGGCAGCCGGACGGGCCGACTGCGCCGGGGAGGGCGCGCCGGGCTTGGGGGCAGCCTTGCGCGGGGCGCCGGGCTTGGCGTTGCCCCCGCCCTGGAAGGCGTCTGTCAACTTGCGTACTACGGGCGCCTCGATCGTCGAGGATGCCGATCGGACGAATTCACCGAGTTCCTGGAGCTTGGCCATGACAGCCTTGCTCTCCACCCCGAACTCCTTGGCGAGTTCGTATACCCGGACCTTAGCCACTTCGCTCCTTTTAGGTCCGGGTTGCGTCCGGACCGTCGCTACTTCATGGGCGTACTCATCGCGTGCTCATCGAGTGCTCATCGCAATCTCGACCTACTTCCAACTCGCGGGGGGTACCAGAGCCGCACAGGGGTTCCGTGCGACGCGTCTTACGGTGTTGCCTGCTCGACGTACCGGCGCAACGTCGCCGTGTCGAGCGCTCCCGGGGCACGCAGTGCCCTTGGGAACGCCCGGCGGCGAACCGCCAGGTCGAGACAGACCAGGGCGGGGTGCACATACGCACCCCGGCCGGGCAGCGTACCGCGATGATCGGGGGCGCATTCACCCTCGATCGCCACGATGCGCAGCAGATCCTTCTTGGCCGCTCGCTCCCGACACCCCACACAGGTGCGTTCAGGGCATACGCGGGCTCGCGTCCGGCCAGACACTCCTAAGTCTACCTCCCCGTACGGACCTCACTCATTCGAGATAAGGATCGAACGGTTGTTGTCGTGATCTCAGCCACCTGCGGCTTGGATCTATTCCCCCGCAGGACAGCCCACAGCCGACCTGCGGGACGGCCCTAGTCGCGGGGCCGCTCGGCGGGCCGCTCGGACGGCTGCTCGGTGTCCGGGCGGATGTCGATGCGCCAGCCGGTCAGCCGGGCGGCGAGGCGGGCGTTCTGGCCCTCCTTGCCGATCGCCAGCGACAGCTGGTAGTCGGGAACCGTCACGCGCGCGGAGCGGGCCCCGAGGTCGACGACCTCGACCTTGGTGACCCGGGCCGGGGACAGCGCGTTCGCCACCATCTCGGCCGGGTCGTCCGACCAGTCGACGATGTCGATCTTCTCGTTGTTCAGCTCGGCCATGACGCTGCGCACCCGGCTGCCCATGGGGCCGATGCAGGCCCCCTTGGCGTTCAGACCGCTGCGCGTCGACCGCACGGCGATCTTCGTGCGGTGACCGGCCTCACGGGCGATGGCCGAGATCTCCACGGAACCGTCGGCGATCTCGGGCACCTCCAGCGCGAAGAGCTTCTTCACCAGGTTGGGGTGCGTGCGCGAGAGGGTGACGGACGGACCGCGCATGCCCTTCGCCACTCGTACGACGTACGACCGCAGCCGCAGCCCGTGCGTGTAGGTCTCCCCGGGGACCTGCTCCTGCACCGGCAGGATGGCCTCCAGCTTGCCGATGTCCACGAGGACGTTCTTCGGGTCGCGGCCCTGCTGGACGACACCGGTGACGATGTCGCCCTCGCGGCCCGCGTACTCGCCGAGCGTCGCGTCGTCCTCGGCGTCGCGCAGGCGCTGCAGGATGACCTGCTTGGCGGTGGTGGCGGCGATCCGGCCGAAGTCCGACGGGGTGTCGTCGAACTCACGTGCCTCCTGCCCCTCCTCCAGCTCCTGGGGGTCCTCCTTCGCCCACACGGTCACATGACCGGTGTCCCGGTCGAGCTTCACACGCGCGTGGCGGCGGCTTCCCTCGGTGCGGTGGTAGGCGATGAGGAGGGCCGACTCGATCGCCTCGACCAGCAGGTCGAAGGAGATCTCCTTCTCCCGCACCAAGCCCCGCAGGGCACTCATGTCGATGTCCACGGCTACGCCTCCTCTTCTTCCGTCATGTCCTGCTTGTCTTTGGTGTCCTTGCGGTTGAACTCGACCTGGACGCGGGCCTTGTCGATGTCGGCGAAGGCGAGCCGGCGGGCGGTGGCCTTGCGGCCCTTCACGCCCGGCACTTCGAGGTCCATGCCCTCGTCGTCCACGGTCAGGATTCGGCCGACCACTTCGCCGCCGCCCTCGGTGAGCTGGAACCTGACCAGCCGCTCGACGGCGCGTACGTAGTGCCGGTGCTCGGTGAGTTCGCGCTCGGCGCCGGGGGTGCCGACCTCCAGGGTGTACTCCCCCGCGCCCATCGCGTCCGTCTCGTCGAGCTTCGCCGAGAGCGCGCGGCTCACATCGGCGATCGCGTCCAGATCGGCACCGTCGTCGGAATCGACGACGACCCGCAGCACTCTCTTGCGCCCGACGGACTCCACTGCGATCTCTTCGAGATCGAGACCCTGCGAGCTGACGAGCGGCTCCAGGAGCTCTCGAAGCCTCTCGCTCTGGGTGGTGCTCATCCGGGTGACTCCTCGGCCGCGTGTGCTGTTGTGGGTAGGTCGCGTGTCAGGTCAAAGGGTATCCGGTCCCGGGGGGTGTTGCCGTCCACCGGAACGCCGTCGGTGGCCCGGCTGCGCCGGTGGCGGGTGCCGGGCCGGGGCGCGGGTACGGTGATCACGGGCGTGCTGCCCTTGCGTAATATTCCGCGGTCTCTCCGTTCGTACGAGCCCTCCGAGGACGTCTGCCGTGCCGTTCCCCCCGCCCTCGCGCACCCCGCTGGGAGTCCCCGCGGGTCCGCGCAGAAGGACCCTGCTCGCCTCGGCCGCGGGCGCCGCCCTCCTGACGGGCTGCACCTCCGAGTCCGACTCGACGGCCACGAGTTCCGGCAGCCCGTCGGTCGCCGAGCGCACGCGCGCGCGTGCGGCGAGCGACAGCACCGGGCTCGTACAGCAGTACGACACGGCGATCACCGCGTTCCCGGTGCTGGCGGAGCGGCTGTCGGAGCTACGGGCCGAGGTCGTACGGCACGCGCAGGCCTTCGGGGGCACCGAGCCGACGCCGGCATCGACACCGACCTCCGCCTCGCCTTCAGCTTCGGCTTCGACGGCGCCGCCGACCGAGCAGGACGCCCTCGCCGGGCTCGCCGCCGCCGAGCGGATCCTCGTGGACCGGCGTACGAAGGCGCTCCTCGAAGTACCGGGCGAGCTGGCGCGGCTGCTGGCCTCGGTGGCGGCGGCCGGGGCCGCGCATGTGTATCTGCTGACGGAGGGCGCGAAGTGAGCGGAGCGAAGTCGAAGAAGGACGAGAAGGACACCGCCGAGCTGACCGCGCTCCAGGCCGCCCTCAGCGCCGAACACGCGGCGGTGTACGGGTACGGGGTCGTCGGCGGGCTGATCGGCGAGGCCCGCCGGAGCGAGGCGCGGGCCGCGTACGACGCCCATCGGGCCCGGCGCGACGAGCTGGCGCGCGCGGTGCGGGCCCTCGGGGGCACACCGGTGGCGGCTTCCGCCGGGTACGCGCTGCCGTTCGCGGTGACCGACTCGGACGCCGCCGTCCGGCTCGCGGCCGAGCTGGAGGAGCGGGTCGCCGGGGTGTACTCCGACCTGGTCCGGGCAGCCGGGGGCGAGCGGCGCCGGACGGGCGCCGACGGACTGCGGGAGGCCGCGGTGCGGGCGGTGCGGTGGCGGGGCGGGAGCGTACCCTTCCCTGGGCTCGCCGAGCGGGCGAGCACCGTGTCGGCGTCGGCGTCGGCGACACCCACGGGGTAGCCCGTACGGCATCCCGCGTACCGCGTCCCGAGTACCGGAAGGAAACGACTCACGCATGGCATTCGCACCGCCGCCCCGTCTGGTGAGGGCGCTCGGCGAGACGGCACCGGACGGTGACGACTGGCTGGCGCGGGTGCCTGCGGCGGCTCAACAGGCCGTGGATCTACGCGTGTTGACCGTGGAGCGGGTACAGGTTCCGGGTGGTCGGAGCAGTCTGGTGGTGCTGGTGCGGCGGGCGGACGGTACGCCCGCCGTCCTGAAGCTCGCGCCGCGCCGGGCCCGGCCGGAGAGTGAGCGGGTCGCGCTGGCGCACTGGGGTGGGGTGGGTGCGGTGCAGTTGCTGGAACCGGTCGCCGACTCCGCCGACTCCGCCGAGGAGGGTGTGCTGTTGCTGGAGCGGTTGCATCCGGATGTTTCGGTGCGGTCGTTGCCCGAGGCGAAGGCGCTGCTGGAGGCGGCGGGGACGTTGCGGCGGCTGTGGGTCGAGCCGCCTGCGGGTTCGGAGGGGGTGTTCGAGACGGTGGCCTCTCGGACCGGGCGGCAGGCCGAGGTGATGTCGGCGAGCGCCGGTGCGGAGGTGGCGCCGCTGGTCTCGGCCGCACTTGCGGCTCGTGAGGAGTTGTTGGTTGCGCCGCCCGAGGTTCGGTTGCTGCATGGGACGTTTCGGCAGAGCAAGGTGTTGGCCGGTGAGCGGGTGCCGTGGTTGGCGGTGGGGCCTGATCCGGTGGTCGGGGAGTGTGCGTTCGATCTTGCTCGGCTGGTTCGGGATCGGGTGGAGGATCTGATCGCTTCGTCTTCGGGGGCTGCGATTACTCGGCGGCGGGTGAAGAGGCTTGCTGAGTCGTTGGATGTGGATCAGGAGCGGTTGCGGGGGTGGACGTTGTTTCGGGCTGTGGAGTCCGGGGTTCGGGCGCTTCGGGTGGGGCGGCCTCGGGATGCTGAGTTGTTGCTGGAGTTTGCTGGGTGGCTTTGAGGGTTGAGGGTTCGTTGTCGGCTGCGGGAGCGTCGTGGCTTGTCGCGCAGTTCCCCGCGCCCCTGAGGTGGGTCACCTCGCCGTCAGTTTTAGGGCTAGGACGGGGCAGTCTGTCGCTGCTCTGCGGGCTCGTTTCAATGTGCGGGTGGGGATCGGGGCTCCGTCTATGAGTGGGTAGCCCCACTCGTCCAATGTGATGTGTTCCGGGAGTAGTTCGGCGCACAGGCCGTGGGCCTGGCAAGCCGTCCAGTCGATGTCGATCGTTGTCGTCTCGTGGGTCATGTCAGGTCCGGTCGTTGGGGACTGGCAGCAGGGGGGTTTGGGTCGTTGCCGTGCAGAAGCCCCTTGCGTGGGCGTCCAGTTCGGGGGCGAAGGTGGTCAGGGCCGAGCGGGCCAGGCGGACCGTGCCGTCGGGGTGGTGGCAGGCGCCGCGGCCCTCGACCAGGCCGGACCAGCGGGCGATGTCCGTGCGGGTCGTGCCCTGGGGGCCCGGGGTTGCCAGAGCCTGGAAGGCTGCGGCGATTCGGGGCAGGCCGTTGAGGCAGGGGCCGCACTGGCCGGCCGACTCCAGGGCCAAGTACCGCAGGACGCGGGCGGTTTCGGCGAGGCCGCAGTGGTCGGCGGGGAGCATCGCGAGTACGCCTGCGCCCAAGTAGGACGTGGTCAGGGGGAGTTGGGCTGCCTCCGACGCCGGGATCCAGGTGCCGTGGTAACCGCCGACCAGGACCGCTCCCGTGGGGCCCAGTGGCAGCAGTCTGCCGATCGGCATCCCGAACGGGGCCTCGACGACCCGGACTTCGCGTCCGGGCACATGCACTGTGCAGAGTGCGCTGCCGGGTTCCGAGGGTGTGCCCGCGGCGCGGAACCAGTCGGCGCCGTAGCGGGCGATCAGGGCGAGGTGGGCCAGGGTCTCGACGTTCTGGACGAGGGTCGGGGCCCGGTTCACCCCGCGCTCCCGCACCGGCGGGCGCTGGTGCTGCGGAAGGGCGGCGCCGCCGGAGACGTACGAGGTGAGGGCGGAGGACTGGCCCGACAGGAACCGTTTGGGAACGCGGACGACTTTCACCGTCAGCGGGTCGCGGCGGCGCTCGGCGAGGGCCGCCTCCAGGTAGCTCGCGCCCGCCTCCACCGCGAGGTACGCCTCCCCCGCGCCGACCGCCTCGGCCGCCAACTGGAGTCCGTCCAGGACGAGATGGGGCGAGAGTTGGAGGAGCGTCTTGTCCTTGTGGCTCGCGGGTTCGCCCTCGGCGCCGTTGGCCACGACCACCGGGGCACGGCCTGTGCGGCGGCCGGCGTCGGCCACGGAGACGAGTTTGCGGTACGTGGCGAAGGCGGCTCCGCCGCGACCGGTGAGGCCCGACTGGCCGACAGTTTCCAGGAGTTGGGCCGGGTTGCCGTACGAGACGGGCCCGTACCGCTGCTCGTGCGTCGCGAAGTCGGCCGGGGCGCCGCCGGGGGCCAGCAGACGGGGCGGCATGAAGATGTCGGTGTAGGTGGCGGTCATGAGCGGGCCCCTTCGAGCGGGCGTTCCGGTGTGCGGAGCAGGGCAGTTGGGGTCCGGTGGGAGGCGCGTACGGCGTGGGCCGTGCGGATGCCGAAGGCGGCTAGTACGGCGGCGACGCAGGACACGGTCAGCCAGGTCATCCAGTCGGCACCCGTGTCCGTACCGATGCCGATGCCGTGGACGAGGGCGATCGGCCAGGACGCGTACGCGAGCCAGTGCACGGCACGCCAGGTGCGGTGGCCGAGGCGGGCGCGGAGGAGGCTGGTGATCAGCACCGCGAGCATCAGGTCGAGGGCGACCGTGCCCAGGCCCAGCCAGAGGGGCTGGTAGTCGGAGACGAAGGGGACGACGGCGTCGAGGAGTGTGATGTCGACGTAGCCGTCGATCACTGCGGCGGCTATGTGGAGCGTGAGGAAGGCGGTGGCGGAGAGGGAGAGGGTGCGGTGGAGGGTGACGGTGCCGAATCGAGGCAGGCCCGGGAGCCTGCCTCTCAGTCTCACCGCGATGCCGAGGAGGACGACGACGGTGAAGAGGACCAGACATACGGCGCCTGTCGCGCGGTTGGCGTACCAGAGGGTCTCGGAGCTCATTCCGCTGCCTCCGGGTCCGTCGTGGTGCGGGTGGTGCTGGGGGCTGTGCCCCCAGGCCCCCCTTCGGCCTGGACGGCCTCGTCCTCAAACGCCGGACAGGCTGAAGATGCCTGGGTGGCGCTGAGAAGTGCCGAAGACCCGCCTCCGACAGGCGAACTGGGCCAGCCCGGTGTCGTCACGACCGTGCCGTCCGCCGCCACCAGCCGGGCAGGGAGGCCAAGCCCGGTCAGCCAGCGTTCCGCGCCCCTCCCCTTCACCAAGGCCGCTGTGCTCGCCGCGTTGGCGTCGGCGCAGTTCGCCGCTGCCACGGAGACCGTGCGCCAGGGGGTGTGGACGGGGAGGCCCGTGTCCGGGTTGATGATGTGGTGGAGGGTGTGTTCGCCCCGGCGCCAGTGGCGGGCGGCCGTGCCGGAGGTGGCAAGGCCGCCGCTGTGGAGGCCGATCGTGGCGTACGGGCCCTGGGCGGGCGCCTCGTCCACCGGGCCGGTGATGTCCTGGACGCGGATGCGCCAGCCGCCGGCCGGGGGCTCGCCCGCGACCGCTGTGTCGCCGCCGAGGCTCACCAGGACTCCGCAGCCGGCGGCCTCGGCCAGCGTGCGCGCGGCCCGGTCGGCGGCCCAGGCCTTCGCGGTGGCGCCCAGGTCGAGGCGGATACCGGACGGGACGGTGACCGTGCCGGTCGCCCGGTCCAGGTGGATCCGGCGCCAGCCGGGGACGCGCCGCACGGTGAGCCGTACCGGGCGGTCGTCCTCCTGGACGAGGGTGAAGTCGCGGTCGTAGCCCAGGGCTTCCAGCGCCGAGCCGACCGTCGGGTCCACGGCTCCGTCCGTCGCCTCGGCCGCGCGCAGGGCCACCGCCAGGGCCTCGGCGAGCAGCGGGCTGACCCGGGTCGGGCAGCCGTCGGTGTCGTCCAGGGCGGCGAGTTCGGAGTCGGCGCGGAAGCGGCTGCACGTGGCGTCGACCTCGGCCAGCTGGCGGGCCAGGAGCAGGTTGCAGGAGTCCAGCAGGGCCGGGTCGGTGGTGACGAGCCGGACGCTGGTACCGAGGGCACGCCAGTCGGCGGCGGCCGTGGGGCGGACGGCGGTCGTCATCACGACGCCCCCGAGGTGGAGTCGGCGGAGCCGCTGGAGTCGGTGGAGGTGACGTCGTCGGAAGAGGATTGGAGGTCGCTGGACGACGAGGAGTCCGAGGTGTCCGAGGAGGAGCTGTCCGTCGTGGACGAGTCCGTCGACGAGGACGACGTGTCTGTACTGGTGTCGGTGCTGGTGCTCGTGTCCGTGCTGGTGCTCGAACTGGAGGACGTCGAACTGGACGTCGAGTCCGACGTACTGCCCGCGGCCGTCGTCGCGTCCGACTCCATCGTGCCGACGAGGGCGAACACCCCGGCCGCCGCGGCCAGTGAGACCGCCGCCGCCACGGCCGCCGTACGCCGTACCCCTCTGCGCACCGCCGCGGCGGCTCTCCGCTCCCGCTCCCTGCCCGTCATGGCCGTTCCCCTCCGTAGGCGTGACTCTGTGTCACGTCCTACGTTCGGGGAACGGCCTGAGAGAAGTCTGTGAGGCGCCCATACGCCTCCCGAGAACTCTCTGAGAGCGGGATTTAAATAATCAGGCGGTGGCGGTCAGGCGGGCGATCGCCTGGTCCACCGTCAGTTCCTCGCGCTCGCCCGTCCGGCGGTCCTTCAGTTCCAGGACGCCCTCGGCCGAACGGCGGCCCGCCACCAGGATCTTCGGTACGCCGATCAGCTCGGCGTCCGTGAACTTGACGCCCGGGGAGACGCCGGCGCGGTCGTCGACCAGGACCCGGGCGCCGGCCGCGGCCAGCTTGTCGGAGACGTCGAGTGCCAGTTCGGTCTGGAGGGCCTTGCCCGCGGCGACGACGTGGACGTCGGCCGGCGCGATCTCCTTCGGCCAGCACAGGCCCTGCTCGTCGGCGTGCTGCTCGGCGAGGGCCGCGACCGCGCGGGAGACGCCGATGCCGTACGAGCCCATGGTCACGCGGACCGGCTTGCCCTGCCGGCCGAGGACGTCGAGGCTGAGGGCGTCGGCGTACTTGCGGCCGAGCTGGAAGATGTGGCCGATCTCGATGGCGCGGTCCAGCTTGAGGCCGGTGCCGCAGGCGGGGCACGGGTCGCCTTCCTGGACGACCACGGAGTCGATGTACTCGTCGACCTCGAAGTCACGGCCGGCGACGACGTTCCTGGCGTGCAGGCCCTCCTTGTTGGCGCCGGTGATCCAGGCGGTGCCGGGGGCGATGCGCGGGTCTGCGAAGTAGCGGACCTTCTCCAGGCCCTGCGGGCCGACGTACCCGCGTACGAGGTCGTCGCGGCCCGTGAAGTCCTCGGCGGTGACGAGTTCGACGGCGGCGGGCGCGAAGTGCGCCTCGACCTTGCCCAGGTCGACCTCACGGTCACCGGGGACGCCGATCGCGACGATCTCGCCGTCCACCTTGACGAGGAGGTTCTTGAGGGTGGCGGAGGCGGGGACCTCCAGGTACGCGGCGAGCGTCTCGATGGTCGGGGTCTCGGGGGTGGGGATCTCTTCGAGGGCGGGGACGGCCGAACCGTCCACCGGCTGGAGCGCGTACGTGATCGCCTCGGTGTTGGCGGCGTAGTCGCAGTTGGGGCAGTCGGCGAAGGTGTCCTCGCCGGCGGCGGCCGGGGCGAGGAACTCCTCGGACTTGGAGCCGCCCATGGCGCCCGCGGTGGCGGCGCAGATGCGGTAGTCGAGGCCGAGTCGCGCGAAGATCTTCTGGTACGCCTCGCGGTGCAGGGCGTACGACTGGGCCAGGCCCTCGTCCTCCGTGTCGAAGGAGTACGAGTCCTTCATCAGGAACTCACGGCCGCGCAGGATGCCGGCACGCGGGCGGGCCTCGTCGCGGTACTTGTTCTGGATCTGGTAGAGGATCACCGGCAGGTCCTTGTAGGACGAGCACTGGTCCTTGACCAGGAGGGTGAAGATCTCCTCGTGGGTCGGGCCGAGGAGGTAGTCGCCGCCCTTGCGGTCGTTGAGGCGGAACAGCTCGGGGCCGTACTCCTCCCAGCGACCGGTCGCCTCGTACGGCTCCCTCGGCAGCAGCGCGGGGAGCGTGACCTCCTGGGCGCCGATGGCGTCCATCTCCTCGCGGACGACCCGCTCCACATTGGCCAGGACCTTCTTGCCGAGCGGCAGCCAGGACCAGAGTCCGGCGGCGGTACGGCGCACATAACCGGCCCTGACCAGCAGCTTGTGGCTGAGCACCTCGGCGTCGGCGGGGTCGTCACGCAGTGTCTTGACCATCAAACGGGACATGCGCTGGACCTGGGCCTGGGCCATGATTCTCGACTCCTGCTGCGTAAGGGTGATGGCAGGAGGTTAGCCGGGGGGTGCGGGGCTGTGGAAATCGACCGGACGGTCCCGCTACCGCCTGCGCAGGGGAAGCGGGGCGCCCATCACCGCGTACGGCTTCGGGGCGCTGGGGAAGAGGACCTGGCGGGCCAGGTCCTCGTAGCCGAGGGAGTGGTAGAGGCCGCGGGCCGGGCTGTCGGTGTCGATCGCGGAGAGGATCGAGCGGGGCTCGGCGGCGCTGTCGGTGATGGCGGTGATCAGGGCGCGGCCCACACCGACGTTCTGGAAGCTCGGGTGGACGTGCAGCTCGGTGATCACGAAGGAGTCGTCGAGCCAGCCGTCGTGGCCCTGTCTGCGCAGATACGGCTCGACGACGGTGGACCACCAGTGCGTACGGTCGTTCGGCATGCCGTAGACGAACCCCGCGAGCCGTCCGTCGGGGGTGGTCGCGCCGAGTGCGCGGGCGCCGGGGTAGGTCAGGTGCCGCAACACGATCTGCCTGCGTACGGCGACCTCGTCGGCGCCGAGTCCGAACGCCACGGCCTGGACGGCGAGCGCCTCGTCGACCCGGGCGGTGAGGTCGAGAGGGCCGACGACCACGTCGTGGGGGCGGGAGTGATGGCGGCCATGACCGGGGAAGCGCGGCATGTCGGGAGACTACAGGGGGTGTGGAGGGTGCTTCGCTGGTGCGCGGCGGATGTGGCTGAGGCCCGTGCGCCCAGGTGACTCGGGTTGTTTCGGACTACCCGGGTCGTTTCAGAACAGGACGCTCATGAACGCGCCGACTTCCTGGAAGCCCACCCTCAGATACGTCCTGCGGGCGGGGGTGTTGAAGTCGTTCACGTACAGGCTGACGACCGGGGCCACGTCCGCGAGGGCGTAGCGCAGTACGGCGGCCATGCCGGGGGCGGCGAGGCCCTGGCCCCGGTATTCGGGGGCCACCCAGACGCCCTGGATCTGGCAGGCCTGTGAGGTCGCGGCGCCGATCTCGGCCTTGAAGGCGACCCTGCCGTGTTCGTCGAGGCGGGCGAAGGAGCGGCCGGAGCCGACCAGTTCGGCGACCCTGGCCTGGTAGAGGAGGCCGCCGTCACCGGCGAGCGGCGAGATGCCGACCTCCTCGGTGAACATCGCCACGCACGCCGGCATGATCGTCTCTAGCTCGTCCTTGCGGATGCGGCGGACGTAGGGATCCGGGGCGATGAGGGAGGGGTCGGGCAGCCGGTCGGTGACCATGAGGGGCTGGTGGCGGCGGACTTCCCGGGCGGGGCCCCAGCTCGGTTCGAGGAGCCGCCACAGCTGGGTGGTGGCCTCGGCGGGGCCGACGATGGAGGAGCAGCGGCGGCCCGCTCGCCTGGCGCGGTCGGCGAAGGCGCGTACGGCGCGGGGGGTGGCGCAGATCGGGACGAGGTTGGCGCCCGCGTAGCAGAGGCTGGTGAGCATGCCGTCCTCGTACCAGCCCCACATCTCGCCGCCGAGGCGCCAGGGGTCGAGGCCCGCGATCTGGACGCGGGAGGTCACGAAGGCGTTCGCGACCGGCTCGCGGCCGAGGACAGCGAGTGCGGCGTCCAGGTCGCCCGGTTCGAGCACCCGGGAGGTGGTCTGCGTCAACACGTGCGGGCCTCACCATGCGGTCTGCTGATCTCCGCACTGTACCTGCGGAAGCTGAGCGGCGCCGCCCTGTATCCGGTGCCGTTGCCTTGTCGGAACCGTCGGTTTTGGTGGCCGTCCCTGGGGGCTGCCGCCCCCAGACCCCCGCTCCGGCCCTGAACGGGGCCTTGTCCTCAAACGCCGGACGGGCTGGGTGGCTCAACCTGTCCGCCGTTCGAGAGGCACCGCCCGTCCACCCCAGGCCGGGTTTCCCACCCAGCCCGTCCGGCGTTTGAGGACGAGGCCGTTCAGGCCGAAAGGGGGGTCTGGGGGCGCAGCCCCCAGGGATGGGACGGGTAGGGGCGGCGGGGGCGAAATCAGCCCGCCACGGACACCGACGGCTCGCCCGAGGCGATTCCGTCCGCCTCCATCTGCTCGGCGATCTTCATCGCCTCCTCGATCAGCGTCTCCACGATCTTCGACTCGGGCACCGTCTTGATGACCTCGCCCTTCACGAAGATCTGCCCCTTGCCGTTGCCGGAGGCGACGCCGAGGTCCGCCTCCCGCGCTTCGCCGGGACCGTTCACCACGCACCCCATGACCGCGACGCGCAGCGGGACCTCCATGCCCTCCAGGCCCGCCGTGACCTCCTCGGCCAGCTTGTAGACGTCGACCTGCGCGCGCCCGCACGACGGGCACGACACGATCTCCAGGCCGCGCTGGCGGAGGTTCAGGGACTCCAGGATCTGGTTGCCGACCTTGATCTCCTCGACCGGCGGCGCGGACAGCGAGACGCGGATCGTGTCGCCGATGCCCTCGCTCAGCAGCGCGCCGAAGGCCACCGCCGACTTGATCGTGCCCTGGAACGCCGGGCCCGCCTCCGTCACACCCAGGTGCAGCGGGTAGTCGCAGGCAGCCGCGAGCTGGCGGTAGGCGTTGACCATGACCACCGGGTCGTTGTGCTTCACCGAGATCTTGATGTCCCGGAAGTCGTGCTCCTCGAAGAGGGATGCCTCCCAGAGGGCCGACTCGACGAGCGCCTCCGGCGTCGCCTTGCCGTACTTCTGCAACAGCCGCCTGTCGAGCGAGCCCGCGTTCACGCCGATGCGGATCGGCGTGCCGTGGTCCTTCGCGGCGCGCGCGATCTCCTTGACCTGGTCGTCGAACTGCTTGATGTTGCCGGGGTTCACCCGCACCGCCGCACAGCCCGCCTCGATCGCGGCGAACACGTACTTCGGCTGGAAGTGGATGTCGGCGATCACCGGGATCTGCGACTTGCGCGCGATCGTCGCCAGGGCGTCCGCGTCGTCCTGCGTCGGGCACGCCACCCGCACGATCTGGCAGCCGGACGCCGTCAGCTCGGCGATCTGCTGAAGCGTGGCGCCGATGTCCGACGTACGCGTCGTCGTCATCGACTGCACCGACACCGGCGCGTCTCCGCCCACGGCCACCGAACCGACCTGGATCTGCCGGCTCTTCCGGCGTTCGGCGAGCTTGGTCGGAACGGACGGCATGCCGAGAGAAATCGCAGTCATCTGCTGTGCAACCCCAAGTTGTGGTTCAAGGTCCGGTCCCGGGAACAGCGGGCTCCGAGCTTCGAGATTACGGCACCCGCCCAAGCCCGAGCACATCCCGCACGTAAACCCACTCATTGGGGAACGACCGGGCACCGTGGGGTCCTCCCACTGTGCCCGGCCGTCACGAACTCCGGGGCGAACCCTGTGTGGCTACGAGATGCGCACCGGGTTGACCACATCCGCCACCAGGACGAGGAGCGTGAAGCAGATGAAGATGCCCGCCACCACATAGGCCACCGGCATCAGCTTCGCCACGTCGAACGGACCCGGGTCCGGGCGCTTCAGCACCTTCGCCGTGTTCCGGCGCAGCGCCTCCCACAGCGCGCCCGCGACATGGCCGCCGTCGAGCGGCAGCAGCGGGAGCATGTTGAAGAGGAAGAGGGACAGGTTGAAGCCCGCCACCAGCATCAATGCCATCGCCAGTTGCTGGGTCGGCGGGATGTCCAGGGTGAAGATCTCGCCGCCCACGCGGGCCGCGCCGACCACGCCCATCGGGGAGTCCGCCTCGCGTTCGCCGCCGTCGAAGGCGGCGTTCCACAGGGCGGGGATCTTGCCGGGCAGGCTCGCGATGGAGTCGACGGCCTCGCCCATGCGGTCGCCCATCCAGGTCACCGAGTCGCCGAAGTCCTGGCGGACGATGCCGGTGGCCGCGCTGAAGCCGAGGAAGCCGGCCGTGACGTACTGGCCCTCGACGATCTGGCCGCTGGAGTCCTTCTTCGCGACCTGGTTCGTGGCGATCTTCGCGTTCAGGGTGAGCTGCTCGCCCTTGCGTTCGACGACGATCGCGACGTCCTTGCCGGGGTTGGCGCGGATCTCGTCCGAGAGCTTGTTCCAGTTGTCGACCTGGACCCCGCCGAAGGAGAGGATCTTGTCGCCCGCCTGGAGGCCGGCCGCGGCGGCCGGGGAGGCCACGTCGGTCTTGCGGCAGTCGTCGCGGCCCTCGCTCTGGGCGATGACGCACTTGGAGACCGAGCTGACGCTGGTGGTCTGCTGGGAGACGCCGAAGCCCATCAGGACGGTCAGGAACAGCGCCACCGCGAGGATCAGGTTCATGAACGGGCCCGCGAACATCACGATGACCCGTTTCCACGGCTTGCGTGTGTAGAACAGGCGCTTCTCGTCGCCCGGCAGCAGCTCCTCGAAGGACTGGGCGCGCGCGTCCTCGATCATCACGCGCCAGGGGGAGGTCGAGCGGGCCTCGATACGGCCGTCCGGGCCCGGCGGGAACATGCCGATCATGCGGATGTAGCCGCCGAACGGGATCGCCTTGATGCCGTACTCGGTCTCACCCTTGTTGCGCGACCAGATCGTCGGGCCGAAGCCGACCATGTACTGCGGTACGCGGATGCCGAAGAGCTTCGCCGTGGAGAGATGCCCCAGCTCGTGCCAGGCGATCGACACCAACAGGCCGATCACGAAGACGACTATGCCGAGAATCATCATCAGTGTCGTCATGCACGGGCCTCCGCGGTCGCCATGGCTTGCTCTGCCTTCGTCTGCTGGGTCTTCGACTGCTGCTGTGTCTTGGTCGTCTTCGTCTGTCGTGTCACTTCACGGGCCCTCGCCCGTGCCCACGACTCCGCCTCAAGGACGTCCGCGACGGTCAGGGAAGTTCCCGTACGAGGGGTGCCGTGCTCCTCGACCACCTTCGTCACGGTCTCCATGATCCCGTTGAAGGGCAGTCCGCCGCTCCGGAACGCCTCCACGCACTCCTCGTTCGCCGCATTGAACACTGCCGGAGCCGTGCCCGCGAGCTGCCCGACGTGCCGGGCGAGGCCGACCGACGGGAACGCCTCGGTGTCGAGCGGGAAGAACTCCCACGTCGACGCCTTGCTCCAGTCGAACGCGGGTGCCGCGTCCGGTACGCGCTCCGGCCAGCCGAGGCCGATCGCGATGGGGCCGCGCATGTCGGGGGGCGTGGCTTGGGCCAGTGTCGATCCGTCCGTGAACTCAACCATCGAGTGGACATACGACTGCGGGTGCACGACCACCTCAATGCGTTCGAAGGGAATGTCGTAGAGGAGGTGTGCCTCGATCACCTCCAGGCCCTTGTTGACGAGGGTCGCGGAGTTGATCGTGATCACCGGGCCCATCGCCCAGGTGGGGTGCGCGAGGGCGTCCTCGACCGTCACGTCGGCCAGCTGTGCCTTCGTACGGCCGCGGAAGGGGCCGCCGGACGCCGTGACCACGAGCTTGCGCACATCGGACCGGGTGCCGGCCGCCAGGGCCTGGAACAGGGCCGCGTGCTCGGAGTCGACCGGGATGATCTGGCCCGGCTTCGCGAGCGCCTTGACCAGTGGGCCGCCGACGATGAGCGACTCCTTGTTGGCGAGCGCGAGGGTACGGCCCGCCGCCAGGGCGGCGAGGGTCGGGGCGAGGCCGATGGAGCCGGTGATGCCGTTCAGCACCGTGTGGCAGTCGGCGGCGGCGAGGTGGGTGGCCGCGTCCGGTCCGGCGAGTATCTCGGGAAGCGGCTCCCCGGCGCCGTACCGCGTGCTCAGCGCCTCGCGCAGGGCCGGTACGGCGTCCTCGCGGGCGACCGCGACCGTGCGTACGCGCAGCTGGTGCGCCTGCTCGGCGAGGAGCGCGACCCGGCCGCCCGCGGCGGAGAGCCCGGTGACCCGGAAGCGGTCCGGGTTGCGCAGCACGAGATCGATGGCCTGGGTGCCGATCGACCCGGTGGAACCGAGGATCGCCACATCCCGCGGGCCGTCTCCGGCGACGGGGTCGAAGACGAGGTGCGGGTCTGCGAGGGGGGCTGGACTGTCGGTCATCTCTCCATTGTGGCCGCAACCACCGACAGTGAGGACAGTGCGTCCCTCGGGTGAGCGTCCATAAGTGAAACCGACATACAGATCATGTGATATCTCTTCTGGCCTGACCGGTGGACGACCGGTCAGTCGTGGACGAAATCCTGGGGGGATCTCGATGCACATCCGACGTACAGCCCTGCCCGCGCTCGTGGGCGCGGTCGCCCTGACCGGCGCGGTTCTCAGCACTCCGGCCGAGGCGGCCGGGGGTGTGGTCATCCGGCACGTGTGGTTCGACAGTCCGGGCTCGGACAACGGCTCCAACGCCTCCCTCAACGGGGAGTGGGTGGAGATCAAGAACACCAGCTCGGCGGCGATCTCGCTCAAGGGCTGGATTCTGAAGGACGTCGCCAATCACAAGTACACGTTCGGCAACCTGAAGATCGGTGCCGGCAAGACGATGAAGATCCGTACGGGCAAGGGGACGGATACGGCGGCGACCAAGTTCCAGAAGCGGGGTTGGTATGTCTGGAACAACACCAGTGACACGGCGATTCTGACCAGAGCGAACGGGTCGAAGGTGGATGACTGCAAGTGGACGACCAGTGATCCCAGTGACAAGAAGTGCTGAGCGCTTCGCTGGATAGGTAGTTCTTTGGCTGCGGGCGCGTGGGGGCTTGTCGCGCAGTTCCCCGCGCCCCTCAGGGGCGCTTGCGCGCGTCCCGCTCCACCACTCCATCCGCCGTGTCCAGTGTGGGGGCGGTGAAGTGGAGGGAGTCGGTGCGGTGGGGGTCCGGTTGCAGGTCGGTCGGGGTCGTTTCGATCTCCAGGTTGAAGACGAAGCCGACCGACTCCTCCTTGATGGCGTCGGTCATCGCGCCGAACATGTCGTAGCCCTCGCGCTCGTACTCGACGATCGGTTCACGGCCGAGGGTCCAGCGCAGGCCGATGCCGTCGCGCAGGTAGTCCATCTCGTACAGGTGTTCGCGCCATTTGCGGTCCAGGACGGACAGCATTACTCGGCGTTCCAGCTCGCGGGTCGTGTCCGCGCCGAGTTCCCGCTCGCGGTCGTCGTAGCGGGCGTGAATGTCCGCGACGACCGCGTCGGCCAGGTGGTCGGCCGTCAGGTTGGCGAGGCCGTCCAGTTCGTCCTCCAGGGCCTCCACCGTCAGCTTCGCCGGGTAGAGCTGGCGGAGGGCGCCCCAGAGGCGGTCCAGGTCCCACTCCTCCGGGAAGCCCTCGCCCGTCTCCTGGCGGACGTAGGCGCGGACGGTGTCGTCCATGAAGTGGTGGAGCTGTTCGCGCAGGTCGCCGCCCTCCAGGACGCGGCGGCGCTCTGCGTAGATCAGGGTGCGCTGGCGGTTGAGGACCTCGTCGAACTTCAGTACGTCCTTGCGGGACTCGAAGTGCTGGCGTTCGATCTGGGCCTGGGCCGAGGCGACGGCACGCGTGACGACCTTGTTCTCGATGGGGACGTCCTCGGGGAGGTTGGCCGCCGACATCACCCGGTCGACCAGCTGGGCCTGGAAGAGGCGCATCAGGTCGTCCTGGAGGGAGAGGTAGAAGCGGGACTCGCCGGGGTCGCCCTGGCGGCCGGAGCGGCCCCGGAGCTGGTTGTCGATGCGGCGGGAGTCGTGGCGTTCGGTGCCGAGGACGTAGAGGCCGCCGAGGTCGGTGACCTCCTGGCGTTCGGCGGCCACCCGGTCGAGCACCGCCTGGCGGTCCTCGGGGCTCGCGTCCTCGGGCAGCTCGGCCGCCACCAGCGCCTCCGGGTTGCCGCCGAGCATGATGTCCGTACCGCGTCCTGCCATGTTGGTGGCGACCGTGACCGCGCCCCTGCGGCCCGCCTGGGCGACGATCGTCGCCTCCCGGTCGTGCTGCTTGGCGTTCAGCACTTCGTGCCGGATGCCCCGCTTGGCGAGCCGGCGCGAGAGGTACTCGGACTTCTCCACCGAGGTCGTGCCGACGAGGATCGGCTGGCCCTTCTCGTGCTTCTCGGCGATGTCGTCGACGACCGCCTCGAACTTCGCGACCTCGGTGCGGTAGATCAGGTCGGACCGGTCGGTGCGGACCATCGGGCGGTTGGTGGGGATGGGGACGACGCCGAGTTCGTAGATCTGGTGGAACTCGGCGGCCTCCGTCATCGCGGTGCCGGTCATGCCGGAGAGCTTGTCGTAGAGGCGGAAGAAGTTCTGGAGGGTGACGGTCGCGAGGGTCTGGTTCTCCTCCTTGACCCGGACCCCCTCCTTGGCCTCGATCGCCTGGTGCAGCCCCTCGTTGTAGCGGCGGCCGGCGAGCATACGGCCCGTGTGCTCGTCGACGATCATGACGTCGCCCTCGACGACCACGTACTCCTGGTCCCTGCGGAACAACTCCTTCGCCTTGAGGGCGTTGTTGAGGTGGCCGATGAGGGGGGTGTGGTCGGATTCGTAGAGGCTGTCGATGCCGAGCTGGTCCTGTACGTGTTCCACGCCCCGGTCGAGGATCGCGACCGTGCGTTTCTTGGGGTCGAACTCGTAGTCGTAGGCGGCCCGCAGCTCCTTCAGGCGCTCCTTGTCCTCCAGCCTGATGAACTGCTCCTCCTGGATGGCCGTGCCCCGCATGGACTTCACGATCCGGGCGAACGCCTCGTACCAGTGGGTGGCCTGGTCGGCGGGGCCGGAGATGATCAGCGGGGTGCGGGCCTCGTCGATGAGGATGGAGTCGGCCTCGTCGACGATCGCGAAGTGGTGGCCGCGCTGCACGAGTTCGTCCTTCGACCAGGCCATGTTGTCGCGCAGGTAGTCGAAGCCGAACTCGGTGTTGGTGCCGTACGTGATGTCGCAGGCGTACGCCGCCCGCCGCTCGGCCGGGGTCGACTCGGAGCGGACCACACCGACCGTCAGGCCCATGAACGCGTACGCCCGGCCCATCCACTCGGCGTCGCGCCGGGCCAGGTAGTCGTTGACGGTGACGAGGTGAACTCCCTTGCCGGACAGGGCGTTCAGGTAGGCGGGGAGCGTGGCGACCAGGGTTTTGCCCTCGCCGGTGTGCATCTCGGCGATGTTGCCCTCGTGCAGGGCCGCGCCGCCCATCACCTGGACGTCGAAGTGACGCATGCCGAGGGTGCGCCGGGCGGCCTCGCGCATGGCGGCGAAGGCCTCGTGGAGCAGCTCGTCGAGGCTGGCTCCGGCGGCGTGGCGCTCCCTCAACTCCGGGGTCACGGCGGCCAGTTCCTCGTCGGTCATGGACTCGAAGTCTCCTTCGAGGGATGCCACCTGTTCGGCGGTGCGCTGCAGCCTGCGCAGCACCCGCCCCTCGCCGGCCCGCATGATGCGGCCGGTGATGTTGTCGAGTCCGAGAGCCGGCACTGGAATTACCCCCACTACACCGAGCTGTTCATCCGGTACTCCGCTTACACGGCGTCCGTCAGCATGCTGATCCAGTGGTTGGCCCGCTGGAGAATGTGGACGCCCTGCTGATTCGCTCTGATCACTTCGCGCAGTACGGGGTCCTTCACGTACTCCGTCGCGCTGCGGAAGAGTTGTTGGATCACGGGCCGTTCGCCCGGCCGTCCGGCGTCGAGCAGACCGTCGACGTCCCGGACGTCGATCCGCCGGACGAACGGCGGGTCGAAGGTGGGCAGCGGAGCCCTCGGTTCGCCGTCGACCACGGCGAGCGCGCAGTCGTTCAGGAGCACCGCCAGCTCGTCCCGGTGCACGTCGAGAGTGGCCGGTTGGGTCGCGCGCAACTTCTCGGCGAGGGGCAGCACTTCGTTGCGTACGGTCCTCAACGCGCCCACCAGATCGGCCTCTACGAGCTGCCGACGGGCATGCGTCAGCAGCCCCGGAAATCCACGACCGAATTCCTCACCGATCTTTTTCCCCGCACCTCGGCGCATATGATGCCGTCCCCGTTCGCCATTCTTTCCATTGTTGACGCGCCTCTTCGGTGTGGCAAGCAACAGAATGACGCCGGGGACGACAGTGAATTCCCGGGAAAAGAAACGCCGTTGGGCAGGTGTCAGCGGATGGGGCGGTGGACGTTCTCCTGTTTCGTCGGGCCCGGTGTGGCGTCCGCGATCCAGGGGCCCTCCCCCGAGAGGTCGACGACGCCCTCCTCCAGCCAGGTGTACGTGCCGGCGAGGACGCCCTTGACCACCGCGCGGTCGACGTCGTCCGTGTTGGTCCACAGGCGGCCGAAGAGTTCCTCGACGCGGACACGGGCCTGACGGCAGAAGGCGTCGGCGAGTTGGTAGGCCTCGCGGCCGTTCTCGCCCTGGGCGCGCAGGAGTTCGGCCCGTACGCAGGCCGCGCTCATCGCGAACAGTTCGGCGCCGATGTCGACGATCCGGCCGAGGAAGCCCTGCTTGGTCTCCATCCGGCCCTGCCAGCGGGACATGGCGTAGAAGGTGGAGCGGGCCAGCTTGCGGGCACTGCGCTCGACATACCGGAGATGCGGGGAGAGGTCGACCTCGTGCTTGAACTCGGCGTACGAGCCGGGTAGTTGACCCGCGCCCGTGACTAGCTTCGGCAGCCACTTGGCGTAGAAGACACCGGCGTTCGCGCCCGCCTTCGCCTTGTCCGACAGGGACTTGTCCGGGTCGATGAGGTCGCCCGCGACCGACAGATGGGCGTCGACCGCCTCGCGGGCGATCAGCAGATGCATGATCTCCGTCGAGCCCTCGAAGATGCGGTTGATCCGGAGGTCGCGCAGCACCTGTTCGGCGGGGACCGCGCGTTCCCCGCGGGCGGCGAGCGACTCGGCGGTCTCGAAGCCGCGTCCGCCGCGGATCTGGACGAGTTCGTCGGCCATCAGCCAGGCCATCTCGGAGCCGTACAGCTTGGCGAGGGCGGCCTCGATGCGGATGTCGTTGCGGTTCTCGTCGGCCATCTGGGAGGAGAGGTCCAGGACGGCTTCCAGGGCGAAGGTGGTGGCCGCGATGAAGCTGATCTTCGCGCCGACCGCCTCGTGCAGCGCGACCGGCTTGCCCCACTGCTCCCGTACGCCCGACCACTCCCGGGCGATCTTCAGGCACCACTTCCCGGCGCCGACGCACATCGCGGGCAGCGACAGCCGGCCGGTGTTCAGGGTCGTCAGAGCGATCTTGAGGCCCGAGCCCTCGGGGCCGATCCGGTTGGCGGCCGGGACCCGCACCTGGTGGAAGCGGGTGACGCCGTTCTCCAGGCCGCGCAGGCCCATGAAGGCGTTGCGGTGTTCGACGGTGACGCCCTCGGAGACGGTCTCGACGACGAACGCGGTGATGCCGCCCTTGTGGCCCTCGGACTTCGGGACGCGGGCCATGACGACGAGGAGGTCGGCGACGACCCCATTGGTCGTCCACAGCTTGACCCCGTCCAGGACGTAGTCGTCGCCGTCCGGCACCGCGCTGGTGGCGAGCCGCGCCGGGTCCGAGCCGACGTCCGGCTCGGTGAGGAGGAACGCGGAGATGTCGGTGCGGGCGCAGCGCGGCAGGAACTCGTCCTTCTGTTCCTGGGTGCCGAAGAGTTTCAGCGGCTGCGGTACGCCGATCGACTGATGGGCGGAGAGCAGCGCGCCGAGCGCCGGGCTCGCGGAGCCGACCAGGGCGAGGGCCTTGTTGTAGTACACCTGGGTGAGGCCGAGGCCGCCGTACTTGGTGTCGATCTTCATCCCGAGGGCGCCCAGCTCCTTGAGCCCGTTGACGACCTCGTCGGGAATCAGCGCCTCGCGTTCGATGCGGGCGGCGTCGATCTTCGTCTCGCAGAAGTCGCGCAGCTCGGCGAGGAACTCCTCGCCGCGCCGCGCGTCCTCGGTGGGCGGGAGCGGGTGCGGGTGGATGAGGTCGAGCCGGAAGCGGCCGAGGAACAGTTCCTTGGCGAAGCTGGGCTTTCGCCAGCCCTGCTCCCGGGCGGCCTCCGCCACCTGACGGGCTTCCCGCTCGGTGACGGTGGGTTTGGCTGAGGGCTTGACTGAGGGCTTGACTGGGCTTGCGGACATGAGGCACACCTCGCCGCGAATCGGGATCTTGGGGACCGTACGTTACTGATCGGTGCTACTCGATCGTTGGTACCCGATTACGGGCGACCCCACCAGTCCTCGCGCGGCCGGTGGGGCCGTACAGCCCCCGCACACCCCTCGCCCGTCAGCCGATGTCGACCGAGTAGGCCTTGCTGTCCAGGCGGCCCGTGCCCTTGAAGACCTCGGTGCCCGCCTCGATGCCGGAGACGTACTTGTCATTGGTGAGCAGCTTGCGGCGGACCAGGGCCTGGGTGAAGTCGTCGAGATTGAGGGTGGCCTTGGTGGTGTTGGCGCGGCGGACGAAGGAGTGGACCTTCCAGCCGATGTCACCCTCGTAGATGTCCCACATCGCGCCGCCGAGGCTGACGCTCGCGGTCTTGGTGCCGAGCGGACCCGCGCCGCCCTGGCGGTTGAGCCAGATCATGATCTCGTCGGTGGGCTGGTCCTGCCAGTCCGCGGTGTTCTTGGTGTGCAGCCACAGGTCGTAGGCGACGTTCATGACGCCGGGGTTCGAGCTGACCGTGAAGTCCCAGGTGGTCCTGACCGGCTTGCGGTCGCCGACGCGGATCGGCAGCTGGGTGGCGGCCTTGTCGGTCTTCCAGCCCCAGTGCCAGCCGAGGACCGTACTGGCGTACGTCTTGACGTCGTAGTCCTTGCCGGTGGCACTGTTGGCCCAGCTGTAGTTCGTGCCCCAGGAGATGGTCGAGCCGGACCGGGAGTTGTCCCAGACGCACTGGGAGCCGACGGCCTTCTCCTGGTTCCACAGGTTGTTGTTGACGTAGTACTTGCCGAGCGTGACGGTGTCGAAGGCCGCGCACTTCTTGCTCGACTCGCCCGCCTGCGCGACGGTGACGCCGGCGGCGGCAGCGAGGGCGACCAGGGCGGAGGCGAAGGTCTTCGCCTTCTTCGAGAGGCGCGGTCTGCGGTGTTGCATGGGGGTCCTTCCGGGCGACGATTCGCGGAGCACTCCTCAGTGGCCGCCGTGGGGTGGGAAAGTTGCCATGCTGGCCGACAAAGCTTCGAGAAAGCTCCGAGAGACATCCGGGAGAGACCCGACAGAGTTCCGAGAAACCTCGTCGAAGCGCTTCGACAACATATGGACACCCACCCCCGGTGGGGTTACTGTCGTTCCACCCTCACTCGCCGGTATCCGTCGCCGTTATCCGTTACGCGCACTGTCGAAGCGCTTCACACAATGCTTGGAGAGCTGGATGGTCACCCTCGCCGAGGTCGCCCAGCACGCCGGAGTCTCGGCGAGCACGGTGAGCTATGTCCTCAGCGGCAAGCGGTCCATCTCCGCGGGCACCCGGCAGCGGGTCGAGCAGAGCATCCAACAGCTCGGCTACCACCCGAACGCGGGCGCCCGGGCGCTGGCGAGCAGCCGCTCCAACATCATCGCCCTGATGGTCCCGTTGCGTACGGACATGTACGTGCCGGTGATGATGGAGATCGCCATCGCGGTCGCCACCAGCGCCCGCACGCACGGGTACGACGTCCTGCTGCTCACCGGCGAGGAGGGTCCCGACGCCGTGCGCCGGGTCACCGGCAGCGGGCTCGCCGACGCGATGATCCTGATGGACGTCGAACTCGACGACGAGCGGCTGCCGTTGCTGCGCGGCACGGACCAACCGTCCGTACTCATCGGACTTCCGGCCGCCACCGAGGGCCTGACCTGCGTCGACCTCGACTTCGGGGCCACGGGTGCGCTGTGCGCCGAGCACCTGGCGCGGCTGGGGCACCGTGACATCGCTGTCATCGGCGAGGCGCCCGCGGTCTACGAACGGCACACCGGTTTCGCCGAGCGCACGCTCGACGGACTCCGGTCCCGGTCACGGGAGTTGGGGGTACGGGTGCTGCACCGTCCGTGCGAGGGCGGGTTCGACGCGATGACCGTGACCCTGGCCCGGATCTTCGACGAACGGCCGGGCACCACGGGGTTCGTCGTGCAGAACGAGTCGGCGGTCGAACCGCTGCTCGCGCTGCTGCGCCAGCAGGGGCGGGCGGTGCCGGAGGACGTGTCGGTCATCGCCGTCTGCCCGGACCATGTCGCCACCCAGGCCTCGGTGCGGCTGACGTCCGTCGCCATTCCCGCGCAGGAGATGGGGCGGCGCGCGGTGGAACTGCTGATGGCGAAGCTCGACGGGCGAGGGGGCGACGAAGTCGCGCTGATCGCACCCGAGTTGACGGTCCGGGCCAGTACGGGGCCGGCGCCTGTCGTTTCCTGAGCCGCAGCCGCGGCTGTGACACCCAGACACAGCTGTGACGTCCGTCGCAGCTACCAGCACTGAATTGCACCTGGATACCCAATACCCCCGCCGTCTCGGGGCCGTTGGGGACCCCTGCCTGTCCTGGCACCCCTCCCCCACTCCTTCCTTCAGGAGCCGCCACGTGAACCAGCCCGCCGAAACCCGGCCCCCGTCAGGCGCGGTCAGCCTCGCGCAGTCCTCCCCCACCGTCGGCACGTTCCGTGAGCGGGACGGCGCGCTGGAGTGGAGCGGCCGTCAGGAGACCGTACGGATAGAGCCCTGGGGTCCGGACGCGGTCCGGGTCCGGACGCGGCTCGGCGGGCCGGTCCTGGAGGGGCTGCCGGGTGCCCTGCTCGACGAGCCGCCCTCGACGGCGTACACCGTCAAGATCGAGGACGGGCAAGGGCAGTTGACGGTCGGCGCGCTGACCGTCGAGGTGAGCGCCGAGGGTCTGATCCGCTTCCTGCGGACCGACGACTCGGCCGAGCTGCTCGCCGAGGAGCGGGCGCATTTCTGGTGGCCGGGCTCGCGCCTCTACACGGCCGTCGGCAACGGCTACCAGCGGCTTGAGCAGCGGTTCGCCGCCTACGAGGACGAGAAGCTGTACGGCCTCGGCCAGCACCAGCACGGTCTGTTCGACCAGAAGGGTGTCGTGCTGGACCTGGTGCAGCGCAACGCCGAGGTGTCCGTGCCGGTGCTCACCTCCAGCCGCGGCTACACCCTGCTGTGGAACAGCCCGGCGATCGGGCGGGTGGAGCTGGCGGGCAACGGGACGCGCTGGGTGGCGGATTCGGCCCGGCAGATCGACTACTGGATCACCGCCGGGCAGCCGGCCGACGCCCAGCGGCGCTACAGCGCGGTGACGGGCCGTACGCCGATGCTGCCGGAGTGGGCGGCGGGCTTCTGGCAGTGCAAGCTGCGCTACCGCACCCAGGACGAACTCCTCGATGTGGCACGGGAGTACAAGCGGCGCGGGCTGCCGCTGCGGGCCATCGTGTGCGACTTCTTCCACTGGACGCATCTGGGCGACTGGAAGTTCGACCCGACCGAGTGGCCCGACCCGGCCGCCATGGTCGAGGAGTTGGCGGAGATGGGCGTCAAACTCGTCGTCTCCGTGTGGCCTTCGGTGTCGCCGCTCTCCGAGAACCATGAACTCATGGAGCAGCGCGGCTACTTGATCGGCACACAGTACGGCCCGATGGCGCACGCCGACTGGCCGGACAAGGGCGTCGCCTCCACCGTCCAGGTCGCCTTCTACGACGCCACGAACCCGGAGGCACGCGAGTTCGTCTGGTCGAGGATCCGCGACAACTACCTTGCCCCGTACGGCATCACGGCCTTCTGGCTGGACGCCTGCGAGCCGGAGCTGAAGCCGGGCTTCCCGGAGAACCTGCGGTACTGGGCGGGCCCCGGCCTGGAGGTCGGCAACCTGTACCCGGTCGAGAACGCCCGCACGTTCTACGAGGGCCTGATCGCGTCCGGCGAGGACGAGGTGATCAGCCTCAACCGCTCGGCGTGGGCGGGCAGTCAGCGCTACGGCGCCGCCCTGTGGTCCGGTGACATCGGCGTCGACTTCCCGACGCTGCGCCGCCAGATCGCGGCCGGTCTCAACACCGCCCTGTCCGGCATCCCCTGGTGGAACACCGACATCGGCGGCTTCCACGGCGGCGACCCGGACGATCCCGCGTACCGCGAAGTCATGGTCCGGTGGTTCCAGTTCGGCGCGTTCTCGCCGCTGATGCGGCTGCATGGGTTCCGTGACCCGGGGATGCCGTTGGGTCCCGACATGACCGGCGGGCCCAACGAGGTGTGGTCGTACGGGGAGGAGGCGGGCGCGATTCTGGAGCGGTATGTGCGGTTGCGTGAGCGTCTGAAGCCGTATGTGCTGCGGGTGATGCGTGAGGCGCATGAGGAGGGGTTGCCGGTGATGCGGCCGCTGTTCCTGGAGTTCCCGGACGATCCGGCGGCCTGGTCGGTCGACGACTCGTATCTCTTCGGGCCTGATGTGTTGGTCGCGCCTGTGCTGACTGCGGGGGCGACGGCTCGTACGGCTTATTTGCCGGCGGGGGTGAGGTGGACGGATGCGTGGACTGGTGAGGTGTATGAGGGCGGGGTGGCGGTGACTGTGGATGCGCCGTTGGATCGGATTCCGGTGTTCTTGCGGGACGGGGCTCGGTTGCCTATCGCCGAGTAGTGGGTGGGGGCGCCTTCGGGGGGGGTGGGGTGCGGCTCGTGGGCGGGTGCGGCTTCGTCGTGGCTTGTCGCGCAGTTCCCCGCGCCCCTATCGGGGGGGTGCGGCTCGCGGGCAAGTACGGATGCTTCGTGGCTTGTCGCGCAGTTCCCCGCGCCCCTCTGGGGCGCACACTAGTTCGGCGTGTTTCCCTGTCCCCGGCGGAAAGGAACCCCGTCCCGTGTCTGCTGCTCCCCTCCCCCTCACGCTGGCCAATCTGGTGCTGCGGCCCGCTTTCGGTTCTCGGCGGGATCCGGATCGGGTCTTCGATCGGATCGCCGAGAAGGCGGAGTTGGTGGACGGGGACGAGTGGTTCGTCGACAGCTTCCGGGCGTTGTTGCGGGAGTGGGCGAGCGACGAGGAGTTGTCGCCGGTCGGCTGGCAGTCGGCGCAGGCGCATGTCCGGCGGCATCTGACCAACCGGGCCCGGATCGGGCGGCTGATCGCCGAGAACCCCGCCATCGCTCAGGAGACCGTCGAGAAGCCGGTGTTCGTGGTCGGTCTTCCGCGTACCGCCACCACGCTCACCCACGGCGTGCTGTCCCTCTCCGACGAACACCGATGCCCTCGGCTGTGGGAACTGCTCGCCCCCGGTCTCGAACCGTCGGCCCGGGAGCGGAAGAAGGCGGTATCGGCCGCGCGCCGGATGCTCGACGGTACCTATCTGCTCTCGCCGCGCTTCCGCGAGATCCACCCCATGACCGCCGAGGGCCCCGAGGAGGACACCTTCCTGCTGCCGCACGCCCTGGTGCCGCTGTCCCAGGCGCGGCTGCCCGAGTACCACGCCCAGCAGTTCACGCGGGACTTCGTCCCCGACTACCGCCATCTCAAGGAGTGCTTCCAGGTGCTCCAGTACGGCCGGCAGCGGCGCCGCTGGATCCTCAAGTCCCCCATGCACACCGGGAATCTGGACGCCCTGCTCAGCGTGTTCCCCGACGCCACCCTCGTGTGGACGCACCGCGACCCGGCGACCGCCGTGGCCTCGTTCTGCAGTCTGGTCGAGTGCGGGATGGCCCTCTCCCGGCGCAGGGTCGATCTGGACGCCCTCGGCGCCACCTGGCTCGACCTGCTGAGCCGTTCCGTGCGGCGTGGGCTCGCGGCCCGGGCCGGGTTCCCGCGCGAGGCGGTGGTGGACGTGCCGTACTCCTGGCTCGGCACCGACCCCGCCGCGGGCGCCCCGAAGCTCTACGGCGCCGTGGGAGCCGACTGGACGGAGGCGGACGCGGCCCGGCTTCCCACGGTCTCCACCCACCTCAGGGGCAGCCGCCCCCACCGCTACGACCTGGCCCGCTACGGCCTCAGCAAGGCCGACGTCGAGGCGGCCTTCACCGACTACAACGCCCTGCGGGCCGAGGTCGACCGCGCCTGAACGGCACGACCGGCCCCGGCCCCTGTCGGATCGTCAGCTGCTGCTGACGGTCAGGTTGTTGGTGGTGAAGTCCAGGCCGCCGGAGGACGAGGTGACCTCGAACCCGAACTGCACGTCACCGATGGTCTCGTTGCCGAACCAGCCCTTGGTGTCCTTGATCCACTTGAGGATCGGCAGGACGTTGACGGTGCCGGAGGTGGAGTCCGACGTACGCAGGAACGAGAAGACCTCGTTGGCGCCGTTGTTGCCCTTGTAGACGGTCCAAGTGTGGCCGCCCAGGGTGACGTTGCCCTGCGAGGTGCCCAACGGGCCGACGGCGCCGTTGTAGTTGACCCAGAGCATGATTTCGTAGTCGTAGTCGGTGTCCCAGATGTCGTACGACGTGTTGTACGCGCCGGACGACGGGACGGTGACGTTGTAGCTGCTGGAGAGCGAGCCGAGCGAGGTGATCGTCTTGTTGATCACCTTCTTGGAGTTGGGGTACGACTTGATGCCGCCGGTGTTCGGGTGGTTGGCCCAGACTCCCCAGTTGGTACCGGAGTTGGCCCAGATGCACTGGCTGCCGGCGCCGGAGCCCCAGATGTTGTTGTAGAGGGTGTAGCCGTTCAGCGAGGTGTTGCCCCACTGGTCGCAGGAGTTCCAGACGGCGGCCGAGGCGGGGGCGGAGGCGAGACCGATCGTGGCGCCGAGCGCGAGAGCGGGGGCCAGCAGGACCTTGGTGATCCGGCTCAGCGTGCGAGTGCGGGTACGGGTGCGGGTGCTTGTTGCCATGGGGTTCCGTTCCTTCCATGGGTGGGGGGGAGATGCGGGTGGTGGGGGGGGTTGTCTGCTGTTGTCGGCTGCGCTGTTCCTTGGTGCGGTTACCGCGGCCCCAGTTCGAGGACGCGGTCTTCTCCGGCGACGAGGTCGAGCGTGCGTGCGCCGGAGGAAGTCCTGAGGTCGATGCGGTGGGTCCGGGTGGGGCGTACGACGGCCCGGCCCCGCCCCGGTCCCCAGTCGAGGTCCACCTCCGCGCCGAACCGCGTCTGTACGCCCCGGAGTTGGCCGGTCGGGCAGGCCGCCGGGAGCGCGGGCAGGAGGACCAGCCGGTCGGGGGTCGACTGGATGAGCGCCTCGATGAGCACCGCCGGCAGGGTGTGCGCGGCGTCCGCGTTGTAGACGTCCCGTTCCGGGTAGTGCGCGCTCATCAGGGAGGGGTGGAAGAAGTCGCCGTCGAGCACCTGGCCGAGGGCGTGGGTGACCCGTTCGCCGTCGCGGAGGCGGGCCGCGATCAGGGCGTGGTGCAGATGGCCGTGGGCCGAGTCGTTCTCGGCGCCCCGGAGTTGGAGGGCGCGGTACGCGGCTGCGGCGAGGTCGGGGGTGTCGTACGGGTTGATCTCGTCGAGCGGCCAGACACCGTAGAGATGGCTGAGGTGGCGGTGGTCGTAGGTGTCGTCCAGTCCCGGCCAGGCCCATTCGGCGAGCGCGCCGTCGGCGTTGATCCGGTGGGGCGGGAGCCGGCCGGCGAGGGCACGCCAGCGATCCGCCCGTTCCGGGTGGTACCTGGCGGCGGTGAGCAGGGCGTGCCGGGCCGCCGAGAGGTCCATCGCCGCGTTGATCGCGCCCCAGCTCGCGTTGGCCGGACGGTTCTCGGGCGAGTACGAGGGGACGACAACGAGGTGGCCGTCAGTGTCGGTCCGGGTGAGGAAGTCCTCGTAGAACAGGGCGACTTCGGCGAGGGCGTGTGCGGTGCGCGCGTCCTGCTCGCCGCGGGTGTCGTCGTGGTCGACGAGCGGCTTGAGCAGCCAGTCGGCGCCGGCCGTCCAGAGGTGCAGCGGATACTCGCGGCTGAAGTGGTACGTCAGCCCGGACTCGCCGTCGGTGTGCGCGGGCGCCATGACACCCCGCGCGCCGAAGACGGTGCGGGCGTTCTCGCGCCAGTCGTCGAGCTGACTATGGATCAGGGAGGCGAGCGCTTCCGTGACTTCGGGGAGGGCACCGGCCGCAGCCGATGCGGTCTGGAGGTTGACGTTGGCGTCGTTGGTGAACGCTCCCGCCCACGCCGTGCCCCAGTCGCCGGTCCACAGGCCGACCAGGCGGGGCGGGAACATCCCGCTGGCGGAGAGCAGGTGATAGCGGCCGGCGGCGAAGAGGCGTTCCAGGAGGGCGGGGCTCTTGGTGCGGGTGAGCAACTCGGCGCCGGACAGGGCGCGTTCGGCGTCGTCGGCGGCGAGGTCGAGGGTGACGCGGTCGTAGGCGGTGCGGTGGAGGGGGGTGTGGCGGGCGAGGAGGCGGTCGTACGTCCGCTCTCCCGACGGCTGCTCGTCGTCCGCGTCCGGGAGCAGTTCACGCAGGGCGCGAGTGTGCTCCGCCGTGTCCAGTTCGCCGACGTGCCGGACGACTCGCGTCAGCAGCAGCACGGACTCCGCGCCCTCGACCCGGACGCCGGGCGGGGTGAGGGTCGTACCGCCGCCGGTGGGGACGACGAGGGTCACCCCGGTGTACGCGCGGTCGCTGTCGGGGTAGCGGGCGCGGAGGGTGAGCAGGGCGCCCTCGGGGGTGCGCACCACGCTCTGGCCGACGCCCAACTCGGCCGGGGCTCCCGGGAGTCGGTGGTCGAGGTCGATGTCGAGGGTGAGGCCGGGGGCAGTGCCGGCTTTGGTGCGGGTGCCGCCGGTGACGTACTGGACGATGACGTCGTCCGCGCGGGACACGACGACCCGGCTGTGCCAGCCCTCGCACGCGGCCTCGGTGACCCCGGTGGTGAAGTCGACGGATCGCCGGTAGTCCCGCTGCTCCCCCTTGGGCGCGCCTCCCCTCAGCCGGACCTGGAACGCCGGGTGGAAGGGCTGCACCCATTGCAGCTCCCGCCCGTCGGTGAAGCTCTCGGCGGCCGTGGTGTCCCCGGCCAGCAACCGGTCCTGGAGGGCGGACAGTTGATCCGCGAGCTGTGGTGGTCGTGCGTGCTCGCTGCCGTTCGGGCGGACGAGGGTGTGGTGCGTGACGACGACACGGTCACTGTCCGGGTCGCCGAACACCAAGGCGCCATGGCGGCCGTTGCCGCTCAGGTAGCCGTCCTCCCAGCGGGCGGCGGGGCGTGGCTCCCAAGTGCCGTGGACGGGTCCGCCGGTTCGTGGTTCCCGGGTGCCTTGGACGGGTCCGCCGGTCGTCATGGCTTCAGCACCGCCACTCCGTACCGGCCGAGCCGGATCGCGTCCGTGACGGTGTCCCCGGTCAGCAAGTCCCGGTGCACGCCGGGCACTTGGACGGTCACGGGGTCGGTGCCGTGGTTGAGGAGGAAGAGCAACTCACCTCGCCGGACCACCTCGACCCGGTCGGGCAGCCCCTCCAGCACCGGCCGGACGTCCGCGTCGGCGCCGATCCGGGCGAGGAGATCCCGGAGCGCGTCGGGCTCGGGGAGCGTGGAAACGTACCAGGCGCGCCCCTTGCGCAGCACCGCCGGGAGCCCGTCGAGCTCGCCGCCCTTGTAGGGGGTGACCTCGTCGGCGCCGTCGGCCTCCAGCTCCTCGGACCACAACTGGCCCCGGAAGCCGTCCACTTCGACGGTCTCACCGGCGTCCAGCGGCCACCACTCGTGCAGGGTGCGCAGCCCGAACAGCTCGCGCAGCCGCGCGTCCATGCCGCCGGGGCGTACCCGGTCGTCCTCGTCGGCGACTCCGGTCAGGAAGCCGCAGACGAGGGTGCCGCCGTCGCGTACGTACGCGACGAGGTTGTCGATCGCCGCGTCCGTGAGCAGGTACAACTGCGGTACGACGACGAGCCGGTAGGCCGAGAGGTCGTGCTCGGGGTGGGCGAAGTCCGTCGCGAGGTGCGCTTCCCACAGGGCCCGGTGCCAGGCCCGTACGACCTGCGGGTGATCCACCTCGGAGGAGAGCCGCCCGTCCTGGGCACCGCCCCACCAGGCGTGCCAGTCATGAAGCACGGCGATGTCGTTGCCGGTGTGACTGTCCGTCACCTCACCGCTGATGGCGGCGAGTTCGGCGCCGAGCTGCTTGACCTCCTGGAACGTGCGCCCCTGCTCACCCGCGTGGCTGACCATGCCGGAGTGGAACTTCTCGGCGCCCTGCCGGGACTGGCGCCACTGGAAGTAGCAGACGGCGTCGGCGCCGCGTGCCACCGCCTGGAGCGACCAGAGCCGGTTGAGGCCGCGCGGCTTGGGATGGTTGACGCCCCGCCAGTTGACCGGACCGGCCGCCTGCTCCATCAGCATCCACGGACCGCGCGCCTGCGAACGCGTCATGTCCTGTACGAGCGCGCCCTGTTGGGCACCGAACGGGTCGCGGGGATCGGGGTAGATGTCGACGGAGACGACGTCCTCCTCCTCGGCCCAGCGCCAGGCGTCCTGCCCCGCCCACATCGGCATGAAGTTGGTGGTGACCGGGAGGTGCGGGGTGTGGCGGCGGACGATGTCACGTTCGGCGAGGTAGCACTCCAGGAGCGCGTCGGACGTGAAGCGCTTGAAGTCCAGTACCTGGGTGGGGTTGCGCATGTAGTGCGGGAGACGCGGCGGCAGGATCTCGTACCAGTCGCCGTAGCCCTGGCTCCAGAAGGCCGTACCCCAGGCGGTGTTGAGGGCGTCCAGCGTGCCGTACTTCTCCTGGAGCCAGCGGCGGAAGGCGGCGGCCGACTCGTCGCCCCAGTCGTAGGTGCAGTACTCGTTGTTGATGTGCCACATGGTGAGGGCGGGGTGGCCGCCGTAGCGGGCGGCCAGGTCCTCGGTGATGGCGGCGGCGTAGCGGCGGTAGGCGGCGCTGGAGTGCGCGAAGTGCTGGCGCCCGCCCCACCATTCGATCCGGCCGTCCTCGGCGACGGGCAGGGTCTCCGGGTGCAGCCGGCCCATCCAGGGCGGCGGCGAGGAGGTGGGCGTGGCGAGGACGACACCGATGCCGTTGTCGTGCATCAGGTCCATCAGCCGGTCCAGCCAGCCGAACTCCCGTGCCCCGGGCCGGGGTTCGAGCTTCGCCCAGGAGAAGACGCCGAGGGTGACGGAGTTGACGCCGGCGTCCTTCATCAGCCGGACGTCCTCGGGCCAGGTCTCCTCGGGCCACTGCTCGGGGTTGTAGTCGCCGCCGAAGAGGATGCGCCCCCGGGTGGCGTCGCTGAGGTTCGGCATCAGACCGGCTCCCCGTACTGGATGCCCCGCCCGTTGGTCGCGAGGTAGACGCGGCCGTGGATGCGCGGGTCGCCGGTGATCACCTCGCCGGTCCACCCCCACTGATGGGCGTCGTCGTTGATCCGCGTCCAGGTCTTCGCCTCGTCGTCGGAGCGGTAGACGGCGGTGATGGTCTCGGTGGAGCCGACCAGGTAGATCGCCGGGTAGGCGGCGCCCTCGGCGGCGCGTCCGAACCCGAGGGTGTACGAGGCCCAGCAGCTGGCGACCTTGGTGAAGGTGACGCCGCCGTCGGTGGACCGGTGGAGCCCGTTCCACTTGACGCTCAGCCACAGGTCACCGGACCTGCCGGGGGCCGCGACCAGCTCGAACTGGCTGTCGCCGGAGGGCAGCCCGCCCGCACGCGCAGTGAACGAGAGGCCACTGTCAGTGCTGGCGTACAGCGTTCCTGTGTCGGTGTCGTATGCGTAGAAGAGCGTCGGGTCGGCCGGGTCGGCGACCGGCGTGGCGCCCTTCGGAACGGAGGAGATCTCGGACCAGGTCGTGCCGTTGTCCGTGGAGCGGTGGGCTGGGTACTTCGTGCCGTCCCAGTGCACGAAGGTCCACAGCAGCACGCTGCCGTCGGCGTTGGTGGCGATCGGCCCCGGTGCGTTCTTGGCGATGTCGGGCTGGGCAGCGAAGGGCGCCCAGCTCCGCCCGCCGTCGTTCGAGAAGGCGCCGTTGCCGTTGTCGCCCCACCCCGTCCGGACGACGTACGACGGCTTGGCCGCGGCCTGGGCGAGTCCCGTCGCCGACCCGAACACGGGGTTCGACGCCATGCCGCGCGACGGAGACGCCGTGAGCCGCTCGTGGTACATCACGCCGATGTCCCCGAGTCCGCTGAGCAGGTGCGCCTCCCCGACCGGGGGCGAGATCAGCTGGCGCACGGACGTCTCCTCCAGGCCGCGGATCTGCGGGGCCCAGTACTTGAGGTCACGGGTGCCGTAGAGGGTCGCGCCGGTCCCGTACACCACGTGCTTGGAGTCGTACGGATCGATGGCGAGAGCCTGGATCCACCAGCCGAACTTCGGCTTGTCACCACCCCACTTGAGGAAAGGAGTCTCGGACACGTCGAACACAGCAGCGTCCTTGAGGGACGTCCAGGTACGGCCGCCGTCCGTGGAGCGGAACAGGGTGTCGATGTCGGCCCAGCGGTTGTTGGTGGAGACGACGACGGTGCCGGCCCGGCAGGCGTCGACGGCGACTCCGCCATAGGCGAAGGTGTCGGCGGAGCCGTCGGCGGTGGTCCCGCCCGGCTCGACCGGGGTCACGTCCGTCCAACGGCCACTCGTGGTGCGCAGCTTGTGCACGCTGCCGTCGGACTGGCCGTTGGGCCCGGGCGCGTTGCCGTACGTCACGTACAGGTCGCGGGTGTGCCGGTCGTAGGCGGCGCGGATCGGGACCTTGGCGGAGGTCGCGCCGACGGGCTGCCCGGGCACCGCTTCCCAGGTCGTGCCGTCGGAGGTGCGGTACAGGTTGGCCGTACCGGCGGTCCCGTTGCCGTCACCGTCGCCCCACCCGGCGTAGACGGCACGGCCGACGGCGACCAGGAAGGTGACGCCCTGCCCGGTCGCGCTAGGGACGGCCGGGAAGGCGCTGTCGGCTGCCCAAGTAGCGCCTCGATCCGTCGACTTGAGCAGCCCGTCGTGCCGGGTGCCCAGCCACAGGGTGTCGCTGTCACGCGGGTCGACGAGCAGCCGCTCACCAGCACCGCGCCCGTCCTCGTTGGCCCCGAGCTTCACGCCCAGATCGGTACGCGCCCAGGTCGCCCCCCGGTCCTCGGACCGCAGAACGGCACCGTTTCCGGCCCACGACTGGGCGTAGGCACCGAGGGACAGATACACCCGGTCGGGGTGCGCCGGGTCGACGGCGATGGCCTCCACCCCGAGCAGATTCCAGTCGTCCCACCCGAGATGATCGGTGAGCGCGATCCACCGCCCGGCCCGCTCGTCCCACCGATAAGCACCGCCGATGTCGGTACGGGCATAGGCGAGACCGCGGACGGAGGGGTGGAAGAGCACGCCGGTGACGAATCCGGTGCCGCCGATGACGGCGGTACGCCACCGATAGGCGGGAGCAGCTGCTGCCTGGGCCGCCGTACCGGAGAGAGGTACAGCGGAGACCGCAGCAACGGCAGCGGTAGCAGCAAGAACGGCACGTCTACTAGGCCGCAACGAAGACATGACTTACCTCGATCTGAAAAGAGAGGGGGAGGAAAACGCGCCCGATAGGGGCGCGGGGAACTGCGCGATCAACCACAACGCACCCGCAGCCACCAACGAACCGCAAGAGGCACCCCGGTCCGTGAAGAAAACCGACCGTCAGCCCTTGATCGCCCCGGTCAACATGCCCTTCTTGAAGTGCCGCTGCACAAACGGCGACAACACAGCCACCGGCACCAACGCCAACGTCATGACAGCCATCTGCACGGCAAGGGCGGAAAGCTGCCCCGTCTTGATCGCCTGCCCCATCCCCACCGGAGGTTCCTGCTTCTGCACCAGCTGGATCATCACGTTCTGCAGCGGCATCATGTCCTGGTCGCTCAGATAGATCGACGCGTTGAACCAGGCACTCCAGTAACCGACCGCGTAGAACAGCGTGATGACGGCGATGACGGCCCGGGACAGCGGCATCACGATCGTCCACAGGATCCGCCAGTCACCGGCCCCGTCGATACGCGCGCTGTCGATGAGTTCCGGCGATATCCCCATGAAGAACCCGCGCAGGACCAGGATGTTGAAGACGCTGATCGCGCTGGGCAGGATCAGTGCGAGGTACGTGTCGGTCAGGCCCAGGGACTGCACGAGCAGATAGGTCGGGATGAGGCCGGCGCCGAAGAACATCGTCGCGAGGAACGTCATCAGGATCCAGCGGTGGCCCACCGAGCCGACGCGGGAGAGGCCGTACGCCGCGAGGATCGACACCGTCATGGAGAACAGCGTGCCGACGAGGGTGACGCCCAGGCTGACGATGCTGGCCCGGGTGACCTGGCCGCCGCTCAGCAGTTCCTGGTAGGCGATGAAGGTGATGCCCTTGGGGATCATCACGAGACCGCCGGCCTCGGTGATGGTCTGTTTCGTGGACAGGCTGGTGACGACGACGATCCACAGCGGGAAGAGGACCCCGAGGCAGGCGCCCACCAGGACGATGCCCTTGCCGGCGAGCCCGGCCTTGCTGGGTTCGTCCTCCCAGGCGGGACGGGGCGGGGCGGCCCAGCGGCTCGGGGCCGCCGTACTCCGCCCGGTTGCGGCACGGGGACGTTCATCGGTCGTGGCGCTCACTTCTTGTACACCCCCTGCTCGCCCATGAGATGGGCCACCTTGTTCGCCGCGAGGACCAGACCGAGACTCACCACACCCTTGACCAGGCCCGCGGCGGCGGCGTAGCTGAAGTCCTGGTTGCGTACGCCGTTCCACCACACGAAGGTGTCGAGGACCTCCGCCGCGCCCGGTCCGACCGCGTCGCGCTGGAGCAGGATCTGTTCGAAGCCGACCGTGAGGGCGTCACCGACGCGGAGCACCAGCAGCAGGGCGATCACCGGGCGCAGCGCGGGCAGCGTGACGTGCCACATGCGGCGCCAGCGGCCGGCGCCGTCCATCGCGGCGGCCTCGTACAGGTCGGGGCTCACGGAGGCCAGCGCGGCGAGGAAGACGATGATGCCCCAGCCGGCGTCCTTCCAGACGCCCTCCGCCGTGACCAGGAACTTGAAGATCCCGGGGTCGGTCATGAGGTCGAAGCCCTCGTACCCGTGCTGTCGCAGGGTCTGCGCGATGATGCCGGCGCCGCCGAAGATCTGCTGGAAGACGGTGATGACCAGCACCCAGGAGAAGAAGTGCGGCAGATAGAGGATCGCCTGGGAGACCGCCCGGATCCGGGGCCTGATCACGCTGTTGATGAGCAGCGCGAGCAGGATCGGGATGGGGAAGAAGAGGAGCAGCTGGAGGGAGAAGAGGACGAGCGTGTTCTGTACGGCGTCCCAGAACGCGGAGTCCTCGAAGATCCGCTGGAACTGTTCGAGGCCGACCCAGGGGCTGTGGAAGATCGCGACGAAGCCGTTGTCGCTGACGTAGGGGTCGTACTCCTGGAAGGCGACGACGTTGCCCAGGATCGGGATGTAGTTGAAGACCAGGACCAGCGCGAGCGCGGGCACGGTCATCAGCAGGAGCGTACGGTCGCGTCTGAGCCGTAGCCGCAGGCGCAGCTTGCCCGAGGGGCGAGCGGGCCCGGGTGCGCCGGATGCACCGGACCCGGCGGAAGCGTCACCGGACGTCTCCGAAGTCCCGGCCTGCTTCCCGATCCCGATCACCTTCCCGGCCGTCGTCCGGGCCGCCGACCGGGCCGTCCTCTGCTTCTTCTGGTTCTCTGCCTCGGAACCGCCGCGAGGCACCGTGCTGTGGGACACGGCCGTCTCCTTGCCTCAGCTCCGGGTCACTTCGCCGCGCCGTTGGTGTCCAGCAGCTTCTGGTACCAGTCGCGCAGCTGGTCGCCGCCCTGGCTCTTCCAGTCGGACACCGCCTGCTGCATGTCGCTGATCTTCTTGCGGCCGCGGACGATGTCGTCCTCCAGCTGCTCGAAGTCGTTGGAGAGGTTGGTCCAGCGGGTCGGCTCGACGACCTGCATGCCGAAGAACGGCGTCTTCTTCGTGAACGCGCCCATCCGCTGCTGCCACTCGACCTGCGCCTTGGCGATGTCCGGGAAGTCGGGGTGGGCGATGGTCGAGGCGGGGCTGGCGACCATCACGAAGGCGTTGGTGACCTCCTGGTTGCCCTTGTCGTTCTTCGTGGGCACCCCGTCCTTCACCGAGTAATGCGTGCCCTCCACCCCGTAGTTGGTGAGCATGTACTCCTTGGTGCCGTACGGGGCCGCGGTCACGTTGGCGACGGCGAGGACGTCACGGATCGTCTTCTCGGAGGCCTTCTTGCTGACGAAGGCGAAGATGCCGGCGGGCTGGACGGCGTACAGGGTGGGGTCTCCGCCGTCGTGGCCGAAGATGTCCATGCCCCCGATGCGGAACTCCTTGTTCTGGGTGGCCTGTTCGGCCGTCTTGCCCCACCACGTCGAGATGTCGTTGTTGAAGATGAGGACCTCGCCCGAGGTGAAGCGCAGGCCCGAGTCGCCCTGGTTCTGCGCCTTGGCGTCGGGGTGGACGACGTCGGCGGCGTACAACTTCCGCGTCCACTCCAGGGCTTCGAGGTACTCGGGGGTCTCGACGCGGTAGACCAGCTTGCCGTCGACGAGGTTCCAGCCGAGGGACTTCTCACCACCGGAGAGCACCCCGAAGACGTTGAACGCCGTCCACTTCATGTCGTCGCACGCCCAGACCTTGGCCTTGGCGTTGGTGATCTCCTTGGCCAGCGCGAGGAACTCGTCGGCGGACGTGGGGAGTTCGTAGCCCTTCGCCTCGAAGATGTCCTGGCGGTAGTACGGCACGATGTTCACGACGTACGAGGCCGGCATGGGCAGTCCACGCAGGGCGCCGCCGAAGATCGAGCGCTGCCAGGCCTCCGTCGGGATGGCCGCGAGGTTCGGGAACTCCTTGACCGCGTCGCCGGAGAGGTACGGGCCGAGGTCGGCGAACTTGCTGTTGATGGCGCTGGGTATCTTGCCGCCCATGTTCCAGCCGGGGATGACGACGACATCCGGGATGTCGCTGGAGGCGAGGACCGCGCCGAGCTTCTCGTCGTAGGTGTTGCCGTCCTGGTTCTGCCAGGAGACGTCGACGCCGGTCAGGGCGTTCATCGCCGAGTAGTACGGGTTGTCGCCCTTCGGCGGGGTGCCCCAGAACGGCGACATGATCTTGACGCTGCCGCCCTTGCCGAGCTTCTGCGGCACCGAGGTCTTGAGGGTGGCCAGGTCCAGCTTGCTGCTGAAGCCGATCGACGAGCCGTTCTTCGACGGGATGTCGGGCGTCACCACGTTCTGCGCCACGAAGGTCGGGAGGATCTTCTTCGCGTCCTTGCCCGAGGTGGTGCCGTCCTTGGAACCGCCGCCGGAGCCACCGCAGGCGGCGAGCAGCGGCATCCCGCCCGCCACCGCGGCGGCGGCGACCGCCGTGGAGGCGAGGAAGCTTCTCCGGCTCGGTGCGGAGGAGGCGGAGGAGGCATTCGGCGTCATTGCGTCAACCCTTCATGGCGCACCAGGACACCCGGCGGTGGAGCCGTCGGCTGCGGTGTCTTGTGTGTTACTGGCGTGACTGGCCGAGACGAAGGAGTCCTCGGATGACTGCGGAGGACTGCTCTTCCCGGATGGCGTTCCAGGAGGGGCTCCCGGTGGCTCCCAGTTAGTCGAAGCGCTTCGATGTTGCTGCGAGGTTAAGTGAACACCTGAGGGTGCACAAGGGTCGGCCCCAAGATTCCTCCGAGGTGTGAGGCCCTGCCCGGCGGTCCGAACCACCCCCGTATGCCGCTTGACATCACGGGAGGGAAACGGAGTTGTTGCGCCTGGGTCTCTTGACACCCACCCCCACGTCGAATGAGCATCGAAGCGCTTCGAAAGTGCCGCGCCGCTCCATCGCAAAGGGAATCCCACGTGACCGCACAAACGCCGTCTTCGCCGCCATTCCGCGATCCGCAGCTGCCGACCGCGAAGCGCATCGACGATCTGCTGTCGCGCCTGACCCTCGACGAACGGGTCGCTTTCCTGCACCAGTTCGCGCCCGCCGTCGAGCGCCTCGGCATCGCCGCCTTCCGCACCGGCCAGGAGGCGCTGCACGGCGTGGCGTGGATGGGCCCGGCGACCGTCTTCCCGCAGGCGGTCGGTCTCGGCGCGACCTGGAACGAGGAACTCGTGCACCGCGTCGGCGAGGCGGTGTCCAAGGAGGTCCGCGCGATGCGCGCCCGCGACGACCGCGTCGGCCTCAACGTCTGGGCGCCCACGGTCAATCTGCTGCGCCACCCGCTGTGGGGCCGCAACGAGGAGGGCTACTCGGAGGACCCGAAGCTGACCTCGGCGATCGCCACCGCGTACACGCGCGGCCTGCGCGGCGACCATCCCGCGTACTGGCGTACGGCCCCGGTCCTCAAGCACTGGCTGGCCCACAACAACGAGACGAACCGCGACACGACCTCCTCCTCGGTCCGCCCGCGCGTCCTGCACGAGTACGACCTGCGCGCCTTCCGCGAGACGGTCGAGGCGGGTGCGGTGGCCGGGGTGATGCCCGCGTACAACCTGGTCAACGGCCGCCCCAACCATGTCTCGCCGCTCCTGGGCGAGCATCTGCGCGCCTGGACGGACGCCGATCTGCTGGTCTGCTCGGACGCCGCCGCGCCCTCCAACCTGGTCGACTCGGAGCACTACTTCGACACCCACGAGGAGGCGACGGCCGCCGCGCTGATCGCCGGCGTGGACAGCTTCACGGACCACGGAACGGACTCCACGAAAATCATCGCCCGCGTCCAAGGAGCCCTGTCCCAGGGCCTGTTGACGGAGGCGGACATCGACAGGGCGGTCCGCCGCCAGCTCTCGGTCCGCTTCCGCCTGGGCGAGTTCGACCCGCAGTACGACCCGTACGCCGACACCAAGGACTTCGACACCCCGGCCCACCGCGCCCTCGCCCAGGAGGCGGCGGAGCAGGCGATCGTCCTGCTGAAGAACGACGGCACGCTCCCCCTGGCCGCCGACACCCGGATCGCGGTCGTCGGCCTGCTCGCCGACGAGTGCAAGGCCGACTGGTACAGCGGCACTCTCATCCACCGCTCGACACCGCTGGAGGCCCTGTACGAGCGCTTCGGCGCCGAGCGCGTCGAGTTCGCCGAGGGCGTGGACCGCGTACGGCTGCGGACGTCGGCCGGTACGTTCCTGCACGTACCGCCCGCCGAGGACGCGCCGGACGTCGCCCGGGGCGCCGAGGGCGCGCTGGACCCGGCCCTCCTCGCGGGCCGCACCGACCTGCCCCCGCTCACCGCCGAGGCCGAGGGCACCGAGTTCGCGCTGATCGACTGGGGCGAGGGGGTCCTGACGCTGCGGGCCCCCGACGGCCGGTATCTCTCGGTCGCGGAGGACGGCTACGTACGGGCATCGGCGGACCAGCCCGGCGGCTGGGTGGTCCAGGAAACATTCCGCCTGGAGCCCCACAACTCCCCTAATTCGTCTCAAAACCACCACCTCCTCAGGCATGTCGGTACGGGTCGTTACGTCTCCGTCGCCGCCGACGGCGTAAAGGTTGCCGACGAGGCCGACGAGAAGGAGAGGTCTCCGGAGATCTTCAACCTGATCGTCACCGAGCAGGGTGAGGAGTCGGTGAAGAGAGTGGCCGCGCGGGCGGACGTGGTCGTGGTGGTCGCGGGCAACGACCCGCACATCAACGGCCGCGAGACGGAGGACCGCACGACGCTCCACCTCCCCGCCCACCAGCAGCGCCTGCTGACGGCGGCCCGCGAGGCGAACCCGCGAACGATCCTGACCCTGACCTCGGCATACCCGTACGCGGTGGACGTCACGGACCTCCCGGCGGCCCTGTGGACCGCGCACGGCGGCCAGGCGGCGGGCACGGCGCTGGCCCGCGTCCTGGCGGGCGACGTCTCACCGGCGGGCCGCCTCCCCCAGACCTGGTACGCGGACGACGCCGACCTCCCCGACCTGCTCGACTACGACGTGATCGGCGCCCAGCAGACGTACCTCTACTTCGAGGGCACCCCCCTGTTCCCCTTCGGCCACGGCCTGTCGTACGCGACGTTCGCGTACGGCGACCTGACGGCCGAGACGGCGGACGACGAGACGACCCTGCGGGTGTCGTTCACGGTCACCAACACCGGGGAGGTCACGGCGGACGAGGTGGCGCAGCTGTACACGAAGGCGCCGGACTCGCCGGTCGCCCGCCCGCGCCGGGAGCTGGTGGCCCACCGCCGAATCACCCTGTCACCGGGAGAATCGGCGGCCATGTCCTTCGAACTCCCGCTCAGCTGCCTGGAGTTCTGGGACGTGGCGGTGGGCGGCCGGCGCCTCGCCCCGGGCTCGTACGAACTCCTGGCGGGCACGTCGAGCGAGGACATCCGCGCTCGTACGACGGTCCAGGTGACCGGCACGCCGTCGACGCCCCGTCCGGTCCGCCAACTCGGCCTGGCGGCGGCCGACTTCGACGAGCAGAGCGGCGCCGGGATCGTCGACCGTACGAAGGTGTCGGGCGACGCGGTGACGCCCACGGGGAACGGAGAGGCCGAACTCCTCTACCGGGACTGCGACTTCGGGGCGGGGGTCACGGCGGTCACGGTGACGACGGCGGGCGAGGGAGCCGTGGAGGTGGAGGTCGTACTCGACGACCGCGCGGTGGTGGCCGCACTGACACCGACGCCGACCGAGGGCCCGTACGACTACACGACGGGGCGGGCGGCGCTCACGATCGACGGCGTGCGCGACGTACGTGTCAGGCTGCGCGGCCCGTTGCGACTGGCGCACGTCGGCTTCTCCGGCTGAGGCCTGTCCGGAGCGGTCGGCACATGGAAAGGGGCATGGAAGAGGGCATGGAAGGGGCCCGGCACCGGAAGGCATCGGTGCCGGGCCCTTTCTTGACGGCGCGTTCGCGTCATCGGTGAGTGTATGTGAAAACGGTTCCCATTAGCTAGAGGGCAAGGCCGGTCAGTACGAGGACACGCTCGTACGTGTAGTCGTCCATCGCGAACTTGACGCCCTCGCGGCCGACACCGGACTGCTTGGCACCGCCGTACGGCATCTGGTCGGCGCGGTAGGAGGGCACGTCGCCGATGACGACACCGCCGACCTCCAGGGCGCGGTGGGCACGGAAGGCGGCCTGGAGGTCATGGGTGAACACCCCTGCCTGGAGGCCGTACTTGGAGTCGTTGGCGGCGGCGAAGGCCGCGGTCTCGCCGTCCACCTTCTGCACGGTGAGGACCGGCCCGAAGACCTCCTCGCAGGAGATCGTGGCGTCGGCGGGTACGTCGGTGAGGACGGTCGGCGCGTAGGAGGCACCGTCACGCTTGCCACCGGCGAGAAGGTTGGCGCCGGCCTTCACGGCCTCGTCGACCCACGTCTCGACCCGCTTGGCGGCGTCCTCGCTGACCAGCGGCCCGACGTCGGTGGCGCCGTCGGCCGGGTCGCCGGTCACCTGGGCCTCGACGGCGGCGACGATCCGGGGCAGCAGACGGTCGTACACGGAGGCGTCCGCGATGACCCGCTGCACGGAGATGCAGGACTGGCCGCCCTGGTAGTTGGAGAACGTGGCGATACGCGTCGCCGCCCAGTCGAGGTCGGCGTCGGAGGCGTAGTCGGCGAGGACGACCGCCGCGCCGTTGCCGCCGAGTTCGAGGGTGCAGTGCTTGCGCGGCACGGAGTCCATGATCGCGTAGCCGACCTTCTCCGAGCCGGTGAAGGAGATCACGGGCAGGCGCGGGTCCTGTACGAGGGCGGGCATGCGGTCGTTGGCGACCGGGAGGATGCTCCAGGAGCCGGCGGGCAGATCGGTCTCGGCGAGGAGTTCGCCGATGACGAGGCCGGAGAGGGGGGTGGCGGGGGCCGGCTTCAGGATGATGGGGGCGCCGGCGGCGATGGCGGGGGCGATCTTGTGGGCGCAGAGGTTGAGGGGGAAGTTGAAGGGGGCGATGCCGAGGACTACGCCCTTCGGGAAGCGGCGCGTGAGGGCGAGGCGGCCCTGTCCGCCGAGGTCGGTGTCGAGGCGCTGGGCCTCGCCGCCGTTGAAGCGCCGGGCTTCCTCGGCGGCGAACCGGAACACGGAGACGGCGCGGCCGACCTCGCCTCGGGCCCACTTGATCGGCTTGCCGTTCTCGGCGGAGATGAGCTGCGCGATGTCTTCCGTGCGCTCGACGAGGCGGCGGCTGACGTGGTCGAGGGCGGCGGCGCGGACGTGGGCCGGGGTGGCGGCGAACTCGTCGCGGACGGCGTGGGCTGCGGCGACGGCTTCCTCGACCTGGGCCTCGGTCGGCACGCCGACCTTGCCGACGAGGCGTCCGTCCCAGGGGGAGGTGACGTCGAAGGTGGTCTCGCCGGCGGCCTGACGGCCGGCGAGCCAGAAGGCGTGGGTGACGGGCGGCGTGGAGGTCATGGGTACACGGTAGGGCGGGGAGGGGGTGGGGTTGTTTGTCCGGGGTGGAGTGGTGGGGGTGGCTGGTAGGACGGTTTGGCGTGGTGTTTCTTCGCCCCCGCCGCCCCTACCCGTCCCATCCTCGGGGGCTCCGCCCCCGAACCCCCGCATCGCGCTGAACGCGCTCGTCCTCAAACGCCGGACGGGCTGGATGGTGCCAGCCTG
>NZ_JBSFMT010000035.1:0-102781 GCF_053599695.1 Streptomyces sp. NPDC000878 | reverse complement strand
CGTCCGGCGTTTGAGGACGAGGCCGTTCAGGCCGACAGCGGGGGTCTGGGGGCGGCAGCCCCCAGGGATGGGACGGGTAGGGGCGGCGGGGGCGAGACCAAAAGGCCCTCAACGCACCCTCAAACCCCCGCCCCAACCTCCCGCACAGGCCAACTCCCATCCACCACAGCGTCCGCCTCCCCCTTACGCCGCAGAAACCCCTGAAAATCCGCCGCCCACTCCGCGTACCACTCGATCTGACGCCGATGCAGCTCCACCGCCCCCAACCCCGCAACCTTGGGATACCGCTCGGCTATCGCACCCGCCAACCGCGCCGCGGCCAACGCGTCCGCCGACGCGTCATGGGCGGCGTCCAGCGCGACCCCGTACTCCGTGCACACCGCTTCGAGGTTCCGCTTGCCGCGCCGATAGCGGTCGACGGAGCGGTCGATCGTGTACGGGTCGATCACCGGAGCCGGATCCAGCCCGCCCAACCGCTCCCGCAGGGACGGCAGACCGTGCCGCCGCAGCTCCGCCGAGAGCAGGGTGAGGTCGAAGTTCGCGTTGTAGGCGACGACCGGCACGCCCGTCTTCCAGTACCCCGCCAGCACGTCCGCGATCGCACCCGCGACCTGGTCGGCGGGCCGCCCCTCACTGGTCGCGCGCTCGTTGGTGATGCCGTGCACGGCCACCGCGTCCGCCGGAATCTCGACGCCCGGATCCGCCAGCCATTCCCGGCGGCCGAGCGGCTCACCGCCCCTCACCTCGATCACCGCGCCGGTGACGATGCGTGCCTCGGTCGGGTCCGTCCCGGTCGTCTCCAGGTCGAAGCCGATCAGCAGCTCATGGTGCCAGCCCATGCCTGGCCCCCCTTCTTGGTGGTGCTTTCCCCCAGTGGTCTCCACGATCCCATGAGCCACTGACAATCAGAGGACCGCATTCCGCTTATGGAAGCTGCGCAGGTCAGGCAGGTCAGGTAGATCGGCCAGTCAGTCAGCCGAGTCAGGACACCGGCCGCGAATCCGCCCAGGCCACCTCGAACTCCTCGCGATACGTCGGGAAGATGCCGATCTCCTCCGACTCGTCCGACTTCACCACCCTGCTGCCGCCCCGCAGCACCAGCACCGGCGCCTCCATCCCCCGCGTCCGGCGCAGATACGTCTGCACGATCGCGACCCCGTCCGAGCCGTCCCCGTCGACGAGGTAGGCCGTGAAGCGGGGTGTCTCGTCGTAGACCTGGATCTCGAAGGCGCCGGGATCGCGCAGCTTCGACCGCACCCGGCGCATGTGCAGGATGTTCATCTCCACCGCGCGGCTCAACTCGCCCCGCTTGATGCCGAGTTCCCGCTCACGCCGCTTCACCGCGCTGGACGCGGGGTTCAGGAACAGCAGTCTCGTCCGGCAGCCCGACTCCGCCAGCCGTACCAGCCGCCGCCCGGAGAAGTTCTGCACGAGCAGGTTGAGGCCGATGCCGATGGCGTCGAGGCGGCGCGCACCGCCGAAGATGTCCTCGGCCGGGAACTGGCGCATCAGCCGTACCCGGTCGGTGTGCACGGCGACCACGTCCCCGTACCGCTCGCCCACCAGGTCCTCGACCGCGTCCACCGGCAACCGGCGCGCGGAGGGCACGTCACCGCCCGCGCCGAGGGTCTCCAGGAGCTTGCCCGAGGCCCGTTCGGCCTGGTTGAGGACGGCCTCGGACAGGGCCCGGTTGCGGGAGACGACGTTGCGGGTCACCTCCAGCTCGTCCAGGGCGAGTTCGACGTCGCGGCGCTCGTCGACGTACGGCTCGAAGCACGGCCAGTGCTGCACCATCAGCTCGCGCAGCTGCGGCAACGTGAGGAAGCTGAGGACGTTGTCGTCTGCCGGGTCGAGCAAGTAGCCCTTGCGGCGGCTGACTTCCCGTACGGCGACCGCGCGCTGCACCCACTCCTGGCCGGCCGGTCCGGCGGCGGCGACCACCCACTCGTCGCCGTGGACCGGTTCGTAGATGGGGCGTAGCACGGCGGCCACGACGGCGCGCAGCCGCTGTTCGACCAGGTTCAGCCAGATGTAGGCCCGGCCGGCCCGCTGGGCGCGCGTACGCACCTCACGCCAGGCGTCGGCGTCCCAGTCCAGTTCCGGTCCAATGGAACCCGTCTCCATCGGCCGTGCCAGGGACACCGCGCCGGGCGGGACCTCTGTGGAGTTCCCCTCGTGACCCTCGTCACCAGGGGGCAGCTCCAGCCCTCCCGAGCCCACCCGTGCACCGCCTTCCGCTCCCCCGAGCTTCTCCCCGTGGCCGGTCCCGGCCAACGATCAAGGAAGGGTACTCCGGGAGCGGTCGACGGTGCAGCCCGATGGACAGGTCGTTTCTCAACTACCGCTTTCGACATGCCCGTTCTGGTCGGCGAGTGCGGCGGGAGTGAGCGGATTCATAGCCGTGACATCGCGCGGGGCGATGGAGAAGCCCTGCCAGTGGACCGGCATGGGCTGCTGGTCCTCGTCCCGGGCTATGTGGTGGAAGCCCACGTTCACCCAGACCAACGGGTGGGTGAGGGTCTGTCCGTTGACCCATCCGTCGACGGACTTCTTGGCACCGGCACCGCAGTTGGGCAGGTTGTCGCTGGCGAACTGCTCGCACTTGTTGTACTCGGTGAAGTAGATGTCGTGCCGGGTGAAGCTGCGGCCCGGGTACTTGGTGGTCGCGGCGGGCACGATCTCGTACGACCGCGCATGGCCGTCCTTGTTCTTGCCGGTCGCGCTGACGACCCGCCACCAGCGCATGTTCTTGGCGTCGCCCGCGAGTTCCTTCTTGACCTGGGTGCGGGTCGTTTTGTTGGTGGGCCCCTCCTGGCCGTTCGCGGGCGGGCTGACCACGGAGTCGTACTGCTCGACCTTGCCCTTGGAGGAGCCGTCGAGGCCGAAGTCGAGCCGCCAGAAGACGTTGTGGCTGTGGCTGGTGGCGTACGCCTTGGCGCCCTTGCCGATGGGCCAGCCACGGCCGTCGCCCGCGTCGTAGTCGTCGGGCGCGAGGCTGCCGGTGGCTCCGACGTTCATGTTGACGGTGCCGTCGTCCTGGAAGCGCCACTCGGTGATGTACTCGTACCAGCCGACCTGGTTGACGGTGTAGACGAGCAGGTCCTTGCCCTGGGTCTGCCAGACCTTGTTCGCGGTGTCGCCCTGCATCCGGTAGGCGTGGCCGCGTGAACGGGTCGTGGTGCACAGGCCCTTGACGTTGGCGTTGTCCGGGTCCCACGCCTCGGGCACCTTGACGGTCTTGATGGTGCCGCCGGGGCACTCACCGGGCGCCATGTTCATCAGGCCCTGGCCGAAGCCCGCCTGGGTGAGGTCGCTGTACTCGGCCTTTCCGTCGTCGTAGGGGACGTGTATCTGGCCGAGCTTCGCGGAGTTGAGGACCTTGATCGGGGACTGGCCCGGCGGCTGGTACGAGACGTTCTCCAGGACGAGCCCGGCCTCGCTCTCGTAGCGCCAGCACATCCGCCAGGTGGTGCCGGTGGCGAGCTTCTGCTCGATCCGGTACGGCGCACTGCACTCGGCGGGCGGTACGGGCCCGGCCTTCGGCTGGGCGGCGGCCGGTCCCGCCGCCGTGGTGAGGCCGGCGGCCAGCGCGACCACGGAGAGGCCGACGAGCAACGACTTTTCGCGCATGACGAAGAGACTCCCAAGGAGGAGAGAGTGGAAAGAGAGTGAGAGACGAGAGGAGCGAGGGTGAGAAGACCCCCCGGGTCAGCCGAGCTTGGCCACCTTGCGGGCGCTCAGGTCGACGACGAGCGAACGGGCGTCGATCCACGGCCCGTTCTTCACCTTCGGGAAGAGCCGCACACAGCGGTGGTCGCCGCAGGTGTCGAGGACGGCGGGCTGGGCGCCCGGAGTGGCCCGGTAGATCATGCTGGTGACGAGGAGCTGGTCCGGCGAGGTGAGTTCCTTGCCGGTGGCGTCCTTGTAGTCGGCCTTCAGGCCCGCGCCCAGCGCGTCGGCTATCAGCAGCTGCGTCGCCTCGGCGGTCTCGGCGCGGCTCAGCGGCGGCTGTACGCCGTGCTGGGTGCCGGTCCGCTCGACCTTGCCCGTGTCGAGGTTGACGGTCCTGGTGACCAGGGTGTCGTCCTTGTAGTCGTAGTACGACACGTCCGCGCGCCGGGGCGCGTTCGGGTCGTCCACCTCGGCGGCCTCGGGGTCGGCGAGGTCGATGCCGATCCGCTGCGGGCCGCGCTGCCCCTCGACGTTCTCACTGGAGTCGCGCAGCTGCCGGTTCAGGGCGATCCGCTCGACCCGCGCCGTCTCACCGTCGGTCAGTGGATCACGGCCCTTGCCCTTCTCGCCCTCGGCGGGCACCTCTTCCACGACACCGGGCGGCACAGCGGCCTGGTCCTGCGCGGACTGCCCCGCACTCCCGCCCGTACCCGTCGAACTCCCCGCGGTCCCCGTACCTCCCGACTCGTCGGCCCCCGCCGATCCCGGCAGCGTCACCGCGACCATCAGGGCCGTACCGGCCACCGCGATCCCCGTACCCGCCACCACCTTGCCCAGGTGGCGACGCACGATCTTGCGCACGTTGTCCCCTTACTCCCCCTCACAGCCCAGGGAGTATGTAAAGAACGAAAGTTTTGACGCACCCGTTTGTGCGGGTACGCACTGGACGACCGGTAAGAGGGACGTAAGTCGTAGGTGGTTCCATCACTTTCGGGGAGACTCGGAGCGGAGTCGACCCAGCGGCGAACCACAACTGAAAGAGTCGGGTGCATGCAGGTCTGGCCAGGAGAGGCGTACCCACTCGGTGCCACGTACGACGGCGCCGGCACCAACTTCGCGGTCTTCTCGGAGGCCGCCGACCGGGTCGAGTTGTGTCTGCTGCACGACGACGGCTCGGAGACGGCGGTGGAACTCCGGGAGAGCGACGCGTTCGTCCGGCACGCGTATCTGCCCGGCGTGATGCCGGGTCAGCGGTACGGCCTCCGTATGCACGGCCCGTACGCGCCCGAGCGCGGCCAGCGGACCAACTCGGCGAAGCTGCTGCTCGATCCGTACGCGAAGGCGATCAGCGGCGCGGTCACCTGGGGCGAGGAGGTCTACGGCTACCACTTCGGCTCACCCGAGCGGCGCAACGATCTCGACTCGGCGCCGCACACCATGTCGTCGGTCGTGGTCAACCCGTACTTCGACTGGGGCGACGACCGGCGCCCGCGTACCGAGTACCACCACACGGTGATCTACGAGGCCCATGTGAAGGGCCTGACGATGCGCCACCCGGCGCTGCCCGAGGAGCTGCGCGGGACGTACGCGGCACTCGCCCACCCGGCGATCATCGAACACCTGACCGGACTCGGCGTCACGGCCCTGGAGCTGATGCCGGTGCACCAGTTCGTGAACGACCACCGGCTGGTGGACATGGGCCTGAACAACTACTGGGGCTACAACACGATCGGCTTCTTCGCCCCGCACAACGCGTACGCCTCCTGGGGCGACCGCGGCCAGCAGGTCCTGGAGTTCAAGTCGGCGGTCCGGGCGCTGCACGAGGCCGGTATCGAGGTCATCCTGGACGTGGTCTACAACCACACCGCGGAGGGTAACCATCTGGGCCCGACGCTGTCCTTCCGGGGCATCGACAACGCGCAGTACTACCGGCTCGCCGAGGACCAGCGCTACTACATGGACACCACGGGCACCGGGAACTCGCTGCTCATGCGGTCCCCGCACGTGCTCCAGATGATCATGGACTCGCTGCGCTACTGGGTCACCGAGATGCACGTCGACGGCTTCCGCTTCGACCTCGCGGCCACCCTGGCCCGGCAGTTCCACGAGGTGGACCGGCTGTCGTCGTTCTTCGACCTGGTCCAGCAGGACCCGGTGGTGTCCCAGGTGAAGCTGATCGCCGAGCCGTGGGACGTGGGCGAGGGCGGCTACCAGGTGGGCAACTTCCCGCCGCTGTGGACCGAGTGGAACGGCATGTACCGCGACACCGTACGGGACATGTGGCGGGGCGAGCCGCGCACGCTCGCGGAGTTCGCGTCCCGGCTGACGGGCTCCTCGGACCTCTACCAGGACGACGGCCGCCGTCCGCTGGCCTCGATCAACTTCGTGACCTGCCACGACGGTTTCACCCTCAACGACCTGGTGTCGTACAACGAGAAGCGCAACCTGGCCAACGGTGAGGACAACCGGGACGGCGAGAGCCACAACCGGTCCTGGAACTGCGGCGCCGAGGGCGAGACCGACGACCCCGACGTCCTCGCCCTCCGCGGGCGCCAGCTGCGGAACTTCATCGCGACCCTGATGCTGTCCCAGGGCGTGCCCATGATCAGCCACGGCGACGAGTTCGCCCGCACCCAGGGCGGCAACAACAACGCGTACTGCCAGGACAACGAGGTCTCCTGGGTGCCGTGGCCGGCCGAGGACGATGCCGACGGCGACGGCGAGCCCGGCACCGGTGACCTGCTGGACTTCACGCGCGCGATGGTGTGGCTGCGCAAGGACCACCCGGTCTTCCGCAGGCGCCGCTTCTTCCACGGCCGCCCCGTGGAGGGCACCCACGACGACCTGTCGGACATCGCCTGGTTCACTCCGGCGGGCGAGGAGATGGTCCAGCGCGACTGGGACTCGTCGCAGGCGGGCGCGATGAGCGTGTTCCTCAACGGCAACGCGATCTCCGAACCCGGTGCGCGCGGTGAGCGCATCGCCGACGACTCGTTCCTGCTGATGTTCAACGCCTCGCCGAAGACGCTGGAGTTCGTGGTGCCGGTCAACCACGGCCGCCGCTGGCAGGTCGTGATCGACACGGCCCGCCCCGAGGGTGTGCCTCCCGGCACGGGCGCGAAGGTGGAGGCGGGCGACCGGCTCACCCTGACGGACCGCAGCCTGACGGTGCTGCAACGACCCGCGTAGTCGTGGCGATGACACGAAAGGCCTCGGGGAGGGTACGTAGGTTCCCATGACACCTGAGCGCCCTGACCCGGTCGTGCCCACGGCCACCTACCGGCTGCAACTCCAGCCCGCGTTCCCGTTCGGCGCCGCGGCGGCTGCCGTGCCGTACCTGGCCTCGCTCGGCGTCTCGCATCTGCATCTGTCGCCGTTCCTGGAGGCCGTCCCGGGGTCGACGCACGGCTACGACATCGTGGACCCCGCGCGCGTACGCGGTGAACTCGGCGGCGAGGAGGGGCTGCGCGCGCTGGCGCGCACCGCGCGGGAGCACGGTCTGGGGCTGGTCGCCGACATCGTGCCCAACCACATGGCCATGTCCCCGCGCCACAACCGCCCCCTGTGGGAGGTGCTCCGGGAGGGCCCCGGGTCGCCGTACGCGCGGTGGTTCGACATCGACTGGGAGGCGCAGGGCGGCCGGATGCTGCTGCCGGTGCTCGGGCAGCCGCTCGGCGCGGTGAGCGACCAGCTGAAGGTCGAGCGGTGGCAGGACGCGCACCTGGGGTACGACGGCCACATCCTGCGCTACTACGACCATGTCCTCCCCCTGCGCGAGGGCACCGAGAAGCTCCCGCTGCCGCAGCTCGTCGACGCCCAGTGGTACCGCCCGGTGTGGTGGCGGCTGGCCCGCACCGAACTCAACTACCGGCGTTTCTTCAGCATCTCGGAGCTGATCGGGGTGCGGGTCGAGGACCCCGAGGTGTTCGCGGCGACCCACGGGAAGCTGCTGGAGCTGCTCGACGACGGCGTGGTGGAGGGGCTGCGGGTCGACCACCCGGACGGTCTCGCGGACCCGGGCGGGTATCTGCGCAGGCTGCACGATGCGAGCGGGGGCCGCTGGACGGTGGTCGAGAAGATCCTGGCCGACGGGGAGCATCTGCCGGCGGGCTGGCCGGTCGCGGGGACCACCGGGTACGACGCCCTGCGGCACGTGGACGGCCTGTTCACGGACCCGGCGGGGGTGGGCGAACTCCTCGGCCAGTACCGGCGGTTCGCGGCCCCTCAGGCCGACCGGGGCGGGCACTGGGAGGCGACGGTCCGGCGGGCCGCGTACAAGGTGGTGACGCATGAGCTGGCCACCGAGGTGGACCGGCTGACCCGCGTGGCGAACCGTCTCTGCGCCGCCTCCCCGGACCTCGCCCTGCGCGACCGCGCCCCCTGGGCCCTGCGTACCGCGCTGCGCGAGCTGCTGGTCCGCATGGAGGTCTACCGCCCCTACACCCCCGGGGACGCGGCCTCCGTGGTCACCGAGGAGGCCGCCGAGGAGGCCCGGCGGGCGTTCGCCGTCCCGGAGGAGGGCGGGGCCGTGGACGTCGTACGGAATCTGCTGCTGGGGCGGTATGGCGACGGGCCCGGGCAGGCCGAGTTCCGGGACCGGTTCGCGCAGACGGCGTCGGCGCTGCGGGCCAAGTCCGTGGAGGACACGGCGTTCTACCGCTATGTGCCGCTGCTGTCGGCGACCGAGGTCGGCGGCGGCCCGGGCAGTCCCGCGGTGTCCCCGGAGGACTTCCACGCCTACTGCGCGCGCGTGCAGCGCGACTGGCCGGCCACGGGGACGGTGCTGTCGACGCACGACACGAAGCGCAGCGCCGACGTACGCGCGGCGCTGGCCGTGCTCACCGAGTGCCCGCAGCGCTGGGCCGACGTCCTGGCGGAGGTCACGCGCACCGGTGAGGGCGTGCCCGACGCCCAACTGGCGTGGGCGGCCTGGCAGACGGCCTTCGGTCTGGGCCCGGCGGCCCCTGAGCGGCTCCAGGGCGCCCTGCTGAAGCACGTCCGGGAGGCGGGCCTGCACACCGCCTGGACGGAGCAGGAACCGGCGTACGAGGAGGCTGTGGCGGCGTTCGTGGCGGCGGGCCCGTGCGGGGCGCCCGGCGAGGCCGTGGCGGCGCTGCGGAGCGCCCTGGAGCCGTATGTCCGGGCGAACGTCCTGGGCGCGGCCCTGGTCCATCTGACGATGCCGGGCGTACCGGACCTCTACCAGGGCACGGAGAGCGAGTACCGGGCGCTGGTGGACCCGGACAACCGGCGTCCCGTTCGGTTTCCGCCGGACGTGCCGGGCGAGAAGGCGGAGCTGACGGGGGCGGCACTGCGGCTGCGCGCGCGGCGTCCGGCGGTGTTCGGCGACACGGCGACGTACACGCCGCTCGTCGCGGAGGGCCCGGCGGCGGCGCACTGTGCGGCGTTCGCGCGCTCCGGGGAGGTGGTCACGGCGGTCACCCGGCTGTCGCTGCGGCTGGCGGACACGGGCGGCTGGCAGGACACGCGGCTGCCGCTGCCGCCGGGCCGGTGGGCCGATCTGCTGGCTCCGGAGCGGGAGTTCACGGGGCACGCGCGCGTGGAGGAGCTTTTCGCGCGGCTGCCGGTGGCGCTGCTGGAGCGGGTCGGCGAGGAGTGACAGCAGGGGGCGCGAACATGTCGCCGCGCGCCCCCTTGAGTCCCCTGGCGCCCGGCTCACGGCCGCGCGCACTCCCGGCGCGTGTGCCGGATGACCGGCTCCTGGTGGTGAGCGCCGTCGCTCCCTTCGCGCCCGGTCGGTGGCACGCGTGCGTGCCCTCGGCGGAGCCTGTACGTGGCGTCCCGCGCGGCAGATGTCCCCGCCGGCCGTTCCCCCGGTCGTCCCCCTCCTCACCGTCGGCGGTGAATGCTCCTGGGCGCCCCCTGGAGCCGCCCCGTCAGCTCCTTGACAGTTCCTGGACGCCATGGGGTACTGCGGATTGCGACGCAGGGTGGACCAGACGGGGGTGAGTCTCCTGCCGGAGCTGCGCTACCCCAGTGTGAACGAACTCGTCTCGTCCGCCCGGGCGCTGGCGGCTCACCGGCCCGGCCTGTGCGCCTTCAGGCAGGTGGGCTCCTCCCGCGCGGGACGGCCTCTGCACCTGCTGTCCGTAGGCCACGCACGACGCGCCGTGCTCGTCGTCGCGGGTGCCCACGCAAACGAGCCCACGGGCGGCTCCACGCTCCTGGCCCTCGCCGAACGGGCCCTGTACGACAGCGAGCTGCGGACGGCGGCCTCCTGGCACTTCCTGCTGTGCGCGGACCCGGACGGAGCCAGCCTGCACGTCACACCGGCGCCGCGCAGCCTGCTCGACTACCACCTCGGCTTCTACCGGCCCGCCGGGCCCGAACAGCCTGAGTGGTCGCCCTCCGTGCTGCCGCCCGACCGGCTGCCGCCGGAGACCCGCGCGCTGATCGGCGTCATCGACGAGCTGCGGCCCTACCTCCAGGTCACCCTGCACGGCACCGACGTCGGCGGCAGTTGGGTGCAGCTGACGAGGGACGTGCCCGGGCTCGCCGAGCCGTTCGCCAAGTCGGCGGCGGAGCTGCACATCCCGGTGGAGACGGGCGCCTCGGACGCGGCGGGCTGGCCCGCCTCGGGGCCCGGCGTGCATGTGATGCCGGCGCCGGGCTCGGCCGCGGCGTACCCGAGCATGCCGGACGACGCCCGGCACAGCACCTGGTACCACGCCCACCGGTACGGCGGTCTGACCGCGGTCGTGGAGGTGCCGATGTGGGCCAGCGACCTGGTGGACGACCCGGCCCCGCATCCCGCGCCGGCGGCGGCGATACGGCGGCTCGCGGACCGGCTGCTGCGGGACGGGCTGGAGGTCGACCGGGTCCTCGCGGACGCGCTGCCCCGGCTCAAGGGCGCCGAGGGTCCGCTGCTGCGGGCCGCCCAGTGGGCGCTGGAGCTGCTGCCGGGGCTGGCCGCCGACTGGACGCACACACCGCCCGCCGACACGACGATGGCGTACGTCGGCAGCGTGGACGCGTTCGGCCGTCGGCTGCCGCTGCGGGCCGCCGCGATGCTGCTGCGGGTCCTGCGGGAGACCGACGACCGCGCGGCACCGCGCCTGGAACACCTGGTCGCGGTCTGGAGCGAGGCCTTCATGGACCGTTTCGGCGCCCGCTGGGTGCCCCTGGAGCATCAGGTCGAGCACCAGGCCCGCACGGTGGTGGCCGCGGCGCGGCACGCGCGCGAGGGGACCGCCCGGAGGAGCTAGGCGAAACCGTTCGCCTGCTCCGTACCGTTCGCCTGTCCGGGGCGCCCCCAATGGACCCCTACAAGGCGAAGACGGCCCCGGTCCGTGCGCCCAGTTCGCATCCGTTGGAGAAGGTCCTGTCGTACTCCCGCGGGCGGCCGTTCCACTCCCCGTGCGCGTGCACGGTGACCGGGGAGTAGAGCATCGGGCAGATGACCTTCTTCGGCGGGATGCCGCCGATGTCGCCGTCCGCCGCCGCGAGGTCCGCACAGGCCCGGGCCGCCTGCGCGTGCCCCTGGGGCGGGGCGCACAGCACCAGCGTGCCGCGGGTGTCGCCGGAGCCCGACTCGCCCGGGGTGACGGTGACGTAGAGCCAGTTGTCGCCGGGGCTCTCCTGGGAGACCGCCTGGGCGGGGGCGGAGCCCGCGACGAGGAGACCGACGGCCAGCAGGGCACCGCGTACCGCTCGCACGGTCCTGACGGTCCCGTTGGTCCGGACGGAGTTGATGGTGTTGCCGGTGGTGATCGTGTGGGTCATTCCCTGTGCATCGGCACCGCGGACTCCGCGCCCCAGCCCGAGTCACCCGAACGGGAGCCCACGCGCGCGTGGCGGCCCGCCAGTTCGAACGCGGCGAGCGCCACGCGCGACTGGTACTCCACCTGACGGGCGACCGGTATCCAGCGTGCCCCGCAGCCGTCGCGGTAGTCGGCACACCAGTCGTCGATCAGCCGGTCGAGCGCGCACCGGACGTCGACGGCCCCCGGACCGGCAGCGCACGCCAGTTGGTGGAGCAGCCCCGCCGTACGCAGGGCCAGCTTCCGCCCGGCGATGCGCAGGGTGGCCAGGTGGGCGGTGCTGAGCGGTGGCAGGGGGCGTGCGCCGCCGTCGTCCGTGTCGGGGTCCCAGGTGTCGGCGAGGCCGGGGCAGACCAGGAGGTAGTCGTCCACGGGGGCGAGGAGACGCTCCGCGTCCGGCACGCGCGCGAGGTGGGGTCTCAGGCGTCCGAGGACCACGTCCAGGTACTGCATGTCGTGCCGCAGCGTGTGGCTGACGGTGCGCAGCACCGCGTCGGCGTCGGCGGGCGGGCTGTCGTCCTCCACGGCGGCGACGCCCCACATGGGCGCCTCGACGATCGCGGTCACGGTGCCGTGCCGGTGCGGATGGAACCAGGTCGACTCGACGGCGGCCTCGGTCATGGCGGCGGCCAGGTCGCCGCGCCTCGGCGGCGGTATCCAGTGCACGGCGGGTCCCAGGCGGGGCCAGTACAGGGTGTCGAACGGGCCGAGTTCGCGCGGTATGCCGAGCCGGGCCGCGGTCTGGGCGACGCGCTGGGGGAGGCCGGGCAGGTCGCGGGTGAGTTCGACGAAGGCGCCGCCGACGTCGACGCCGTGGAGTGAGCACTGGAAGAACGGCCGCAGTTCGTCCTGGAGGGCGAGGAGTGCGCGGGTCTCCGGCAGGGCGGCGCCGGCCGCGCCGTCGGGCAGCCATTCGGGCTGTTCCATGAAGCCGGGCCGGAAGAAGTTCCGGAAGTAGTGCCCGAGCGTGTACGGGCCCCCGAGCCAGCCCTCGTTGCGGCGCGAGCCGTCGGGGTCGAGGCACAGCAGCAGGTTCCAGGTGGCGTCCGCGCGGAGGGTCGGTCCGGGGTCGGCGAGCGCCCGCTCGGCCAGCCTGAGGGCGGTCGCGCCGCCCACGGGCTCGTTGGCGTGCGGTCCGGCGACGACGAGGGCCTGGCGGTCACCGTGCCCCACGGAGAGCAGCCACAGGGGGGTACCGCCGCGCGAGGTGCCGACCGTGCGCAGCCGGGCGTCGGCGGGGTACCGGGCGACGAGTGCGGCGGCCCGGTCGGCCAGCTCGTCCACGGACGGGTAGCGGAGGAGCGGCGACAGGGCACACCTCCACAAGCGGGACCGTCGGTTCACCTGGTGTACATGGCGCACGCACAGTCAGTCACGACTCCGGGGGTACGTCAACACCGCAGCAGGCAAAGTGAATTGCTCTGCGGGGACGGTCCCGCAGGCGCGGTGTCACTCGGCGGCGAGCCTGAACGCCATGTGTCCGAAGCCGATCTGGTCGCCGTCCCGGACGACGGCCGCGCCGATCACCCGTCGGCCGTTCACCGTCGTGCCATTGGTCGAGCCGAGGTCGCGCAGCACCCACAGGCCGCCCTGGTGCCGGAGTTCGGCGTGGACGCGCGAGACCGTCTCGTGGGTGAGCCGGAGGCCGTTGGCGGGGTCGCGCCCTATGCGCAACGGGTGGCCGCTGCCGGGGTGGGGCAGCAGCAGCTTGGGGAGCCGCTCGGACTGCCAGGCCCTGCGCAGCCGTACCGTGAAGCCGGAGACCGCTTCGACCGTCCCGAACACCAGGCGGGACAGGCGGTTCTCGGTGGGCAGGTCGGCGGTGAGCACGGCCAGTTCGTCGGACCGGCGGGCGGCCAGCGCGAGTTCCATGCGCCGGATGAACGTGTCGTGGGAAAGCCTGCCCAGGGCGACCCCGTCCCGCAGCACCTTCAGCGCCCGGTCGCGCTCCGCGTCGGAGAGACGAGCCGGATACGTGTGGAACTCGAAGGACGACGTCACGTTCGTGATTGTCGGGCAGTGCGCGCGGGGTGTCCAGAACACGCGGAAACGGCGGCCCGCCGGTCCGACCTGACGACACCCGGGGCAAACGTGAAGATTCAAGCGCGGAGCGGCGGCGTTTGAAGCACGATGGGACGGGCTACCTCCCGGTGGGCACCACCGGCAGACGAAGGGGAACCGTCCGTGCACTTCGAGGTGTGGGCACCGCAGGCCAGTCGCGTGACGCTCCAGTGCGACTCGGGCACGCGCGCGTTGGAGCGCGATCCGGAGCGCACGGGCTGGTGGTCCGGCGAGGCCGAGGCCCGGGACGGCTCGCGTTACGGCTTCGCCGTGGACGACGGCCCCGTACGGCCCGACCCGCGCTCGCGCCGCCAGCCGGACGGCCCGGACGGACTGAGCGCCGTCGTCGACCACGGGCTCCACACCTGGCGCACCGAGTGGCCGGGCCGCGCGCTGCCGGGCGCGGTCCTGTACGAGCTGCACATCGGCACGTACACACCCGAGGGCACGCTGGACGCGGCGGCCGGACGGCTCGCCCACCTCGTGGAACTGGGCGTGACGCACGTCGAGTTGATGCCACTGTGCCCGTTCCCCGGGCGGCACGGCTGGGGGTACGAGGGGGTCTCGCTGTGGGCCGTGCACGAGCCGTACGGCGGCCCCGAGGCGCTGAAGCGCTTTGTCGACGCGGCGCACGCGCTCGGCCTCGGCGTGGTCCTGGACGTCGTGCACAACCACTTGGGCCCCTCCGGCAACTATCTCCCCGCCTTCGGCCCGTACTTCACGGACACGCATCAGACGCCGTGGGGCTCCGCCGTGAACCTGGACGCGCCCGGGTCGGACGAGGTGCGCGCGTATCTGCTCGGCAGCGCGCTGGCCTGGCTGCGCGACTACCGGATCGACGGGCTGCGGCTGGACGCGGTGCACGCACTGCGGGACACGCGCGCGTGCCACTTCCTGGAGGAGCTGTCGAGGGCCGTGGACGCCCTCGCCGCCGAACTGGGCCGGCCACTGTCCCTGATCGCCGAGTCCGACCTCAACGACCCACGACTGGTCACCCCGCGCGCGGGTGGCGGTCTGGGACTGCACGCCCAATGGAGCGACGACTTCCACCACGCCCTGCACACCGCGCTGACCGGTGAGTCGCAGGGCTACTACGAGGACTTCGCGCGGGCCCCGTTCGCGGCGCTCGCCAAGACGCTCTCGGGCGGCTACTTCCACGACGGCACGTACTCGACCTTCCGGGGCCGTCTGCACGGCCGCCCGCTCGACCGCACCGGCATCGCCGCGCACCGGCTGCTCGGCTACACGCAGACCCACGACCAGATCGGCAACCGTGCCCAGGGGGACCGCCTTTCGGCCTCCCTCTCCCCCGGTCTGCTGGCCTGCGCCGCCGCGCTGATGCTCACCGGGCCGTTCACGCCGATGCTGTTCATGGGCGAGGAGTGGGCGGCGGGCACTCCGTGGCAGTTCTTCACCGACCACACGGACGCGGACCTCGCGGAGGCCGTACGGCGGGGCAGGCGCCGGGAGTTCACGGCGCACGGCTGGGCCGAGGAGGACGTCCCGGACCCGCAGGACCCGGCGACCCGCGACCGCTCCTGCCTCGACTGGTCCGAGCCCGAACGCGAGCCCCACGCGCACGTGCTGTCCTGGTACCGCGAGCTGATCGCCCTGCGCCACGCCCAGCCCGACCTCACGGACCCGGACCTGTCGGACATCAAGGTCGCGTACGACGAGGAGGCCCGCTGGCTCGCCTTCCGGCGCGGGGACGTACGCGTGGTGGCGAACCTCGCCGCGAAGCCGGCGGCGATCCCCCTGGGCCCGCGACGGGCAACGGTGCTCGCCGCCTGGGAACCGGTGGAACTGCCGGGCGCGGACGGCCTGTTGCACGTCCCCGGGGAGTCCTGCGTGGTGCTGGAGCAGGACTGAGTTCTCTTGTGGGCGCGAGACCTACCCTTCCTCGTCCTGCTCCCGCAGTTCCGTCACCCGTTCCAGCAGGATCGCCTCCCAAGCGCGCCGCAGCTGGACCCGCAGCAGCGGCCGTGGGCCGGCGTCGCGGCCGGTGAGGTTCTCGGCGAGCCGGACGACCGTGTCGCAGCGGGCGAGCCACAGGCCGCGCAGACAGGGGCGGGCCGCGTAACCGGCGAGGGTGGCGGCGCGTACGGCGGCGGGCGAGCCGACCGCGAGGGCGAGGCCGGCGATGTCCTCGGCCGGGTCGCCGACGACCGCGTCGGTCCAGTCGAGGACACCGCGCACCCGTCCGTCGGCGCTCACCACGAGGTGCTCGCCCCTGAGACCGTGGTGGACGAGGACCGACGTACCGGCCTGTGCGGCGAGCTGCGTGGCGGCGGACGGGGTCAGCTGGTGGAGCCGTGCGGGGTCGAACTCGTCGGCCGTGGCGAGACGTTCGGCCGCACGCTCGGCGGCCCGGCGCAGGGCCTCCAGGGAGCGTGGCGAGACCCGTGGCACACCGAGCGTCTCGGCCTGTCGTACGGGCACCTCGCGCAGGCCCGTGAGCAGCGCGGCCAGGTCGGCCTCGCCGACGGCGGAGACGTCGTGCTCCTCGGCCGAGCCGCCGGGCACCCTGGTGTCCAGCGTGTAGGCCAGTCCGCCGGTCCACTCGCCGTGCGCCACACCGACGGGGACGGCGACGCCGAGGTGCGGGCGTACCAGCTCGCGCAGGCGCAGTTCGCGGCGCAGCCGTGCGGACGTCTCCCGGTCGGGGGCCAGGCGCAGGACGTGCCGGGCGCCGACCCACCAGGTGGACCCCTCGTCGCCCGCGCCGACGGGCCGTACGTCGGGTCCGGCCGTGGCGGTCGTGCCGAGGGCGCTGTCCGCGAGCAGGGAACGGACCAGTCGGCGGACCGTGTCCGCGGTGGGTGTCGGTGCCTGTGTCATGGTCGCGCCGTTGTCGTCCGGAGGGGGTGCTGGCAGGGGCGGAACTCCTGGTGAGCGGTCGTCAGTCCACGGTGACCAGCTCGCGGGTCGTGTTGTTGAGGCGCCGGCCGCCGTCCTCGGTCACCGTGACGATGTCCTCGATGCGTACGCCGAAGCGGCCGGGCAGGTAGATGCCGGGCTCCACGGAGAAGCACATGCCGGGGACGAGGGGCCGTTCCTCGCCCTCGATCATGTACGGCGGCTCGTGCGTGGTGACGCCGATGCCGTGGCCGGTGCGGTGGATGAAGTAGTCGCCGTACCCGGCCTCGGTGATGACCGCGCGGGCCGCCCGGTCGACGTCCTGGCACGCGGCGCCGGGCCGCACGGCGCGGAAGCCCGCCTCCTGGGCCTCGCGCACGATGTCGTGGACCCTGCGCTGCTCGGCGTCCGGTTCGCCGACGTGGACCGTGCGGGAGGTGTCGGAGCCGTAGCCGTGCAGGAGGCCGCCGAAGTCGAGGACGACCATGTCGCCCCGCTCGATGACCCGGTCGCCGGCCTCGTGGTGCGGATTGGCGCCGTTGGGGCCGGAGGCGACGATCGTGAAGTCGACCTCGGAGTGCCCGAACCGCCGCAGCAGATCGGCGAGATCACCCGCGACGTCCCTCTCGCGGCGCCCCCCGAAGGGAACCTTCCGGATCTCCTCGTACGTTGCGTCAGCAGCCGCGCCCGCGGCTGCCAGGCGGGTCAGTTCCGCCGCGTCCTTCACCGCGCGCAGCATCGGCAGTCCCTCGGTGAGGGAGACGTACGAGGTGCCGGGCAGCGCCTTCTGGAGTGCCAGCAGATGCAGTGCCCAGGCGTTGTCGCTGACCCCGAAGCGGCCTGCTGCGTCGAGCAGGGGTGCGGTGGCCGCGTAAGGGTCCTTGCCGTCGGTCCAGTCACGCAGGGTCAGGGCGGGTGCGCCCGCCGCGTGTGCCGCGTCCGGGGCCTCCAGGGCGGGGACCACGAGGACCGGGTCCTGTCCGGCGGCCAGGACGAGCAGGGTGAGGCGTTCGGTGACCGCGGTGGGCGCGTAGCCGGTGAGCCAGACGAGGTCGGGTCCCGGTGCCACCAGGAGCCCGGCGAGCCCCGCGTCCTCGGCCGCCCGGGCGGCGCGCCGCATCCGGGCCCGGTAGTCGTCGGCGGTGAAGGACGCGGGGCTGCTGCCGGTCATCCGGGCCTCCGTGGAAGGGCGAGGGGCTACGGGCAGCATCCTGCCCGGATGCGCGGGGCGGCGCGAGCCGGTTTGCAGCTCTCACCACCCGTCTCCCGCCCGTTCCCCTCCCCACTCCGGTCCATTCAACTAACGGATAGGAGTTGAGCAACCATTAGATCTAATGGTTAGATCTCCATGAACCATTAAGGGAGGCGGAAGTCCATGCTCGTACTCGCCCACATCAGCGATCTGCACCTCGACGGAACCGCGCGGTCCACGGCGCGCGCCGAACGGGTGCGCGACCGGCTGTGGGAGCTGCCGGGGCACGTGGACGCCCTGCTGGTGACCGGGGACATCGCGGACCACGGCACGGAGGCCGAGTACGAGGAGGCCGCGCACATCCTCGGGCTGCGCACCGGCGACGCGCCCTTCCCCGTACTCACCTGCCCGGGCAACCACGACAGCCGCGCGCCCTACCGCAAGGCGCTGCTCGGGCTGCCCGCCACCGAAGGGCCGGTCAACAGCGCGCACGTCTTCGACGACGCCGCCGTCCTGATGTGCGACTCCAGCGTGCCGGGCAGCGACGAAGGCGCCCTCGACGACGAGACGTACGACTGGATCGACGCGACGCTCGACGAACTGGACGAGGGCGTCCCGGCGCTGCTCGCCTTCCACCATCCGCCCGTCGCGTTGCACCATCCCCTGCCGGACGCCTACCAGCTGGGCCGGCCCGACCGGCTGGCCGCTCTGATGGAACGCAGGCCGCAGATCGCCGGGCTCATCACCGGTCACGCGCACACCCCGGCCGCCACGACCTTCGAGGGCCGGCCGCTGGTCGTCGGGCCGGGGGTGACGTGGACCCTCCGGCTGCCCTGGGAGGGCGAGGGGGCCGCGGACCGGGACGCACCGGTCGGCCTCGCCCTTCATGTGCTGTCCGACGACGGGCGGCTGACCAGCCACTTCAGGGTGGTTGTCTGACGGAGGGCGTCAGGTGGCAGAGGCGGTCAGATGGCGCAGGCGGTCAGGTGACGGAGGTGCGGTCAGGTGACGACGCCCGGGATCGCCACCAACTGCTGGTAGCCGCCGCTGCGGTGACGGACCGTGAGGGTGATCTCCGCACCGGGACGGGTGCGGGCGACCACACGGGCGAGATCGGCCGCCGAGTCGACCCGGGCCCCACCGAAGGTGAGCAGTACGTCGCCTCGGACCAGGCCCGCGGTATAGCCCGGGCCCGGGATGTGGACGCCGACGACCAGCGCTCCCACCTTCTCGGCGTCCACGGCCTCGACACCGAGGGTCGCGGTCACGGCCGACACCGAGGAGGCCGGGCTCGCGCCGCCCGAGGGCTGCTTGGAAGGGCCCGCACCGGATCCGGATCCCGCCCCGGACCGGGACTCGGCCCCGGACCCGGACTCCGGGGACGCACCACTTCGCGCGCCCGCCGAGTCCGACCCCTGACCCTGACCCTGGCCCTGCTGCCCTGGCCGCCCGTCCTGTCCCGCCTGACGCTGCAGGTCCGCGAGCTTGCTCATGCCGATCACCGTGGCGCCGAGCGTGCCGAGTCCGACGCCCGCGAGGACCAGGACGGTCCCGATGAACAGGCCGAACAGCAGGGCCGTCAGCCGTCGGCCGCGCCGGGGCGCGGCATGCGGGCGCCGGGCCGGACGGGATGTGGTGCCGCCGGCCGGTTCCTGACCGGGCATGGGCTTGGGACGCAGTGCGGTCTGTTCCATGGATCGCCTCCGGCAGGTGCTCTACCCGGCGCACCGGCGCACAACGAGCCACGAAAGAGTGAGACTGGCACAGGGTCAGAAATGGGCAGCCATAGGCGTCCGCCCGGTCCCTCAGGCCGTGTGACCGCCGTGGTACATGAACCGGCCGTACGCGCCGTCGAACTGCCCATGACACGCAGGATCTGGTTGCCGAGGACCCGGAGGACGTCCGGCTGGCCTCCGCGGACGCGATACTCGGCGAGCTCTCGGGGAACGCCGCCACGGGCGTACGGGAGCTCGCCGAGGAGACGGCGGAGCGGGTGCGCGACCTCGGCTGACCTGGGGCCGGCCGCCGTCAGCCGACCGGCAGTGCCGAGGCGCGGTCCGGCAGGAAGCCGTGGGACCTGCGGGCCAGGTAGTCCGACTTGTAGCGGGACACCTGCTGGTGCCAGTTCAGGATGCCGGACAGCCAGTTCCGCAGCTCGTCCACATAACCGTCCATGATCGCGCGTGCCTCGTTCGTGAGCTTGAAGTCCTCGTACAGGACCGGGAATTCATGGGCGGCGACATGCTCGAACTGCTGCATGCGCTGGGTCATCAGATCGTGGATGATGCCGAGCCCGGTCGGGTAGTCGCAGTCGAAGAAGTTCTGGACGACGAGGATGCCGTTGTGGATCTCGCCCTCGTACTCGATCTCCTTCTGGTACGAGAAGACGTCGTTGATGAGCATCGCGTAGTCGGAGGCCGCCTTCTCCAGCGACTGAACGGGGCCGCTGCGGTAGACCTCCGGTGGAACCGTCCGGCCGTGGCCGATGCGGCACAGGCTCATCGTGAGGTCCGAGCCGAAGGTGGCGCGGCGCATCTCCAGGTAGTCGATCGGATCGGGGATGCGGTTCTGGGTCACGTTGGCCAGCTCCCACACCCAGCTCTCGGTCATCACGTCCACCGCGGCACGGAACGTGCGCCGCTGGTCCGGGGTCATCTCGACCGTCGTACGCCGCCACAGGTCGATGAGGCCGCGTTCCATGCCGTTGACCGGAACCGGGAACTCGTCGCCCTCGATGGGCATGCAGGCGGAGAGACGCTCGGTGCACAGGCGGGCCGCGGCCAGGTCGCGGCGGTGACCGAAGACGAGGGGGTAGTAGTCGTCGCCGTACGTGCCCCAGGCCAGCCATCCGGAGCTGAGGTCGAGGGCGTCGGCCGTCGCGTCCGGGTGGATGCCGGCCGCGCACAACGGCAGGTCGGCGGCGGCGAGTTTGTCCTCGTCCCAGACGCCCTCCTGGAGCATGCCCATGCTGTGCATCCAGTCGGTGAGGCGGTACCGGGCGCCGTCCAGGTGCGGGCTGAGGGTGAGCCGGAACGGCATGTAGAAATCCGGCAGTCGGGACGGGCCTACCTTCTGGTAGGGCACATGGGTGTAGGCGCGCAGGCGTTCGGCGCCGGCCGAGGCCAGGAGTGCGCCGATGTTGGAGGCGGACGTACCGAAACCGCCGACCCCGAACGGCCGCGACTCCTCCAGGGCCCCTTCGTTCATGTACCGGCTGGAGCGCAGATGCCACTCGTGGCCGCCGGACTGCCAGTCCTGCAGCCCGCGCGTGTACGCGGCCACCGCGGCGACCTGGTCCGGTGTGAGGCCCTTCTCCAGGGCCAGGCCGGGCACTTCGGTGAGCGCGGTGTGCTCGAACTGGTGGAGCCGTGAGGTGAGGATGTCGTTGACGGTGTCGGCGGCCTCCTGGGTCGTGCACCCGAAGAAGGTCTCCAGGACGAGCACGCCGTTGCTGAGTTCGCCCTCGTCCTCGACCTCCCGCTGGTAGGAGAACAGGTCGTTGCGCAGGTGGACGCCGTCCGAGAAGGTCTCCATCAGCACCCTGAGCGGCCTCGACTCCGCGACGCACGCGGGCACTTCGGCGGTCGCGTACTCCACGAGCCCGGCCGACCAGGGCGCACCGCCGACCTTGCGGCGCATCTCGATGTACTCGACGGGGTTGGAGATCCGCCCCTCGTTGATGTTGGACAGTTCCCACATCGACTCGTTCAGCAGATGCTCGGTGGCGACGGAGAACCGCCTGCGCCAGTCCACGGACATCGACGGAACCGTACGTGCCCACAGGTCGGCGAGGCCCGCCTCCACCGGATTCTGCGGCTCGGGTACGGGAGTCGAGAGGTCGAGCGGCATGAAAAGGGGCAGCCGGTCCAGATAGGCCTTGCCGCCGTCCCGGTCCTGGCTGCGCTTGAAGACCTCCAGGAAGTGGTCGTCGAAGAAGAAGACCCACACGTACCAGTCGGTGATGAGGGAGAGGTCGGGACCGTCGCAGTCGGGGTGCGTGTACGCGCACAGCAACCCGTAGTCGTGCGCGTCGAGATCGGACTGCTCCCAGACGCCTGAGCCCTCCAGCATTCCCATCTCCCGTGCCCAGACGGTCGAATGGGCACGCGCCTCGTCGAGATGCGGATTCAGGCGCGCGGGATACGGCATGTAGAAGTGCGGGAGTACGAACGGCTGTGTCATGGGCGGGGCCCTACCCCTGCCCCGGACGAGCCATCCACGGAGCGGGACATGATCACACCATCGCGTGAATCAGGACCGATTCCGGGATTCCGGACGGGCGCTGTGAGTTCACTCGACATGCGAGCACTACGAGATTTCCTGCGACTACTACGAGACCTCATCCGCCCCCGAGCGCACCGCCCGCCCGACCTGCGCCCTCAGCGCCACGAACTCGGGCAGGCCCCGTGTCCCGATCTGGTCGCGCGGGCCGGGCAGTCCGACCGGGAGGTCGAGGAGGACCCGGGCGCCGGGGCCCGGGGACAGCACGACGACGCGGTCGCCGACGTACACGCTTTCGTCGATGTCGTGCGTGACGAAGACGATGGTCGCGCCGTCCGTGCGGTGCACCTCGAGGAGCAGGTCTTCGAGGTCCTCCCGGGTCTGGGCGTCCAAGGAGCCGAAGGGCTCGTCCATGAGAAGCAGGGAGGGGCGGCAGACGAGCGCGCGGGCGATGGCGACGCGCTGCTGCATCCCGCCGGAGAGCTGCCAGGGGTGGCGGCGGGCGGCGCCGCCCAGCCCCACGCGCTCCAGGATCCGTTCCGCCTCACCGCGTCGTTCGGCCCGGCCGAGACCGCGGCGGCGCAGCGGCAACGCGACGTTCTCGCGGACGGTGAGCCAGGGGAACAGGGAGCGTCCGTAGTCCTGGAAGACGACGGCGAGCCGGTCGGGCACAGCGGAGACGGGCGTGTCGTCGACGGTCACCGTGCCCTCGTGGGCGGGCAGCAGTCCGGCGATGGTGCGCAGCAGCGTGGACTTGCCGCAGCCGGACGGACCGACGACGCACAGGAGTTGGCCGTCGGGCACGGTGAGGCTGATGTCCCGCAGGACGCTGTGGTCGCCGTAGTGCTGGCCGAGGGAGTCGAGGGTGAGCATCCGGATCGGTCACCTGTCCTGAGGGGCTGGGCACTGAGAGGCGGGGCACTGCGGGCCCGGGTATTGAGGGCATGGGGTCATTGGGGCCGCCCGTTGCCGATCAGCCGCTTCTCGACCGTCAGCAGGCCGGTGTTGAGGAGGTACCCGAGGGCGCCGAGCAGGACCAGGGCCGCCCAGACGGTCAGCAGGTCGGAGCGCGACTGGGCGTCGGTGAGGGTGAAGCCGATGCCGTTGGCGGTGCCCGGCAGCAGCTCCGAGAACACCATGAGGATGAGGGAGAGCGAGAGGGTCAGCCGAAGCCCCGCGAAGATGCGCGGCAGCGCGGAGGGCAGAAGCAGCAGCCAGAGCCGTTCGAACGCGGTCAGACGCAGCACGGTGGCGACTTCGAGCCGCAACGGGTCGACGTTGCGGGCCCCCTCCGCCGTGTTGATCAGCACGGGCCATACGGCGCTGAAGGCGATCGACGCGACCTGCATCTGCGTACCGAAGTCGAGCACGACGACGAAGACGGGTACGAGGGCCGGGGGCGGGACGGCGCGCGCGAACTGGAGGACCGGGTTGCACAGCGCGTACGCCCGGCGCGACCGCCCGACCGCGATACCCAGGGCCACCCCGGCGACGGCGGCGAGAGCGAACCCGGCGGCCATCCGGCCGAGGCTGGGCAGGATGTTGTCGACGGCGGCGTCGGTGAGGAAGAGCTGCCGGGCAGGGCCGGAGAACCACAGATCGTAGGCGTGGTGCGCGATGCGGCCGGGAGGAGGGAAGTAGACGCTGCCGTGCGCACGGGCGGCGAGCTGCCAGACACCCACGGCGAGGGCGAGCACGAGCCAGCGGAGCAGCGCGCCCCGGGCGAGGGGGCCCACACGGGCGGTACGGGAGGCGACGGGGGCCGGGGAGACAGTCCCGGTCCCTGCGGTCCCTGTACCGGCGGTCCCTGTCTCCTTGTCGGTGTCCGTGCGCGGGGGTTTCCCGGCCGTGGGTCCGGGGCGGCCCCTCATGGGTGGACCTCGTGGTCGGAGTCGGCGGCGGCGGACCGCTCGCCTCGCACCGGCGCGGACGCGTCGCGTGGCCGGTGTTCGCGGGTGCGCTGCGCGCTTGTCCGGTGTTCCGGTGTCCACGGAAACGCTCTCCGTTCGCACCGCACGAGCACCCCGTCGATGACCAGGCCCAGGGTCCCGGCCCACACCACACCGGCCAGCACGTCCCGGGTGCCGTCCGTCGCCGTGCCCGCCTGGGCGATGAAGATGCCGAGGCCCTCGCCGAAGCCGGCGAGGATCTCCGTGGCGACGGCGAGGATGAGGGCGACCGCGGCCGAGATACGGATACCGGCCGCGATGAAGGGCGCCGTGCCTGGGAGTTCGACGTGGAGCAGCACGGAGAGGCGGCCGAAGCCGAAGGCGCGCAGGGTGTCCTTGGCGAGGGGGTCGGTCTCACCGAGTCCGTAGACGGTGTTGAAGAGGATCGGCCAGACCGAGGCATAGGTGATCAGCGCGACCTTGGTCTCGGTGCCCGACCCGAGCAGCAGGGAGACCAGGGGGATCAGTGCGACGGACGGCAACGGGCGCAGGAACTCGACGATCGCGCGTACGGCGTCGTCGACGACCGGCACGCTGCCGAGCAGCAGCCCCAGCGGGATCGCTATCGCGCAGGCCAGGCCCAGTCCCAGGGCCCATGCGCGCAGGGTCGCCCCGACCCCGTCCAGGAAGGCCCGGTCACCCGCCAACTCCACGGCCCGGGCCAGGACTTCGGACGCCGGCGGCAGATAGCTGCGCCGTACGATCCCGGCCCTGCTCATCGCCTCGCACACACCGAAGGCGAGGAGCACACCGAGAACACCGAGCACCGGCTCCTGCCGTACGCGGGCGAGTACGGGTACGCGTACCCGCACCCGTCCGTCGACTCGTACTCGTACCCGCTTCACCGCACCAACAGCGTCGACGGATCGATCGCCTTCTTCAACAGCCCCTGTTTCTGCATCAGTTCGGTCAGCCGGGCGATCTGGGTGGCGTCCATGACCGGTGGGAAGGCCGGCAGATCGACGGACTTCGCCTGGTCCGCCGTCACCTTCGTGTACGTCGGCACCACGGCCCGTACGGCCGACGGGTCCTCGCCGGCGATCTGCGCGGCGGCCTTGATGGCGCGCTGGAAGGCGGCGAGGGTCTCCGGGTTCTCGGTGGCGTACTGGTTGGTGGTGATGTAGCCGCTGAGGGGGATCGCCTCGACGGGCGGGGAGGCGCCGTCGATCAGCACCCTTGCCTTGAGTTCGTCCTGGATGACGCTGTCGAAGGGCTCGACCGCGTGGACGGCGTCGACCTGCCCCTTCTCCAGGGCGGCCCCCATCTGCGGGAAGGGGACCTGGCGGTAGTCGGGGCGCTCGGCGCCGGCTGTCTCCAGGACCTCGTTGAAGGTCAGCGACTGGACGTTGTTCAGGACGTTGACGGCGAGCTTTCGGCCCTTGAGGTCGGCGACGGTCTTGATGTCCGAGTCCTTCGGCACCAGGACGTCCATCATGTGCGGCGCGGCTCTGATCGACTCGGCGACGATACGGATGTCGAGGGTGCCCTTCTCATGGGCCTGGAAGTAGGTGACGTAGTTCGCGCTCGCGACCACGTCCACCTGGCCCTTCGCCAGCGCGGGCAGTGCCTGGAGGCTCTGCTGGATCTGCGTGATACGGACGTCGAGGCCCTCCTTCTCGAACAGACCGCGGTCACGCGCGACGTAGAGCGCGGCGCAGTCGATCAGTGGCAGGGCGGCGACATCGATCCGTTTCCCGCCGCCGTCCGAGGAGGACGAGTCCGAGCCGTCGCCGCCACAGGCCGCGACGGCCAGAGTCAGGGCGGCCAGCGCCGCCGCGAGTTTTCCTCTTGCGAAGCTTCCTGAGCTTCCCGGAGTTTCCGAGCGCAATGGACGTAACGCCATGCGCTCACACCTATCAAAGATTTGACATGATCACCACAGGTCGATGCGTCGATCGGTCCGTCGCACCGCCGCCGCAGCGGCTACGACACCTGAATCACCGCACGCGTGCCGCTCGTCCGCCAGCGCTGCCCCTCCGCGGCGACGAGTGCGGACTCGGTACGGGCGTCGAGGCCGACGATCACGTCCGACTTCAGGGTGCGCAGGGCGGCCACCGGGCCCGGGAAGTACGCGGTGACGTCCGCGAACGGCGCGGTCGGAGGCCGGAGTCGGTCACCGACGAGACGGCGGTAGTTCAGGTCGCCCTTCATCACGGTGACCGTGGCCGAGGCGAAGTCCTCGCGCAGGTCGTCGGGCATCGCCGCGTACGGGAGCGGGGCGCAGGAGAAGGGGTGGGCGCGTACCTCGAGGCGGCCGTCGGCCATCGCGGACCAGAGGCGGCGCCCGTACGCGGCGGCCTCGCCCGGTGCGCGGGTCAGTCGGCGCAGGGCGTCGACGACGTCGGCGGTGGTCGCGTCGGAGACGAAGAACGGGTGCGGTTTCACGTGCAGGACGGCGCGTTCGGCGTACCCCCGGGTCAGCAGGTGGTCCAGGAGCAGCAGGTCGGGGACGAGTTCCCGGCCGGCGTTGTCCGCGACCAGGCAGACCGTGCCGGGGTCACGTCGGGTGGGCCGGAGCAGCGACCAGAAGGACTCGCTGTCGTCGGCGACGAGTCCCGCCGCGTCCCCGCCCTTGTCCGCACCCTCGTCCGTCCCCTTGTCCGCGCCGGAGAGCCGGAAGCCGAGGTCGGCCCGGTTGCCCCACAGCGACCCGTGGAGCAGGGCGCGCGCCTGTTCCTCCTCGGGCCTGCCCACCAGGTCGTCGAGCGCGGCCAGTTCCTCGTCGGTCTCAGGGGCGTCCAGTTCGGCGAGCTTGAAAGGACGGAAGGGGTCGATCCCACGCCAGGCACCCTCGCCCCCGCTGCGGCTGCCATCGGTGCCTCCGCCTCCGCCTCCGCCGAAGTACCCGACCGCTTCGAGGAGTTGGCGGTAGAAGTACCCCTCCGCCCACAACCACGGCACGTCGAACCACGATCGGCCCGCGTACTCCTGGGTCCCCCACTCCTCCCACTGCTCCCGGTCCTCGGCCTCGGTGGGGAGCGGTTCGACGACTCCCTCGGTGCAGTTCTTGAGGAGCGCGTCGAGCGCGCGGTGCTGCTCGGGGCCGTACGGGAAGGCGTCCCGCACCTTCCGGATGAGCGCGGGATGCCGTTCGGCCAGCACGCTCCAGGGGAACGATCCCGGCTCGTTGGAGAGGATCACGGGCGGGGACACGGAGTCGGAAGCAGGCATGCGCCTCACGCTACCGCCCACGAAACACCCGGCCCGGAACGCGCAACGCGGCGACTGAGCGGCTGGGGAACTCCCTCAGGGGCGCGGGGAACTGCGCGACCAGCCACAACTGACCAGTCACCCGGCACTCAACCGCAAGCCCCTCCCCAGTAGCCGCACGGTTGAAGACGCAGGCACCGCGCAACGAATCCGACCGCCCGTCTCACGCCACGACCCTTATCTCCCGCTCCAGTTGCGCCACCAGGCTCAGATACCGCGCCCGCCTCGGCGTCGGCACCAGGGCCCGGATGGTGAGCCGCCACATGTCCGCCGTACGCCGGGGCTGGCGGGCCACCGGCTCCACCGCGCGGCTGACCACGCGGCTGCCGACGAAGAAGCTGACGAGGGAGTGCGCCATCGCGTCGACGTCGACGTCCGGGTGGACGTCGGACTCCTTGACCGCGCCCAGGAGTTTGCCGGACGCGATCTCCGACCACTCGCGGAACGGGTGCCGCAGCGGCGGCCGTACGACGACGTCGCCGGCCGCGAGACGCAGGCCCGCCCTGGAGATCGGGCCCTCGACGGCCATCCTGGTGATCCCGAAGGTGATGCGGATCAGCGCTTCGAGCGAGGAGTAGCCGCGGCCGTCGATGTCCCTGGCCATCCGCCGGGAGGTTCTGGACTGGATCTCCAGGATGGCGTGGGCCAGATCTTCCTTCGCCGCGAAGTGGAAGTAGAGGGCGCCTTTGGTGACATGGGCGTGCTCGACTATGTCGCTCAGGCTGGTCGACTCATAGCCGTGGCGGTCGAACAGGTCGGCCGCGGCCGTGATGATCGTCGCACGGGTCTGCTCGGCGCGTAACTGCCTCGCCATCGGCGCCCACCCCTTCCCACACCGTCCCGGCGCTCCCGAACTCCCTGAAGAAAAACGGGATATGCCGTTTGTTTCTTACTCCCTGTACAAGATAGCCGACCGTTCCGCGGTGCCCACCACACACTCGAAAACCGTGTGTCCCTCCTGTGTTCCCACCACCTTCAGGGCCCCGTCACCTTGGTCCGTGGACTCTATCCAGGTGGGCAGGTCCAGTTCGGCGAACTGATGGAAGGTCGTGTCGAAGGACACGGGCATCAGCCCGCCGTCGGGGCCCGTGCGCGCCAACGCCGCCTGGCGGGCGGCCTCCAGGAGCAGCATGCCCGGTATGTGATCGAGGGGATGGTCGAAGAAAACAGCATGACCGGTATCAACTCGCAACTGCCAGTCACGGTCGGTCTGTTGATGCGGTGCCAGGACGACGTCCGCCGCCGAGTCCCGGCCCACGTCGGCGGCCGGCAGCCCCGGCGGAACGGGCAATGCGGTCACGTCGGCCGCCGTACGACCGCCGCGCAGCCTGCTGAAGACGGCACCGCTGGTGCAGGTGAAGGCGACGTCGGCATGCGCGACCAGCTCACCGTCCAGCAGGACGTCGGCCGTGTAGCGGGCCGAAACCAGGCGCTTGCCTCGATGGCGGATGTCGGAGAAGGTGATGTCGATGATGGGTTCGGCGGGGACCGGCCCGACGCCCAAGTGCTCGGGGAACGTGGTGATCCGGAACTCCTGGAGCACGAACTGGTGGTCCAGGGGCACCTTGTACTCGGTGTGGTTGAGCAGGGTTCCGGCCTGGCGCACGGTCTCCACGACGAGCAGCGGATCGTACGTCGTCCGGTCGGGCGACACGTGTAAACAGTGGACTCGCGGCCACTGCGCGGAGACGCTGAACCGGTCGGTCTCTGTTCGGGACCAGCCGGTGGGGAACGTTTCCGCGATCGCCGCACGGTGCACGAGTTGGCGCGGAACGCTCGCCGTCATGGCTGGGATTTCGGCAGACTGCGGCACTGGAAGCAATGTCTCTCCCTCGGTCCCCCGAATGGCGTGGCAGACGGAAAGGCGCCCGCTCCGGTGAGCGTTAGAGTACGAGGCGACCGGTTTGTTTTCAACGAGATCAGTCGGTCCGGCCCTATGATCGGCGGTTCCGGCGCACCTGACCACGCGCCGTCACGCACCAGCACGGCACTGAATACGGCACCGAATACGGACACCGGCCAACTGGGCGCCAAGGAGGGGCTCTTATGGCGAAACAGGAGCGCGCCATCAGGACGCGCAGGGCGATCCTGGAAGCCGCGGGCGCGGTTTTCGACGAACACGGCTACACCTCCACGACCATCGCGATGGTCCTGGAACGGGCCGAGGTCACCAAGGGCGCCCTGTATTTCCATTTCCCCTCAAAGGAGTCCATCGCCCAGGCGGTACTGGACGAGCAGGTGCCGTTCGGCACGGTCCCGGAACAGGCCTGCAAGCTGCAGGAGATCATCGACATGACGTTCGTCGTGGCGCAGCGGCTGCTGACCGACTCTCTGCTGCGAGGCAGCGTGCGACTGACGGTGGACCAGGCGACGCCCCCCGGGGTCGACCACAGCGGACCGTTCCGGCAGTGGGGGGAGCGGCTGATCGTGCTGATGGAACAAGCCGGCGCCCAGGGCGAGTTGCTGCCCACGGTGAAGCCGCAGGACACGGTGGAGCTGCTGGTGGGGGGCTTCGCGGGCATCCAGTTGATGTCGCGGGCCCTGACCAACCGGGCGGACCTCGCGCACCGTATCTCGGTCCTGTGGTCCCACATCCTGCCCGGCATCGCGGTACCGGGGCTCCTGCTCGGACTGGACAGCCGGGCCGACCGCGGCGTCCGCATCCTCTCCGCGGTCCCCGTCCCGTGATTCTGCTGACGGGGGCCACCGGCACCGTCGGTCGGCTGGTCGCCGAACGTCTGGCGGGCACCGGCCCGCTGCGCCTGCTCACCCGCGACCCGCACCGCGTCACCCTCGCCGGTCCCGGAATCGAGGTGGTGCGCGGGGACTTCGACGACCCCGCCGGGCTGCGCGCGGCGCTGGTCGGCGTACGGTCCGCCCTGCTCGTCACCGCGAATCCGCTGGCGCCGGCCCAGGACGAGAACTTCGTGGCGGCCTCCCGAGCGGCGGGGGTACCTCAGGTGGTGAAGCTGTCTGCCCAGGCGGTGACCGACCCCGGGGCCACCGACCTGATCACACGGTGGCAGCGGTACAACGAGGAGCTCCTGCGCGCCTCCGGCCTGGCGTGGACCTTCCTGCGTCCGCGCGCCTTCATGTCCAACACCCTGGGCTGGGCCCGCTCCGTCCGGGAGGAGGGGGTCGTCCGGGGCCCCTACGGCACCTCGCGGAACGCGAACGTCGACCCGCGGGACATCGCCGACGTGGCGGTACGGGCGCTCTCGGACCCGGAGTCGCACGCGGGGCGGGCGTACGCGCTGACCGGGCCCGCCGGGGTCTCCCCGGTCGAACAGACGGAGATCCTGGGCGAGTTGCTGCAACGACCCCTGAAGTTCGTGGAACTGACGGAGGGTCAGCTGCTTCGGGGGCTGCTCTCGCGTTATCCGGAGGCAGTGGCCCACGCGCTCGTGGAGAGTGCGGCGCGGGGGCAGGACGGGGCGAAGGGGCAAGTGGAGCCGACGGTCGCGGAGTTGCTCGGGCGGACCGCTCGCTCGTACCGGGAGTGGGCAGCGGAGCATCTGGCTGAGTTCAGCGGGGGGTAGCTCCGCTGGATGGGCGGTTCGTTCGCTGCGGGTCGGTGGGGGCTGGTCGCGCAGTTCCCTGCGCCCCTATCGGGCGCGGTTCCCGCACCCGATATCCCCAAGTCATCGCGTATGGCACATGACAGCGGCGGGCCGGCCGGCGTCCATCCACGCCTGCCGACCCGCCCGTCTGTGTCACACCTTCAGCTCACTGGATCAGAAGGTGAGCTTCCAGCTGTTGATCGTGCCGGTGTCCGAGGCGGCCACGTCCTGGACGCGGAGCTTCCAGGTGCCGTTGGCGGTCTCGCTGGAGGCGTCCACCGTGTACGTGGTGCTCACGTTGTCGGCGGAGTCCGAGGTGCTGGAGGCCTTCAGCGCGTAGACCGTGCCGTCGGGCGCCACCAGGCTGATGACCAGGTCACCGCGGTAGGTGTGGGTGATGTCGACGCCGACCTGGAGGGCCGAGGGGGCGTTGCCGGTCCGGCCGGTGACGGCGATCGAGGACTCGACGGCGGAGCTGTTGTCCGGGATCGAGACGGCGGTGCTGGAGGAGAAGGTGGTCCCCGAGGTCGTACCGCTCACGGCCTGCACGGTCTTGGTGGCGTCGGCCAGGCCGGCGCCGCAGCCGCCCGAGCAAGTGCCGGGCAGGGCACGGGAGTTGGTCTTGATCGCCGACTCGATCTGGGCCGGGGTCAGCGAGGAGTTCGCCGACTTCAGCAGCGCGGCGAGGCCCGCGATGTGCGGGGCGGCCATGCTGGTGCCCTGGTAGTAGGCGTACGACTCGGTGGACGGGCCCTGGGTGCCTGAGTTCAGCGTGGACAGGATGCCGTTGGCGGTGCCGGTGCTGGTCTGGCCGCCGGGGGCCGCGATGTCCACGGAGGCGCCGAAGTTGGAGTACGAGGCCTTGGCACCCGTACGGCTCAGCGCGGCGACCGAGATGACGTTGGCGCAGCTCGCCGGGGAGTAGTTGGCCGCGTTGGCGTTGCTGTTGCCCGCCGCGACGACGACCGTGGTGCCACGGTTGACGGCGTTGGTGATCGCGGTCTGGGTGGCCGTGGTGCACGCACCGGAGCCGCCCAGGCTCATGTTGATGACCTTGGCGACGTTGGCGTTGGCCGGGACACCGGAGACGGTGCCGCCCGACGCCCAGGTGATGGCGTCGATGATGTCGGAGTCGTAGCCACCGCACTTGCCGAGGACGCGCAGCGGGGAGATCTTCGCGTTGTACGCGATGCCCGCGACACCCTTGCTGTTGTTGGTGGCGGCGGCGATGGTGCCCGCGACGTGGGTGCCGTGCCAGGAGGAGTTGCTGGAGCCGGTGCCGGTGCCGCACTCGTCGGTGGCGTACCAGTCGCCCGGGTCGGCCGGGTTGCTGTCACGGCCGTTGCCGTCCACCGCGACAGCGGTGTCGGCGATGAAGTCGTAGCCCGCGACGATGTTGGCGGCCAGGTCGGAGTGGGTGACATAGCCGGTGTCGATGACGGCGACGGTCACGCCGGTGCCGGTCGCGGTGGTCCAGGCGCCCGGAACACGCATGCCCGCGGTGGTCTCGAAGAGGTCCCACTGCTTGCTGTACTCGGTGTCGTTCGGGTCGGCCTGCGGCTTGTTGAGGCGGTCCGGTACGACGTAGGCGACCTGCGGGTCGGCCTGGTACTCGGCGATGACGTCGGCGACGTCCGCCTTGCTGAGCTGCTCGCCCAGGTCGACGAGGGCGGCACCGGTGCCGAGGCGGCGCTGGAAGTCCAGGCTCTCGCCGGCTTCCTTGCCCTTGGCGACGGCGTCGGCGTCGGCGGCCTGGTTCGACTTCGCCTCGGCGGCGCCGGCCTTGTAGCCGACGATGAGTCGTTCGGCCGGGGCGGCGACCGCCTGTGCGGCGGCTTCCGGGGCGGCGGCGGGAGCGGCGGGCTCCTGGGCGACGGCGACCGAGGTGGTGGCGGCGGCGACCAGCGCGGCGGAGACCGCGGCGACGGATATCAGCTTCCGCCCCGAGACACGGGTGAGTGAGGTACGCAAGGGCTTGCCTTTCGTGGCCGTACTCCGGGCAGCCTGGAGGGCGGCGCGGAGTGGCGGTCGATTCGCTTCGTCGTCGAAGCGGCGGGGGGTGCAGTCGAAAAGCGGCGCGGCGGCCGGCCAAGCGCGAGCGGCCCGTTCCGGGGTTACCTGTGGGGCGGCTGTGGTGGAACAGTAGGCAAAGAGAAGGTCATCCGGATACAGGGGAAACCCTCGATCCGTCCGGTTCCGCACCCTTGAACGCCGGAAACCGACCCTGAACGACGGCCAGTTGACCGGGTTGGGCGAGTTGCGGGGGATTGGCCGCGCGTGTGGCGTGCGTGCAGCGGGGCGAGTGACAGTGCGTGTGGCAGTGCGTGTGGCGATTGAACGCGGTCTGCCCGTTTCCCGTACTGCCCGAAGGCGGACCCGTTCTCGGGTCGGCCCGCAGCAGACCTGTTCCCCCCTCGGTCGAGGAGACATCCCGATGACCGCCCACCGCCGTACTCTCTCGGCCGCCGCACTCTCCTGCACCGCCGCCGTCGCGGCACCGCTGTTGCTGACGTTGTCGGCGGCGGCTCCCGCCCAGGCGCACGGTGCGCCGACGAAGCCGGTCAGCCGTGCCTTCGCCTGTTCGCCCGACGGCGGCAGCACGGCCGGTACGGCGGCCTGCAAGGCGGCGCTCACCGCGAACGGCGGGGCCCCCTTCACCTTCTGGGACAACCTGCGGGTCGCGAACGTGAGCGGCCGGGACCGCGCGGTGATCCCCGACGGCAAGCTGTGCAGCGGCGGGCTGCCCGACTACCGGGGGCTCGACATCGCCCGCGCCGACTGGCCCTCGACCACGTTGTCGCCGGGCGCGCGGCTGACGATGACATACCGCTCGACGATCCCGCACACCGGCACGTTCAAGATGTTCCTGACGAAGCCCGGGTACGACCCGGCCGAACCGCTGAAGTGGTCCGACCTGCCGGACAAGCCGTTCGCCGAGGTCAAGGACCCCTCGATGACTGGCGACGCGTACCGCATCGGCATGACGCTGCCGTCGGACCGGACCGGCCGCCATGTCCTGTACACGATCTGGCAGAACTCCAGTACGCCGGACACGTACTACTCGTGCTCGGACGTGGTGTTCCCGAAAGCGAAGAGCGACGGGGGCAACTCTGCCAGCGCCGGCAGCTCCGACGCGTCCGCGACCACTGCGGCGCAGACCAAGCCCACCCAGTCCCCCACGCCGACCGATGCGGCCGAGGAACCGTCGAGGACGGCGGAGACGGAAGAGGCGGCGGAGTCCGCCGACTCCGCCGCCCCACAGGCCGGAAGTACCGTGGCCGGCGCCCCGGTGGCGTCCACCACCGACGGCACCGGACCGCAGTACGCGGTCGCGGGCGGCGCCGCGGCCGTACTGCTCGCCGTGGCCGCCGCCCTCGTCCTGCGGCTGCGCCGCCGGTGAACACCAGCAGCCCAGCTGCTCATTGACGGATCGTCAGTTGACGAAGACCGTGGCGTTGCCCTGCGTCACATCCTGCACCGGGGCGTACTTGGCGGTGAAGTAGCCGCTGCTGAAGCACAGCGACGAACCGGAGAACTTGGTGAACGCCTGGCTGGTGAAGTTGATGCTGTTGTCGGTGTTGCTGGACGTACCGGTCAGGCTGGGCGCCTGGTAGACGCAGTTGATGCTGCCCAGCAGGGTGCTCAGCACGACGGTCGTCTGGATGGTCGAGCCCGAGGCCGGGGTGACGGTGACCGTGCCGTCGGAGGTCACCGAGGTGGTGTAGGGCAGGTTGTTGACGGTCACGCTGGTCACGCCGAGCACACCGAGGACGTTGCTGGTGCAAGTACCGAAGGTGTGGGCGGTGACCGACTCGGTGGCCGTGCCCGAAGCGGCGGGGTTGGTCTCGACCTTCGCGGTGAAGGTCGACGCGGCGCAGCTGACGCCGCTCGTTCCGGTCGCGCTGGAGTAGAGCGTGGCGGTGGTGCCGGAGGCGAGGGAGGCGCTGAGGACGTCGCCCACGGCGACGGCGTCACCGGCCGCGCTGCCGACGGTCAGCACGGTGTCGGCGGCGGACGCGGGGGTGACCGCCGCGACGGAGAGGCCGACGACAGCGGCGGCGAGGGCCAGGGCGGAGCGAGTGCGAGTACGCATGATGCGGGTGCCTCTTTCTGGAACTGGGGGTGTTGGGGGGTGCTTTGGGGGTGAGGTGGGGGGTGGTGTCTGGGGGGTCAGGGCATGCGGAAGTACGCGTGGGAACGCGCGCCGAACGCCTGAAGGGCAGGGGAAAACCTGAAGGGCGCGGGAAAGGAGCCGTCGCCGGCCCGTGACGCCTTCTCCGTACGTGACGGACCGGCAACGACAACCGGCCGGTGACCGGCAGGAAGGCTTGGAGGGAGGCTTCCTGGCCGGACCGGGCGGGACAGGGCGACCCGGCGACGGCCCAGGGGGGAAATGGCCGCGCCGTCGCCTCGGAGGCGGACTTCGGAATGAGCGATGAGTCCGGGAAGAGCGGCTCGCACCGCTGCGGATCCGGCGCCACGGATCCGGGGAAACCACGGCAGTTCTAAACCTGAGGGACCGTCAACGTCAAGGTGCGGAACGGAAGTTGATGTTTCCGATCCAACTTTCCCGTGGTTTCCGCCCGCCCCTCCGAACCCTTGCGGCGCTCGCACGAGACCCCTCAAAGGGCCCTCGGAGACCCCTTCGGACGCCCCGAACGACCCTCGATCACTCCGTGAAGCCACAGGTGACGCATAATCCGCACCCTTTTTTCACAACTCCCTTGACCCTCCAAAGTAACCACGGGTAACTTCCTCGGCGGCTACTGGGGCGTAACCATGAAAGGCCTTGCAACCGCCGGGAGTTGCGAGGAGGCGTACGCCGCAGCCGCTGTCCGCGCCAGGACAACGCGCCACTGAAGCCCGACCAGCATTGACGTACTGACTATGCACTTGGGAGCAGCCATGGCCTCGTCCTCGGACGCCTCGTCGTCCGCCGGATCCAACCCCGAGCAGCCGGAGAGCGGTAACGCCTCCGATGGCTCCGGGGGCTCGGGATCCTCCAACGTGTCCGAATTCTTCGAAGGTGCCGGAAAGGGCGCCGAACGACGCGGGCGGGTCCGTGGACGCCGCGCCGCCATCATGGCGGTGCCGGCCACCCTGATCGCCGCGACGCTCGCGGTGCTCACCGCCGAGGGCGCTCTGGGCGTCCAGTTCGCCATCTCCGGCATGCCGTTCGTGGTCACCGCGACCGAGCTGAACGGCACCGGCTTCGAGCAGTTCGGCGGCCTCGACCACATGATCGAGAACAGCCCGAACGAGGGTGACACCGGCGGTCAGGTGCTGGTCATCACCTCCGCGATCAAGAGCGCGTCGCTCACCAAGCTGTGCCAGAGCGTCGACCTCGGCGGCATCAACCTGCTGATCAAGGCCGGCAGCAGCGGCACTCCGGTGACCGCGACCGACCTGACGACCGACTCCACCGAGCTGTCGGGCAACGCGTCGTTCGACAACATCGAGATCGGCAACGACGCCAGCACGCTCACCAAGGCGGGCGTCAAGGGTCCGCGGGGTGTCTTCAGCCAGCAGGCGGACACCGTCCACATCGCCAACCTGCGGCAGACCAACTACGCGACCACGGCCGCGGTGTTCAAGCTGCCCGGGCTGAAGCTCAGCTTCAGCGAGTCGGGTTGCTGATGTCGGCCGACATACGGCAGGGGGTTCGGCCCGCCTTCAGATCCTGGCGGGCCGACCGTCCGTTCCTGGCCGGGGTGCTGCTCACCCTGGGCGGGGCGGAGATCCTGGTCACGATGAAGGTGTCGCTGAAGGTCGTCCTGCACATCGGTATGCAGGGTCTGGCGGGCTATCTGCTGCCGTCGCTGATGATCGTGTGCGGGCTGCTGATCATCTTCAACCCCGCACAACGCCTGTTCTACTCGATCGTCGGTGTCCTGCTGACGCTGGGCACATGGGTCACCTCGAACCTGGGCGGCTTCTTCGTGGGCCTCACCCTGGGAGTCGTGGGCAGTTGCATGGCCTTCGGCTGGCTCCCGGACCAGGAACCCAAGGTCAGCCGCAGGCAGCGGCGCAAGGCCAAGCGGGAGCGCGAGGCCGTCATGGCGGCGCAGACGACCCCGGAATCCAAGGCGGCGGCAACGGACGACGGTCAGGAAGACACCGGAGAGGGCAACCTGCGCGGCTCGATGCGCTCCTCCACCGCCGACTCCCCTTCGCATCTGACGACGTAGGCACCCTTGCCCGGCAACTCCGCGACCGCCTCGACGAGTTCGGTCCCTCGGTAGACGAGGCCGACCCCGTCGTCGGTGCAGTGCGTGGTGGGCAGGGTGCCGTCGGCGACCAGCTTGTGGATCAGCGGGCGGCGGCCCGCGTCGCTGTCGTAGTGCACCCCGTTGCCGTACGGCAGGAAGTCCAACGCGTCGGTGAGCGGCCGGAGTTCGGGACCGAAGGAGTCGGTGGTGCCGCCCCTGAACCAGCAGAGGGAGCCCGCACTCACGCCGCTGAGCACCACGCCGGCCTCCCAGGCGCGCCGCATGATCCGGTCGAGTCCGTGCACCCGCCACACGGCCAGCAGGTTCGCGACCGACCCGCCCATGACCCAGACGACGTCCTGTTCGAGCACCGTGCCCTCGACGTCGTCGACGTTGGGCATCGGGAAGAGATGCAGCGGCGTGAGGTCGAAGCCCGCGACCCGGGCGGCCTCACCCATGCGCGCCGCGAAGTGCTCGGCGTCCCCGATCGCCGTACCGACGTACAGGACGCGCGGCCTGCGGCCGTGGGCCCCGGAGAGATCGACGGCGTGATGCACGAGGGCGTTGAACGACACCATGGTCCGACCGCCGGTGCGGTGTCCGCCGGAGGTCGCGAGGATGGTCGGTTCGGAAGCGGCCATGCGGATGATCCTACCGATCGACGGCAGGCTCCCGACGGTCGACGACCGGCTCGTCCACCTGCGAAGAACCCTCCCCCGCCGCCCCGTTCACCGTGCCGTCCGCCTTCAAAGCCTGCGCCTCGCTCTTGAGGATGCGCATCGAGCGGCCCAGCGCACGCGCGGTGTCCGGCAGCTTCTTCGAGCCGAACATCACGATGAAGACGATCGCCACGATCAGCAGATGCCAGGGTTCCAGTCCGTTTCGGAGCACAACCTCACAGCCCTTTCCTTCGTCACACATAACAGTTGCCACTTTGCGCAACTGTACAACCAAGGTGAGACGTGAGAAGGGCGCCGATGACCACCAGCACCAGCAGGCGGGCCGTACCAGCACGACACCGGTCCGCCGGGGGCACCCGGCGGCGCAAGTCGGGGCGGCGTGGACGGCTGGCACTGGGGATCTGCCTCTCGCTCCTGCTGCTCGTCGCGGCCGGCGCAGGCTGGGTCTATCTGAAGCTGGACGGTGACATCAAGACCTTCGACGCGGGCGGCCTCTCGGACGACCGCCCCGCCGAGGGCTCGTCCAAGGGCGAGAACGTCCTGGTCATCGGCTCGGACGCGCGCAACGACGGCAACGCCGCGCTCGGCGGCGGCGACGTCAACGACATCGGCCGCTCCGACACCGCGTTCCTGCTGCACATATACGCCGACCACAAGAACGCCGTCGCCGTCTCCATCCCCCGCGACACCCTGGTCACCATCCCGCCGTGCAAACTGCCCGACGGCAAGTGGACGACCGCCCAGCCGGACACGATGTTCAACCAGGCCTACTCGGTCGGCGAGACCGAGAAGGGCAACCCCGCCTGCACACAGAACACTGTCGAGAGCATCACCGGGCTGCGCGTCGACCACACCGTCGTCGTCGACTTCAAGGGCTTCGCCGCGCTGACCGACGTGGTGGGCGGGGTGAAGGTGTGCCTCCCCCAGAACGTGTACGAACGTGACCTCAGACCCAAGCTCCCCACGCGCGGCAAGCTGCTCTTCGACAAGGGCGAGCAGAGGGTCTCGGGCCAGAAGGCGCTGGACTACGTCCGGATCCGGCACGGCATCGGCGACGGCTCCGACATCGGCCGTATCAAGCGCCAACAGGCCTTCGTGGCAAGCCTGATGAAGGAGGTCAAGAACAACGGCCTGAGCCCGACCAAGCTGCTCCCCCTCGCCGACGCGGCCACCAAGTCGCTGACCGTGGACCCCGGTCTCGGCTCCGCCGACAAGCTGATCTCCTTCGCGATGTCGCTGAAGAACATCGACCTGCACAACACGAAGTTCGTCACCATCCCCTGGCGGTACGAGGGTGCGCGCGTGGCGATCGTCGAGCCCGACGCGAGTGACCTCTGGGCCGCCCTCAAGGCGGACCGCACCCTGGACGGCAAGGACGCGAGCGGCAAGAAGAAGGCCTCGCCGAGCGCGAGCCCCAAGGCGACCCCGACTCCGGTGTCCGGCAAGGGAATCGCCGTCGCCGTCTACAACGGCACCACCGTCACCGGCCTGGCCGCGAAGGCCGCCGCCGAGCTGACCGCCGACGGTTTCACGGTCACCGGCACGGCGACCGCGAACAGCCAGGACCACGCGACGACGGTGATCGAGTACGGCCCCGACCACAAGTCCGAGGCCCAGACGGTGGCCCGCGTCTTCCCCGGCGCCGCCCTCCAGCCGGTGACGGCGGACGGCGTCAACGTGGTCGTCGGTGAGTCGTACCAGGCCGGAGCCACTGCCTCGCCGACACCCACCGCGGTCCCGAAGGACGTCGCCGCGGGAGCCCGCTCGGCGGACGACAACCCCTGCTCGAACCTCAGCTACGGCTGAACCGGCCCTACGGCCGACCGGCCCCTCGCCGCCGACGAGCGACGGCGAGGGCACCCCCGTACAGCACCGGCACGACCACCAGCCCCGCGTAGTACGGCCCTGGCAGCCCCACCAGCCCCAGCGAGGACCCGACCGGGGAGAGGGGCAGCAGCAGCCCGACGGCGGCGAGCGCACCGGCCGCCCGCCCTACGACTCCCGCGCCCCGGCCCCCGCCCCCGCCGCGCAGGAGCAGCATCACCACGGCCTGGGTGAGGAGGTTCTCGGTGAACCAGGCCGAGTGGAAGACGGCCCGGTCGTCCAGGGCGTCGGGCCCGTGCAGCGCGAGGGCGAGCACGGCGAAGGTCGCGAGGTCGGCGACGGCGTTCAGCGCGCCGAAGACACCGAGGAAGCGGAGGAGGTCGCGGGGGCTCAGGACGGTCGGCCGGGCCAGGACACCGGGCGCCGGACGGTCGTACGCGTACGCCAGTTGGGCCGCGTCGAAGCACAGGTTCTGCGCGAGGACCTGGGCCGGGAGCATCGGCAGGAAGGGCAGCAGGAGCCCGGCGGCGAGCATGGCGACGACGTTGCCGAGGTTCGAGGAGAGCGTGACGCGCAGATACGTGGCGATGTTGCCGCTGCTGAGCCGCCCGGCCGTGACGGCGTGGGCGACGGCGGCGAGATCCTTCTCCCCGAGGACGACATCGGCGCTCTCACGGGCCACGTCGACGGCGTCGCGCGGCGCGATCCCGACATCGGCGGCACCCAGCGCGGGCACATCGTTCACCCCGTCCCCGAGAAAGCCGACAGTGTGACCATCGGCCCGCAGCGCGGCGACGATCCGGGCCTTGTGGGCCGGCGTGCAGCGCGCGAAGACGGTCGTACGCCGGACCAGATCCGCCAGTTCGGCGTCCTCAAGGCCCTCCACGCCCTCCGCCACCTCCCCCGGGTCGAGGCCCAGGTCGCGGCAGGCGCGGGCGGCCGTGCCCGGATGGTCGCCGGTGAGGACCTTCACCCCTACGCCCAGTGCGGTGAGATCGCGCAGGGCCGGGGCCGCGGTGGGCGTGAGGTCGTCCCGCAGGGCGACGAAACCCCGGAAGGTCAGGCCGTGTACGTCGGCCGGGGTCCAGGCGCGGGTGCGTGCGGGCCGCTCGGCGGTGGCGACGGCGAGCAGCCGCAGCCCGCTCGCCGCCTCCCGGTCGGCGCGCGCGAGGAGCCGTTCCCGCTCGACGGGGTCCAGTGCGCACCGCCCGACGACGTCCGCGACCGCGCCCTTGACGACGAGGACATGGGTGCCCAGCCGCCCTCGTACCACCGCCGTGGCCAGTCGCCGCACGGGATCGAAGGGCAGCGCCGCCACCCCGTCGTACCGCTCCCCGACCGGCCCCGCCACCGTCAGCAGCGCCTCATCGAGGGCGTCCGGGGTGGGCGGTTCGGCCAGCTGGAGGGTCCACCAGGCGGCCGTGGCGGCCCAGTCGAGCACCTCCGGGTCGTCCCGGCCGCCGGCGTCAAACGAGCGTTCGACGACCAGGTGGTCCCGGGTGAGGGTGCCGGTCTTGTCGAGGCACAGGACGTCGACCGCGCCCAGGTCGTGCAGCGCGGGCAGCCGTTTCACCACGACACCGTGGGCTCGGGCGAGCCCCGAGGCCCCGCGCGCCAGACAGGTGCTGACGACGACGGGGAGCATCTCGGGCGTCAGCCCGACCGCCACCGCGACGGCGAAGGGCAGCGTCTCGGGCCCCTGCCCGCGCAGTGCCGCGCTCGCCATCAGCACCAGCGGCGGGGCGAGCAGCATGAACCGGATCAGCACCCAGGAGACCCCGTGCAGCGACCGGTCGAAGGCGCTCCCCTCCCGGCGTACGGCTTCACCATGCGCGCCCGCGAACCGCGTACGCGCCCCCGTGGCCACCACCACGGCGGTGGCGCTCCCCGAGGCGACGGCACTGCCCTGGAAGCACAGCTCGGGCCGCGCGAACACGCCCCGGTCCGCCGCATCCGGCCGTACGCCCTTCGCCACCGGCGTCGACTCACCCGTGAGCGGCGCCTGGCGCACGGTCAGCCCGGTCGCGCGCAGCAGCCGTACGTCCGCCGGGACCAGGTCACCGGGCCCGAGCCGGATCACATCGCCGGGCACGAGTTCGGCGACCGGGATCTCCCGGGCGAGCGGCGGCCCGCCCGCCGCCGGGCGGCGCAGGACGGTCGCTGTACCGGCGACCAGCTCGCGCAACCCGCTGAGGAAACGTTCCGCCCGATGCTCGCCCGAGGCACGCAGCACACAGCTGACCGCGACCAGGGACACGATCACCGAGGCCGTCCCCCAGGCGGTGACGCCCGCCGAGACGAGCCCGAGGCAGAGCAGTACGGCGGTGAAGGGGTCCCGCAGACTCCGTACGAACCGGACGGGCCGGCGGATCGGACGGGCGGCCGGGACCACGTTCTCCCCGACGTCCGCCAGCCGCGCCTCGGCCTCGTCGTCGGTCAGACCGCGCGGGAAGTCGTCGAGTCGGTGCGGCGTCCGAAGATCAGACTCCACGGAGGTGCCGTACGGGGGTGTGCTCGGCGCGGTCGGTCAGCCGCCCGACCAGCAGCCGTACGACGGTCACGACGTCCGGGTCGTCGACGAAGTACACCTGCCGGCGCCCTTCGCGCCTCGACCGGACGAGCCCGGCGAGCTTCAGTTTGGTGAGGTGCTGGCTCACGGCGGGCAGCGCGCCGCCGACCCGCTCGGCGAGCCCGCTCACATCGCTCTCGCCCTGCGCCAGCGCCCACACGATGTGCAGCCGGGCGGGTGAGGCGAGCAGCCCGAAGGCCCCGGCGGCCTCCGCCAGCACCTCGGCGGACGGATCGTCGGAACCGGAGCTGCCCGTACCTGTTACCACCGGGCCAGTTTAGGCCCGTACGGGGCCCGTGCTGCTCCGCACGATGAGGTGGGCCGGGATGACCGTGACAAGGCCCGTGTCCGGGTCCGCCCGGCCGTCGATCCGCGCCAGGAGCAGCCGCAGCGAACACGTGCCGATCTCCTGGAAGTCGGTGCGGATGGTGGTGAGCGGGGGCAGCAGATGGGCGGCTTCCGGGATGTCGTCGTAGCCGACGACGCTGACGTCGTCCGGGACCCGACGGCCGGCCTCGTGGAAGGCGCGCAGCGCGCCGAGCGCCATCTGGTCGTTGGAGGCGAAGACGGCGGTGACGTCCGGATCGCGGGCGAGTCGCCGGCCCAGTTCGTAGCCGGAGTCGGCGCTCCAGTCGCCGACGAGCGGCTCGGGCACCTCGGCCCCGGCCTTCTCCAGGGTCTCGCGCCAGCTCGCGGCCCGGCGTTCGGCGGAGGTCCAGCCGGTCGGCCCGGCGATGTGCCGGACCGTACGGTGGCCGAGGTCGAGCAGGTGTTCGGTGGCCGCGCGCGCTCCGCCCCGGGAGTCGGCGGTGACCATGGGGGTGTCGTCGCCCAGGGCGTTGTCCATCACGACGAGGGGGGTGTCGAGGTGGGCCTCGGCGAGCGCCTTGCCCACCCGGCGCTGCGGGGCGATGGCGATGACCCCGTCGGCGCCCTCCGCCGACAGCCGGTCCACGGCCTGGACGACGGTGTCCCGGTCGGCGGTGTCGAGGGCGATGGAGCTGACCAGGTAACCCGCCTCCTGGGCCGCGGTGTTGATCGCGGTGAGTGTGGAGGCGGGCCCGTAGCGGGCCGCGTCGAAGGAGATCACCCCGAGCATCCGGGTCCGCCCGCTGGCCAGCGAACGCGCGCTGCGGCTCGGCCGGTACCCGAGCGAGCGCATGGCATCGAGGACGGCTTCCCGGGTCTCGGCCCGCACGGCGGGGTTGTCGTTGAGCACCCGCGACACGGTCTGCTTGGAGACACCGGCCAGCCGCGCCACGTCGTCCATCACCGGCCGCGTTCCCGCGAAGTTGCGCCGGCTGCGTCCCTTGGGAGCGGCGCCGCCACCGGCACTTCGGGTCATGGGGATGCTTCCTTCGGCTTCGTCCCGTGGGTGGCGGTCGTGCCCCGCCCGGCTGGCCCACAGGATAGGCCGCCGGGCGACGCTCACCACCGACCGGGACCTACACGACGATCACCTGAGTCCGTACGGTGACCCATTCAACGCGCGAGATCCCGGCCTCCCCCACCGGTGCGGGCACCGGCAGGTACACGGGTGTCTCGGCGGCGAACGGCAGCACCTTCACGCGCAGGGCGCCGTCCGGGATCCGGTCGAGGGCGATCTCCCAGACCCGCCCCGCGTAGAACTGATCGGCGACCAGCGTGTCCCCGACGTAGGCACGGGCCACGTCTCCGGTCCAGTGGACGCGCAACAGCGTTCCCCTGCGCGGGAGTTCGTCCGGTACGTCGATGAGGTACTCGGCGGCAGCCGTGTCGAAGTACTTGTCGGCGGGCGCACTGGCCCGGTCCTGTACGCCGGTGACGATGTCGGGAGCGGGTCCGGCGGCCCGGAGGAGAGAGACGTCGAGGGTGCCCGAGTCGCCACCCGTGGGGAGCGTGTAGCGGGTGAACACCCCGTCGGCGGTCACGGCCAGGTTCTCGCCGGGAGCCCGTCCGGGCGCGGGCAGTACGGCGAAGGAGGTCTCCGCCGCCGAGCTGTGCAACCGCACCTCCCCGGCCGGCTCGTCGAAGACGACCCCGTCCCCGGCGTCGCACAGGACCAGCCGCTCGGCGCCCCAGGCCACACCCCGGTAGGCGGTACGGGCCGTCGCCGCGTCCAGCACCAGCAGGCCGACCTGTCCGCCGTCCAGCGTGCCGACCTCGACGAGGGCATCGGTCCCGGGCCGCAGCCCGGTGACGAGGAAGCGCCCGTCGGCGGACCCGACCTTCCCCATGGGCGTGTGCACATACCTCAACGTCCGGACATCCAGGGCCAGTTCGACGGGAATCCCGTCCGTGGCGACGAGCACCAGGACGGTACGTCCGTTGACGTCGACCGTGCACACCGGCTGAGCGGTGGCCCAGTCGAGCCGCAGTCCGGCCACGTCGAGCCGTAACGGCCAGCAGAAATAGGCACCTTGAGGAACCGTCACCGGCGCGCTGGGCACGGTCAGTTCGGGCCCTTCCGGAAACCCGACCGTGAACGACGTGTCCGGATGGTCGGGCAACGGCTCGTGCGGCTGATGGTTGTTGACGAAGAGAAGACCGGAGTCACCGTCACTGCGCACGGCCCATCGCAGCGTCTCCCGGTCGTCCTGCCCGGCCGGCTGCCGCTCGGGCAGCACGGACTCCATGGGTGCGATGCGCTCGCCGAAGTCCGCCAACAGCAGGTGCTGGAGGCGCAGTTCGTCGTACGAGGGCCGGTACTGCCCGTACTCGCCGAGCGGCGCCTGGAAGTCGTACGTCAGGACAGGGAGGTCGTTCGGGTAGTCGGTGGCGTGGGACTCCTGGAGGGTGGTCAGCTCACCGGCGGGATTCGTGCCGCCGTGGAACATGTAGTAGCCCTGCCAGACCGAGCCGCACCCGATCTTCGTGAGCCCGAGCGCGCCGATGTCGGCGGCGTCGACACGTGGGCGGCGGTGGTAGGCCACGGCCATCCCGCCGCCCAACTCACAGGTGGCCCAGGGGAATCGGTCGGTCGGCGCCGGTTCTCCGCCCCGTACGTGTGTCGGGCGCAGGTCGGAGCCGATGCCCTCGTCGTCGCGCTGGTGGGTGAAGAAGAAGTGCTTGCGGCAGGTGTCGGACCAGCCGCCGTCCCACTCGGTCCAGAAGGTCTCGGTGTAGCCGCCGTACAGCGGAAGCAGTTCGTCGGGCGGGAGTCGGACCCCGCCCCAGGCCGTCGAGGTCCAGAGCGGTGCGCTCAGCCCGGCCTCCTGCGCCATCCGCTTCAGGGTGAGGAGATGGCCGGGCTGGTCGTACAGCTCGTTCTCGATCTGGATGGCGACGATCGGGCCGCCGTGCGCCCGGTCGAGCCCCTTCAACTGCTCGGCGATCGCCGCGAACCAGCCGCGTACGGGTCCCAGATAGGCGGGGTCGTCGGTGCGGGGTGCGTGGGTGCGGGCGAGCAGCCAGTCGGGCAGGCCGCCGTTGCGTACCTCGGCGTGGCTCCAGGGCCCGATGCGCGGGATGAAGTCGAGGCCGTGGCGGGCGCAGAGTTCAGCGAAGCGGCGCAGATCGCGGTCGCCGTCGAAGCTGACCCGGCCCTCGATCTCCTCGTGGTGGATCCAGATGAGGTAGCTGGCGACTGCCGTCACCCCGGCGGCCTTCATCTTCAGCAGCTCCTCCTCCCACTCCCCGGCCGGGTAGCGGGAGTAGTGGAACTCGCCGGAGACGGGGAACCAGGGGCGTCCGCCACGGGTGAACCAACGGCTGGTCACCTCGATCGGGTCGACGGCTCCCGGCGCGTCGGCGAAGGGGAGGTGGCCGGTGAGCGGGGGTCCGGCGGGCGCGGGGACCCGGAGGGAGTGGTGGGTCACGGTTTCACCGGTCCGAGGTCGGGGGTGTCGGTGAGCAGCGCCTGCGCGGAGGTGGTGGCGTTCAGCTCAAGGAGCACCAATTCGTTGGCGCCCGGGCGCAGTACGGGCGCGGGGACGTAAAGGGTGCGCTGCGGGCCACGGTTCCAGTAACGGCCGAGGTGGAAGTTGTTGATCCAGGCCTGCCCTTTGGTCCAGCCGGGCAGCGACAGGAAGGTGTCGGCGGGGGCCTGGACCTCGAACGTGCCCTTGTAGAAGGCGGGTTGGGTCGCCGGGGCCGCGTCGGAGGGCACGAAGGGCAGTGCGCTGAGGTCGTCGAGGGTAAGGGGGTGGCTGTCCCAGCCGTGCAGGGCGGTGCCGTTGAAGGTGACCGCCCCGAGAAGGCCCTTCGGGGAGCCGATGCGCGGCCCGTAGTTGACCCCGCCCATGTTCTCGACGAGCACGTCAACTGCCGCTCCGGCGAAGGGAATCCGGACGGGCAGGGTCTCGTCGTGCCGCTCGCGTTCGAGTACGCCGACGGGGGCGCCGTCGACGAACACCTGAGCCCGGTCGCCCACTCCGCCGGCGAAGTGCAGCAGCCCGTCGCCCGAGAGGGGAGCGGTGGTGCGGTAGAGGACGTACCCGGCACGCAGCCCCAGCTCGTCCATGGTCGCCGGTTCCTCGGTGCGCACGGGCTTGGCGAGGAGCCCAACGTTGGGCAGCAGAGGCACCTGCTGCCCCAACTCCACTCCGATGGGCGGGAGTTTGCGACTCGGCGCGGGTACCGGCTCGTCGGGGACGGGCGCGTGCCGGGCGATCACCTCGCGGAAGGCGTGGTACTTCGGTCCCGGGTCGCCGTTCTCGGTGAGGGCGGCGTCGTAGTCGTAGGACGTGACCATGGGCTGGTAGGCGTGGTCGTGGTTGGCGCCGTTGGTGAAGGCGAAGTTGGTGCCGCCGTGGAACATGTAGATGTTGACGGACGCGCCCGCGGAGAGCAGCCGGTCCAGGTCGGCGGCGGCGTCGGCCGCGTCCCGGACGTGGTGCTCCTCGCCCCAGTGGTCGAACCAGCCGATCCAGAACTCCGCGCACATCAGGGGCCCTTCGGGCTGATGCGCTCTCAACTGCTCCAGGGACGCGGCGACTTTGCTGCCGAAGGTGCCGGTCGTGAGCACCCCGGGAAGGCTGCCCGCCGCCAGGTGCTCGGGGTTGGCCTGGTCGCAGGTGAAGAGCAACTCCCTGATCCCGCGCGAGCGCAGGGCCTCCGCGAGGTGTTCGAGATACGCGGCGTCGTCGCCGTACGCGCCGTACTCGTTCTCCACCTGCACCGCGATGACGGGACCGCCGGACTCGGCGAGGTAGGGCAGCAGAGGCGGCAGCAGGAGGTCCAGATAGCGGTCGATGGCACCCGTGAAACGGGGGTCGCTGGAGCGCAGCCGGATGTCGGGGTCGGTGGTGAGCCAGGAGGGCAGCCCGCCGCCGTCCCACTCGGCGCAGATGAACGGGCCTGGCCGCAGCAGGACGTGCAGCCCCTCCGCCTTGGCCAGCCGCAGATAGCGCGGCAGATCGAGGATGCCGTCGAGGGCGAGGGTGCCGGGCTCGGGCTGGTGGAGGTTCCAGGGGACGTACGTCTCCACGGTGTTGAGGCCCATCAGCCGGGCCTTGCGCAGCCGGTCGGCCCACTGGTCGGGGTGGACGCGGAAGTAGTGCATCGCGCCGGAGATGATCCGGAACGGCTCGCCGTGCAGCAGGAAACCGTCGGACGTCGTTGTCAGGGCGGGCATGCGGGGGCTTCCCTTCGGTTCGTGGACTCCAGCCGGTTCGCTGGAGGTGGTTGGTGAGCGAGGGTGCTGAGAGGGGGATTCAGTGGGCCCGAGTCGCCCGGATCAGCCAGGCCGTGGCCGCCAGACACAGCGCCGAGACCCCGCCGAGGAGCAGCGGCACGGCCCGTACGCCGGACCACTCGATGGCCTTGCCGAGCACCGGTCCGGCGGCCACTCCCCCGGCCATCGACGCGGCGATGACCACGGCACCGGCCCTCCGGGCGCGCGGGGCGGCCCGGTTCAGCCAGGGGAGCCCGGTGGGGAAGATCGGCGCGATGAAGAGGCCGACGCCCGCGTAGGCGTAGGGGGCGAGTCCGGGTATCGCGGCCAGCAGCAGGCAGACGGTCATACCGGCGCAGGACACCGCGATGATCGACTGGGCTGAGTAGCGCAGGGCGAGCGGCGCGACCAGGAAACGGCCGATCGTCATCATCAGCCAGTACACGGAGGTGGCCGTGGCGGCGGCTCCGGCGCCGTATCCGACCGTCTCCAGGTGTGTCGGCTCCCAGCCGCCGACGCCCGCCTCGATGCCGACGTGCAGGACATAGAGGGTGACGAAGACACCGAGTACGGAGCCCAGGCTGCGGGCGAGCACCTGCCCTCCGGGGGCGCCGGACTCGGGTGCGGGGGTCGACTGCGGTACGTGTTCCCGTACGCCCCGAAGGCACAGCAGCAGGGGCAGGTTGGCGAGGGAAAAGGCGAGGAAAACGGCCGGATAGTGCTCCGAGCCGACCGCGCCGATCAGCGCCGGGCCGAGGATCGCGCCGATGCCGAAGTGGGCGTTGAGGATGTTCAGCATCGCCGTCGAACGGTTGCCGAAGCCGACCGCGAACAGCTGGTTGAGGCCGTAGTCGATACCGCCGAAGCCGAGCCCCGCGAGCAGGGCGGCGGCCAGCGCGGCGGGCCAGTTCGGCGCCAGCGCGAAGCCCGCGGCGCCGACGGCCATCAGGACGTACGAGCTGCCGAGGACACGCCGGTTGCCGATCCGGACGTACAGCCGGTCGAAGAGGAGCACTCCGGCGACCCCGCCGACGAAGTGGGCGCTCAGCCCGAGACCGGCGGCCGACGGGGAGAGCCCGAACTCGTCGCGGAAGGCCGGGATCGCCGGACCGTACAGGGCCTGGAGGGCCCCGATCAGCACGAAGCCGACGCAGGAGGCGACCACGGCGGCGGGGCTGAAGACGGGAGCAGCCGGGTTGCCGGGAGTGCTGTGTCGCTCGGTGACCGTCGGTCGTCCCGTCGGTTGGTCGGTCACGTGGACTCCCGTCACCTGTGGTCGAGAACGCGGCTGACTCGTCCTCGCTCCGGTGCGGGGACGGCATCGATGTTACCGGTAACATTTGTGCCGTCAAGATCCCCCGAGGCCTTTCGCCTCAGGGGATTCGCAAGGGAGTTGGCGGGATCAGCCGCCGGTGCCGAGCGACCAGCTCGGAACGCTGCCGGCCAGTCGGCAGGCGAGGAAGTACAGCGGTATCGGCGGGGTGTACGGAGAGCCGTCCTCGGGGCTGTGGATCAGCCGGGGCCGGACGGACGGGGACGCCGGTCGGGTCCGGGTCCAGGACGGGTCGGCGAGCTGGGCGCCGATCGCGTAGCGGGTGCTCGGCGGCCAGGTGACTCCGACGTGGGAGCCGGACGGCACGATCCACCACCAGCGCTGGTCGTCGGCGAAGACACAGCCGACGCGGGGCAGGCTGTCCATGATCCGCTGCCCGTGCTCACGGGGCGTCCCGACGGCGTCGCAGCCGAGCGCGGCGGTCGCCGCGAGGTTTTGTCGGTTCGCTGCGGCGCCGTCGTGGCTGGTCGCGCAGTTCCCCGCGCCCCTTTGGGGCGCTGCCGAACCGTGGCGGATATCACCGGGGGCGTCAGGGATGCCGAGGCGCTCACGCCGGGACTTTGTTGCGGGAGGTGCGTAGAACGGCGGGAGCGTGAGGTGGGTGACCGGGCCGAGCGGGCGCGGGTCAGGAACGGGAGTACGGGGGGTGGTGCGGCGCTGCTGTTCCATACGGTCCATGTGAGGCGGTTCCTTCGGCCGAGTGGGGGACGGGCCGGGTGCGGTGCGGGGCCGGCGGCTGCCAGGGAGCCGGTGCTGCGACCTGTGCCGCGTGGGCGGCGGGTGGCGTCGGGGGTAAGACGGGGTCGGGTCTGACCGGTGCCGGGGCGTCGGGCGCGGCAGGTGGGGCGGGGGGCTCGGCGGTCACGGAGGTCGTGCTCTCGGCAGGAGCAGAGGTCTCGCCGGAAGCTGAGCCCGAGCCGGAGGGCGAGCCCGAACCGGGGGGCGAAGTCGAGGTCGAGGTCGAGGCGGAGGGCGAGCCCGAGCCGGGGGACGATGCCGCGACGGAGGGTGATGCCGCCGGGCCAGTAGTGGCGTCCGTCACCTCCGCTTCCTCTAGCGGGAGTTCGGCCCAGACAATGCGTCCGGAGCCGTGCGGGGCGTCGCGGACGCCCCAGTCGCTGCTCAGCATGCCGACCAGCAGGAGTCCGCGTCCGCACTGTTCGTCGGGGCCGGGTATGCGCTGGGCCGGCAGGGTCCCGCCGCGGTTCTCGTCCTCGACCTCGATGTGCAGCCGCCCGGCGGACAGACGCAGCCGGCACACGACGCGCTCGCTGGCGGTGTGGGTGAGGGCGTTGGTGACGAGTTCGGAAGTCATCAGGAGGACGTTGTCGGTGGTGTCGGCGCCGACGCCCCAGGTGTCGAGCAGGTCGCGCACCTTCCGGCGGGCCGCGCCCACGGAGACGGGCGTCGCGGGCAGAGCGAACATGCCCGACTGCGGAGAGTACTTGGAGGGGCCGCCGGCGAGCCTGTCCCTGGGCAGTCGGCCGAGTGGCTGGGGGAGGGAGGGCGGAGCCATCGCCGTTCGCCTTTCGTCTGCCTGCGCACCCTGGCCGGTGCGACGCCACCCCGACGCGAGCCACGAGTAGGTCAACCCGCGTCGAATAAGCGCAGGTTGCAGCCCCTTCTCCCCCAACAGGGCCATTCAGACTCGTCGTTCACCGTTTCCGGGAAGGTACGAACACTGTGACACCTGACAACAACGGCTCGCAACCAGCAAGTTGAAATTTGCAATTCGTGCGGTGCATGCTGCTCCCGTCGAAAGATGATCGTGACAGACTGCGACCCTGAGCCCGGTGTGAGGGGGTAGGTGTGACCGCGGAGACCGACTGGGGTGGCGCCCCCTCCGTCCTGCGCATGATCCTCGGCAGACAGATGGAGGAGCTGCGGACGCGCGCCGGCCTCACGTACGAGGACGCGGGTGTGGCGATCGGTGTCAGCCACTCCACGATCCGCAGGATGGAAGCCGCCAAGGTGGCCCGGCTCCGCCTGCCGGACGTCGAGAAACTGCTGCAGACGTACGGGGTGACGGACCAGCAGGAGATCGACACGTTCCTCAAGTCGGTCCGCGAGGCCAACAAACGCGGCTGGTGGCACAACTACCGGGACGTACTGCCCGACTGGTTCGCCGCGTATCTGAGCCTGGAACAGGCCGCGTTGCAGATCCGTGCGTACGAATCGCAGTTCGTGCCGGGTCTGTTCCAGACGGCGGACTACGCGCGTGCACTGCTGGGGGCCGGCAATCCGCACGCCTCGTCGGAGGCGACGGACCGCCGGGTGGCACTGCGCCTGCGACGCCAGGAGTTGCTCACGCGCGAGTCGCCGCCGCGCGTGTGGATCGTGATGGACGAGACCGTGCTGCGGTGGCCGGTCGGCGGTCCGGAGGTGATGCGCGCGCAGATCGACCATCTGATCGCGATGAACGAGCTGCCTCATGTGACCTTGCAGATCATGCCGTTCGGCAACGGTCCGCATCCCGCGATGCGGGCCGGAGCGTTCCATCTCTTCCGTTTCAGGGCACCCGAGCTGCCGGACATCGTCTATCTGAGCGGTCTGGTCGGCGCGGTGTATCTCGACAAGGCCGACGATGTCGTCGTCTATCGCGAGGCTCTGGACCGGTTGGGCGCGCAGTCGGCGCCCGCCAGAAAGACCGAGGCCATCCTCGGTGCGATTCGCAAGGAGCTCTGACATGCACCACCCCACACACCCCCACCACCCGAACACCCACTCCAGTCACTCCCACCACCCCGTACGCAATGGCATGCCCGCACGTGAACTCGGCGCCCGGGGCTGGTCGAAGCCGTGGAGCGACGACGCGGGCGGCGCCTGCGTCGAAGTGATGAAGCTCGCCGACGGCCGGGTCGCCGTCCGGCAGTCCACCGATCCCGACAGCCCGGCCCTGGTCTTCACCCCGCGCGAGATGACGAGTTTTCTGGCCGGTGTGAAGGCGGGTGCAGCAGACTTCCTGCTCTGATCAACCGAACTGCTTTGCTTCTACTGAGACTTGACTCAGACTCACGACCTGAATGGGAGGGGCGGCGTGCCCGACAACGGATGGCCGGCCGACCGGATCGACACGGAGAACGCACACTCCGCGCGGATCTACGACTACATCCTCGGCGGTAAGGACTACTACCCCGCCGACAAGGAAGCGGGCGACGCCATGTCGCACGAGTGGCCCGCCCTGCCGATCCACATGAAGGCCAACCGCGACTGGATGAACCGCGCGGTGGCCTACCTGGCCAAGGAAGTGGGCATTCGCCAGTTCCTCGACATAGGCACCGGCATCCCGACCTCGCCCAACCTGCACGAGATCGCCCAGTCGGTGGCGCCCGAGTCCCGGGTGGTCTACGTCGACAACGACCCGATCGTCCTCACCCTCTCCCAGGGGCTGCTGGCCAGCACGCCCGAGGGCAGGACGGCGTACATCGAGGCCGACTTCCAGCACCCGGAGGCCATCCTCGACTCCCCCGACTTCCGCGAGACCCTCGACCTGACCAAGCCGGTCGCGCTCACGGTGATCGCGATCGTCCACTTCGTCCTGGACGAGGACGACGCGGTGGGCATCGTCCGCCGCCTCCTCGACCCCCTCCCCTCCGGCAGCTACCTGGCGATGTCCATCGGCACCGCCGAGTTCGCCCCGGAGGAGGTGGGCCGGGTCGCCCGCGAGTACAAGGCCCGCAACATGCCGATGCGCCTGCGTACGTTCCCGGAGGCCGAGGAGTTCTTCGAGGGCCTGGAGCTGATCGAGCCGGGCATCGTCCAGGTCCACAAGTGGCACCCGGACGAGACGAGCGGCGAGGGGATCAGGGACGAGGACATCGCGATGTACGGGGCGGTGGCTCGGAAGCCGTAACGGTAGCTGTGACCCGGTGACCGCAGTCACTCAGGCTGCGGTTCGAAGTCCCAGTAGGGCCGTTCACCCTGGCGCACCGCCAGGGTGAACGGGCTGTCCGCCCCCAGCGCCTCGACGAGCTGCCCGAGCGTCTCCCGCTCCAGGCGGTCGGCGGCATCGGTCTGCCGCAGCGAGCGCAGGTCGGCCGCGAGTGCCGCCTTGCCCATCAGGGTGAGAGGATGCGCGCTGCCCACCGCCCGCGCCGACCGTGCCATGCAGTCGCGGCTGTAACCGGCGGCCCCCTCAGGGTCCCCCACAAGGCTGCGCGCTCCAGCGACATTCAGCGAACAGCCCAGCGTCCAGGGGTGGTCGGCGCCCATCGCGGCGGTCATCCCGCGCAGTGCGCGCTCGGCGATGCGGAGCGCCTCGTCCCGGTCCCCCGACTCCCAGAGCGTCAGACCGACATTGCCCGCAGTGCCCACGGAGAAGGGGTGGGCGTTGCCCAGCAGGTCCGCGTAGTCGCCGGCGACCCGGTCGGCGAGGGTCCAGGAGCGGTCCAGGTCGCGGTGTTCGCGGAGCAGGGAGGCGTAGTCGGCGGCGACGAAGAGGGCTTGGGGGTGGCGGGGGCCGTAGAGCTGGCGGGCGAGGTCGACGACCTCACGCATGTTCCGCTCGGCTAGGGGCAGTTGGCCGGAGCGGCGCAGGCACAGGGCCAGGTTGTGTTCGGCGACCATCGGGTTGACGCCGTAACGGCCCATGAGTTGGTGGTAGTCGCTCAGGTTTGCCTCTTGCCGGACGAGAGCCTCCCCGTAGTGGCCTAGGAGGCGCAGCGTCCAGCAGCAGCGCAGTTCGTTGTAGAGCGTTCGGTAGTGTCTGTGGCCCAGTTCTTCCCGCAGCCGCTCGACTATCGAGGTGTACGACTTCAGCGATTCGTCGTAACGCCCGAGCAGGCCCAGCACGTTGGCGAGGTTGGACAGGGTCTGCCTGCTCCGGACTCTCCTGACTCCGTACACCGCCGTCTCGACCCGAACGATGTCCTCGCACAGCTCGTACGCCTCGCGATACGCCCCCAACGCCACCAGGGTTCCGCCCAACCCGTTCTTGGCGCGCAGCAGTTCGTGGTCCTCGGCCTGCCGCCGTGCCGACAGCCGATCGACGACTGTCCGCCCCACGGCCTCCGCCTCCCGGTAACGCCCCATCCGCCGGAGCATGTTCGCGTGCTGGTGGGTGAGGATGAGCATCTCGCTGCTGTCCGGCGGCATCCGGCTGTGCCATCGCGCGATGGCCAGTTCGCACAGCCGTAGACCTGTGCGTGCCTCACCACGGCCGCGCAGGTACTCGACACAGTTCAGGACCAGTCGTGACACCGCGTCCCGGGTACTGTCCAACGCTCCGGAGATCTCCAGATGCGGAATCAACTCGGCGTAGCGCGACCATGTCCGGGTGTCGAGCGGGTCGCCCGGATCGGCAGCCGCCAGCACACCACACGCGACCTGCGAGTACAGATCCCGCTCGTCCTCGCTGAGGCCGTCCCTCAGCAGGGAGTGGTAGAAGTGGTGCACCTCGGCCCGCTCGACCCCGTCCTCGCCGAACACCAGTCGCACCGCCGACGTCTCCGCCAGCATCAGCAGCGCCCCGTCCCATGCCTGGCGGTCGGGAGCCAGGGCCGCGATGCGCGGCGCCAGGCCGGCCGGATACTCCGTCCGCAGCAGCCGTACGGGGACGGAGTCCGGCGAGAAGCAGGTGAAGAGTCCGAGTAGTTCGACAGCCACCGGATGGCGTCGCTGAAGCGACTCCAGCGTGATCGACCAACTGCTCTCCAGCGCCCGCGGATACTCGGCCGCATCGCCGACCCCGCCCGGGTGCTCCAGCCTGGCCGAGTGACCGTTGTGGACGAGTTCCAGGTACTCGGCGACGGGCATGGGGTGGGCGTCCAGCCAGGCCGCTGTGTGGGACAGCAGCAGCGGCAGGTCCTGCACGGCTTCCGCGAGCAGATCGGCCTCGGCGAGGTTCAGCCGGGGGGCGCGACTCCTCGTGTACGCGATCGACTCCGCGCGGGAGAAGGTGGGTACGTCGATGCGGTGGACGCGGTCGTTGTCGGCCCAGGCGCGGCTGTTGGAGGTGATGAGGACGTGCCCCACACCCTCTGGGAGCAGGTCCTCGATCTCGGTCATGTCGTCGGCACGGTCCAGCACCAGCAGCCAGCGGTGGTGCGGCTGTCCGATGCGCAGCGCCGCCTGGACCGCGCGGATCCGGTTGCCGATCCCCTGCCCGGCGGTGAGGCCCAACTTCGGTGCGAGTTCGGAGAGTTGCTCGCGGGCCGTGCCCTGGAAGCCGGCGCTGATCCACCACACGACGTCGTACTCGTTGCCGTACCGGTGGACGTACTCGGTGGCCGTCTGCGTCTTGCCCGTCCCGGACGGGCCGAGCAGCACACAGCGGTGGCGGTCGGCCGCACCGGGTTCCGGGCCGGGGGCGAGCAGGGTCTGCCGTATCCGGGCGAGCAGTGTTTCCCGCCCGGTGAACCGGGGGTTGCGGTGCGGGGCGTTGGAGACGGCGGGTGCGGTGCCGGGGAACCGCGGATCGACGGTTCGGCGGTCGTCGCTTCCGGTGCCGGTCTCCGTCAGCGGCGTACCGAGGAGGGCGAACAGGCGGCGTACGGCCTCGCGTTGGTCGACTCCGCGCAGGTCGGCCAGGGGCAACGCCCCGACGGCGGCGGGCCGTTCGCCCGCGCCGACGAGCACTGCCGCCAGCTGCCCCGGCCAGTCGGCGGCGGCTTCGGGCAGGGCCGCGTTCCATTCGGCGTCTCCGCGCCCGCCGAGCCGGCAGTCGGTGTCCCCCAGCACGAGCAGTGTCCGCCCCGGTCCACGCAGCAGTTCACCGAGTTCGTCCCACAGCATCCGCCCGGGGTCCGGGTGCCATGTCACCGCCGTCACGCCGAACCCCGCGTCCTCCGCCTGGTCGGCGACCCAGGTGCCCCAGGCCTGGCTGGCACCGGTGTGGGCGACGGTGATCCGCCGGTCGGGTTCGGCGGACCTCCGCGCCCGCGCCGGTTGTTCGAGTACGGGGCTGGGGGCGGGCAGGGCGTACACGGCGCCGTCGGCCGCGAGCAGTTGCACCGGCCCCCAGCCGACGCGCTCGGTGACAGTGGTGCCCCGGCTCGCCAGCAGGGTGCGGGGCAGCGGGTCGTCGAGCAGGTCCAGCACTCTGGGGTCGGTGTCCGGAACCTCGATGGTGAACCCGCCCACACCGTCGGCCCGTTCACCGAGCAGCAGATCCGGCCCGTACCGGCGTACCCGGAGCGCGACACGGGGCAACCGGGCCGCGATCAGCCCGATGTCGGTGACCGAGAGGCGTTCCGGAAGCTCGGGACGCAGGGTCACGCCGGACAGCCGGGCGCTGGTGACCGTGGCGAGCTGCCAGGCGGTGGTGGTACGGCGGACCGGCTCGGGCAGCCGCGGCCAGGCACCGGCGAACCAGCGGGCGACCCCGTCCCGACCCTGCTCGACCAGGGCCCGCAGGGCGGGCTTCAGCGCGCGTTCGATTGCCAGGTCGGCGCCCGCACCGTCCCGGATCGCGAGCCAGGTCGCCCACTCCTCGGCGAACAGCGCCGGCGAACGGTTCTTGTGCAGCCGTTCGATCACGGACCACAGGGTGTGCACGGGTGCCCCGGACGGTGAACCGGCGAGCCGGTCGGCGAGTTCGGCACGCAGCGACGGCAACAGGTCGCCGCGGAGCGAGACGTAGCCGTACCCGCGCCGCTCCACAAGGTTCCCGAACCACAGGTCGACCTCGGCCGAGACATCGAGCAGCGGCGCCACCGTGATGCGTACCGCACGCATCAGCTCGGGCTCGATGCGGCTCGCGACGCTGAGCAGGACGGCGAGTTCATGGCCCTGGCGGGCCGGGGGGCTCATGGGGGACCACCCGCGCCGCTTCCCCGGAACCTCATCGCAGCCCTCCGACAACCCGCCCGACGGTGGTCCCCCGGTCCCAGGCCACCACCCGTAACCGGGACTGCCACCAGGCGGGCCAGAGCCGTTCGGGAAGCGGCACGAGGGCGACCGTGTCGCAGCCGTGCTGCCTGATCCGGAGCAGGATCTCCCGCCATTCGCGTTCGGTGCCGCGGTGCGGGTCGAACACCGGGCCGATCCTGCCCAGGCCGGACAGCAGGAGTACCCGCGTGCCGTGCTGGGGTGGCTGGTAGGGCCGCCAGGTGCCGCGCGGGCCCGCGCCGACGCCTCGGGACGGGCAGTCGGCGAAGCGCAGCACCCGGGTTCCGGCGACGCCGACGAGGCTGCGGACCTGTTCGATGACGTCCTCGACATCCCGGGCGAAGGGTTCCATGGAGGCGGAGATGTCGGCGAGGATCTGCACTCCGTAGCGCAGGGTCGGCAGCGGACGGCGCGGGATCTCCGCGAGAGGCAGCCCACGAGCCATGTGGTCGGCGGCCCGCTCGACGTCCAGGTCTCCCTCCGGCGTGACCCGGGCCAGCGCGGCATGGAGTACGGCGGCGGTGGAGCGGGGGGCCAGCAGCGGAAGGTGCGACGGTGCACCGGCCTCCGCGGCGGGCGTGGACCGGGGCGCGGGGAGCGGGTCGACGGCCCAGCCGGTGCGGCGCGGCGGCCGGTGGCCCACGGGCACGAGCAGCGTGGACTCCTCGTCGGCCACTGTCCGTCGGGGGGCGCCGGACGGCTCGGCGTACGGCTCCGGCTCGCCGTCTCCCGTCAGGCCGGCCCGCCCCGGGTCGGTGGGCGGGGGCGGGAGGTCCGTGACGTCTCTCGGCGGTTCGGCGACGGGCAGGGGCTCGCCGCCCGGGCCGAGGCCGAGCAGCGCGGCCACCCGCTCCCACCCCGCCTGATCGGTCATGCCGAGCGTGGTGGCGGCCCGGGCCACGTCGCCCAGCCAGATCTCCCGCGTCACCGGCCTCATCGACATGACATCACCACTCGTCTCCCGCGATCTGCTGACGCTTGATCAGAACGCAGTTCTTCAGCCATTCCCAGCGCTCGCTGCCAAGAGGAATACCGAGCGTGAGGCAGGCACGCAGCGCGTCCAGGAACTCGGCGGTACTGGGCTCCCGCAGCCCGATCGTCATCGCCTGTTCCCGCACCTTGCCCAGCTCCACTGCCAGCGCCTCCGCCAGCCGCAGCTCAGCGTCGCCGACGCTCCCGTGCCAGGTCTTCATGTGCTCCTCGGCGATCCTGACCAGGCTCGGCACATCGTGGTCGGGCAGGGACTCCACGACGCACCGCCGCAGAAACGCCTGCGGCAACTCGCGCTCGTCATTGGTCGTGATGACGACGAGATGCCGGGCGAACCGTGGGTCGATGTCCCCGGTCGGCGGCTCCAGACCCACCTCGGCACCGGTCTCCACCACGGTGAACCGATGCGAACCCAGCGGCACCAGAAGGCTGTTGGGCACGTCCGGGTCGGCCTTGTCGATCTCGTCGATGAGTACGACGGCATGGTCGGGACTACGGCCCGCGTTGATGTCGGCGGAGGGGTCCATACACTCACCCCCGACGACTGCCTGGCCGACGGCCCGTCCCCGACGGCGCGCCGACTGCGGTGCCAGCGCCCACCACAGCACTCCCGGCTCCACATAGGAGGCGTCGTCGAGCCCGACCGCCCCCTTCCTGTAGGCCTGTGCGTCGGCGAGCCGACGGACGCTGTCGTAGCGCCACAACAGCTCCGTCGACCGAGTGGCATAGGTGATCACATGGTCGTAGTAACGCCATCCGCGCTGCCGGGCGATGAAGGGCGCGAGCGACGACTTACCGGAGCCCGGCCTGCCGCGCAGCAGCAACGGCCGCCCCGTGGCGAGCGCCACCATCACCGCTTCCTCGATCCGCGGTGACATCACATAGATCTCGCCGTCCCCCCGGTCAGGACTGCGGAACCACTCCCCGGGGCTCTGGTGTCCGGCCATCGGGCTCATCCCCTCCCCCTGGTGCGGCCCGGCCGGCCGTCGTCCCCGCCCCGGCCGTGACCCCAGTCGTTGAGCATCCCGTACGCGACTCTGATCGCGATGCGTTCGTCGTCGGCCCCGAACTCCGGGACGAGCAGCGAGGCCTCGGCGAGCCGCCCCGGTCTCGGTTCGTCGTCGGTCAGTTCGTCTCTCGGGATGAGAAGTATGTGCAGCCATGGAATCTGCCCGTGCAGCCAGTCGACCACCCGTTCCGCCTCTTCCAGGGAACAGTGCTCGGCGAAGACGACCGCATACGTGTCGCAGTCCGGCAGTTGCGGGGCGCTGGCCAGCGGTTCCCGGTCCGTCATTCCGAACCGCGCCCGTATGGTCCGCTCGCACCGGTACCGCAGCTCCTCCTCCGGGTCCTCCTCGCCCGGGGGCGGCGCCATCACCACGATGGGCGTGTACCGGCTGTGGTCCATGCAGAAGGCCCGCCCGAGGTAGTACTCCCCGGTGTCCGGGTTCCGGACGTTGAGGACCACGGTCCGGGGTACGTCCCCCTCGTCGTCCGGCAGGACGCGCCGGGCCGAGGTGGGGTCGATCCAGACGGGCAGCACCAGATGGACGAGCTGGTCGAGGGCGGTGCTGTCCATGTGCCGGGCGATCTCGGCAACGGCGTTGCGCAGCCGTACGGCGTCATGGGTGTGCAGCATCTGCGCGGCGAGGAACCCACAGCTGACGTCACTCACCGGGGCTCCCGCCAGATGCCGGTCGTGCAGCCCGAGCGCCCGCCCCATGCTGGCGAGCCGGCTCATCGTCCGTACCTGGCTCAACTGTGCGGTGATGTCCTCGGCCCAGCGCTGTACGGGGTCGTCGTCATCGGACTGCGGCGGCAGCGGCGGGAACGCCCGTACGATCGCCGCGGCGGCGTCGACGGGATCCGGCGGTTCCTTCTCGCCCGCGCCGGTCACCGGCTGCACGAGCTGAAGGGACATCAGATCCTCGAAACGGGCTCCCCGCATGTCCTCCGGCGTCACGTCTCCGACCGGCGCGGGCAGCACGAAGAACGAACGGTTGAAGTGGTGCCGCCACATCAGGATGTCGACTTCCCGGTGCACCCAGTCCGACGCCAGCGCCGCCCTGTTGAGCAGGACGACGGCGGCCTGGCACTCCAACAGCCACTCGTACAGCCGTGGATGCCACTTCTCCCCCGGCAACAGTCCCTCGGCGTCGACGAGAACGTCGTATCCGCGCTCCCGCAGCCCGTGTACGACCTGTAAGCGCACCTCTGTGGCATAGGTGTCGCCGCGCGCGCTGTGGCTGATGAACACCTTGCTCAATCCCCCGCCCCCTCAGGTCCCCCGCCCTAGAGGGATTCTGACGGCGGTTCAGGCCTCCCGCAATCGTGCGTCACCGACCGCCGAACTGAGCCGCTGGGCAATGTGCCTGATCAGATGTTCGAGGTCGGTGCAGTAGACGGAGGGATTCAGGAAACCGGTGTCGGTCCGGAAGCGGTGGGCGTAGTTGCCACCGCCGCACACCTGAACCAGGGCACACTCCTGACACTCGGCCGAGAGCGCGGCCAGCCCCAGCTGACGGGCGGCGATGCCGGGGTGGTCGAGTGCCTGGTCGAAGGCGTGCCGGAATACGTCGAGCCCGGTGACCGGAGCACCGGCGTACGTGGTCTTGAGCGAGTCGACCTGCTCGATCGCCCCGTCGGTGTCGACGACGACCGCCACCACGGGCGAGGTGCCGACCGCCTCGGTACCGCTGGGCAGCCCCATGAGCAGCCCGATCACTTCGGTGAACAGCCGGATGGTCGTCCGCATGCGCTCGGCGTCAAACCATTGGTCGAATACGGCCGCGAGCCACTCTCCGTACGGAGCCGGAGCACCCGTACTCGGCGGCAGGGCAGACCAGTTGGCGTGCGGGAGAAGCAGATCCAGACTCGGCGGCTCGAACTCCAGGAGCGACTCGTAGACCTCGATGGGATCCGTCGCGGGATCGATGGTGCAGAGGATTCCGGCGTACGTGTCCGGGTACCGCGCGAGGACACGTAACCCCCGGGTGGCAGCGGGCCAGGCGGGACGCCCCCGCCGGTCGACACGCCGGCTGTTGTGCCGGGCGAGCCCACCGTCGAGGCTGACACCGATCTTGATCCCGGCGTCGGCGAGTTCCGTGACAACGGCGTCGGTGAGAAGGGTCGCGTTCGTCTGCATGGAGACGTGCACCCGGCACACGTCCTCGCCGGCCTTCTCGGCAACGGCCCGCCGCACAGCGGTGACGTACCGCACGAGGGGCCCCGGACCGGACAGCAGCGGCTCACCGCCGTGGAGGTTGACGTGCACATCACGCAGCCCGTGGGCGGCGGCATGCTCGGCGATACGCCGGGCAGCCGCGTCCACGACGTCCTCGGGCACGACACGGGGACGTTCGCGCCAGCTCTGGTCGGGGCCTTCGTAGACGTAGCAGTAGGCGCAGGCGAGATTGCAGCGACTGTGGACCTTCAGCACGAACTGCTGGAACGGGGTGGGGCTGACGCCCGCCGCATGCCGGACCGCCTCGACGTCGAGCCCTTGCGCGGGCCAGAAAGGCGGTGCCACCGTCACCGGCGGGGGAGGCGGGACGGCTGCTCCGGCGAGATGTAAGGGGAGTCCTCGTAGAACGCGCATCGGGCCGGCTCTCCGGCCCGCCGCATCAGTGTCTCCGCCACCGCCACGAGAACGGGTCGCGTCGCGCCCGCGGCCAACATGGCCAGATCCCGACCGGCGAAACTCGGCAACAGCTGGGAATTGCGACGCTGGGCGCTGAACGAAGGCGCCACGCCCCGAGGAACAGGCAAGCCTTCTCCAGGTGAGATAAAGACACGCGGGCGGACCCGCGCGTGTGACGGGCGTGACGGTAGCAGTTTCGGCGACGGTGTGTCACATGACATGCGACACAAGTGAATCGGTCACCCCGGATCGGTCACGTCAGCTGCGGCTCGAAGTCCCAGTACGGCCTGTCCCGCCGACCTACCGCCTTGGTGTGCGGATGGCTGGAACCGTACTTCTCCGTGAGCTGACGCAGGGCCTCCCTCTCCAGCCTCTCGGCTTCCGGGCCACGCCGCAGCAGCCTCAGGTCCGCGGACAGCGCCGCCTTGCAGGACAGCGTCATCGGGTGGCCCTCGCCCAGTACCCGCTTGGCCTGTGCGAGTGTCTGGCCACTGAGTTGCACGGCACCTTCCTCATCTCCTGCGAGGCTGCGCGCTCCGGAGAGATTCAGAGCACAACCGAGGGTCCAGGGGTGGTCCGGACCGACGGCATCGGTCATCCCGCTCAAAGTCTCCTCAGCGATCTGCCGGGCTTCCTCGCGCTCGCCGTACTTCCACAGGACCAGGCCGATGTTGCCCGTCGTACCAATGGTGAACGGGTGGGCCGGCCCGACCAGGTCTCGATACCCCTTGGCCACCTCACCGGCCCGAGCGTGGGCCTGGGCCAGGTCACCGTGCTCGCGCAGGAAGGCGGCGTAGTCCGCCTGTGCGTGGAGGGTGTCGGAGTGACGGGAGCCGTGCTTGAGGAGACTGCGTTCCACGACGCGCCGCATACGGTCACCGGCCTGTGCCAGGTCACCCGCGCGGCGAAGACACAGCGCGAGACTGTGCTCCGCGAGGAGAGTGTTCGGGTGCCATTTGTCCGCGCTCTCCCAGAAGCCGAGATTGCGTTCCTGGCGGGACCTCGCCTCCTCGTACTGCCCAAGGAGACGGAGAGACCAAGCGTAGTAAAGGCCCGAGAGCAGCGTCTGCGAATGGGACTCGCCCAGTTCCGAGCGCCGCATCTTCAGGGTCTCTCGGTGCAGGTCAGCCGCCCGTTGGTACTCCCCCCGCAGCGCCAGCGTGATCCCGAGGTTGGTGAGCAAGGACGAGTTCGCGACCCCACTGGCAGAGGACTCGAACAGGTCGTAGGCGTCGTCATAAGACCCCAGGGCATTCAGCGTGCCGCCCAGGCCGTACTTCGCACGCACCAACTCGGGGTCGTCGGCTGCCCTGACCCGACTCAGTCTGTCCACGACCGCACGCCCCACGGCCTCGGCCTCACGGAATCGTCCGACTCGACGCAGCATGTTGGCGTGCTGGAAGGTCAGCTTGAGCATGTCGGGGTCGTCCGGTTCCAAACGGCTGCGCCAACGAGCCAGAGTCTGTTCGCACAGGGCGAGCCCGTCACGGCCCTCACCGCGCGCTCTCAGGTAGTCGACGCAATTGAGGACCAGTGCGCGCACTACCGGCCTGCTGCTGTCGAGTGCCCCGGACGTCTCCAATTGTGCGAGCAAACCGGCGTACTTGGGCCATTCGGTGGCCTCACCCGGATCCCGCGGGTCGGCACCGGACAGCACTTCGCACGCGAAAAAGGACATCGATTCCCGTCGCTCCTCCGGAAGCGTGCTGGTCAGAAAGCTGTGGTAGAGCCGGTGCATGGTCGCACCGGCCACCACGGGTTCATCCTCCGACGAGCTGTCGTAAGTAAGTTGCACCGCGGTCGACTCGGACAACCGCTGCAATGCCGAATACCAGCGGATCGGATCGGCCGCGAGCGAGGCGAGATGGTCGGGCAGGTCCGCCGGATGAGATTTCTGGACCAGGCGCACGGGAATGCCGTCCGGGGAGAAGAGCGCGAACAGTCGCAGGAGTTCGGATGCCTCCGGATAGTTCGTCTCCAACGTGTTGAGAGTTATTGACCAGCTGGTCTGGAACCCCATGGGGTAGTCGTCCGAGATACGGATGCCGATCTGGTTGGCCCCACCCTTGCGGACCAGTTCGATGTAGTCCTTGGCGGGCATTCTGTTGGTGTCCAGCCATGCGGCCGTCTGTGCCAGCAGCAGGGGCAGATCCTGTACGGCGTCCGCCAGTTGGTCGGCTTCCTGCTCAGTGAGGCGCGGGGCGCGGCGACGCACGTAGGCGACCGACTCCTCGCGGATGAACGGCAGGACGGGAATCTCGGAAAGCCTGCCCGACGTGGCCCAGTCCTGGGTCAGTGTGGTGACGAGGACGTGCCCGTTGCCTTCGGGCAGCAGATCCTCGACCTGGGACATGTCGTCCGCACTGTCGAAGATCACCAACCAGCGGCGGTGCGGTTTGCCGGTACGCAGTGCCTCGTGCACGGCGCGGATCCGCTCCCCCGGTTCCGCGCCGACCCAGAGGTCCAACCGGGGTGCGAGGTCGGCGAACTGTTCGCGGGCGGTGGCCCGGAATCCGGCGTTGACCCACCACACCACGTCGTAGTCGTTGCCGAACCGGTGGGCGTATTCGATCGCGATCTGGCTCTTCCCCACGCCTGAGATTCCACGGAGCGCGACCCGTGAAGTGCCGTCTCCGGATCGGTTCAGCAGAGAGTGGAGTTCGTCCAGCGCACCGTCCCGGCCGGTGAAGCGCAGGTTCCGTCGAGGAATATTGACCACTGACGGAGGATCGTTGGGGAATCGCGGCGCATTGTCGTTGCTCTGGGGTGCGCCCGCAGTCGGCAGTTCCAGCCGGACCAGGATCCGCCGCCGTGCCTCACTGGAATCCAAGTCACGCAGGTCGACGGGTTGCAGGCGCTCACCGCCGGGCGGAATGGCTCGGGTGGCCACGCTGACCGCGGTGAACCGGTCCTTGTACTCCGGGACGACTTCGCGCAGAGCCACGCTCCACTGTTCGTCGCTGCGCGGCCCCAGATTGAAGTACCAGTCGTCCAGGACGAGCAGTATCCGCCCGGACGCGTCCAACAGGCCGCGCAAGGCCTCCGCCAGCGACATGCTGACGGGCGGGTCCCACCGCAACAGTGTCGTCCGATGGCCCAGTTGCTCCAATTGGTACGCAATCCAGGTGGCCCAAGGCCGGTTGAATCCCGCAAAGCTGATCACATAGTGGCCGTGCGATCCGACTCCCCCGCGCCCGTGCCCCATGCAACCACTCCTCATATTCGAAAGATGATCCAAATAATCACACCGACAATATTCACCTAGGGCGAGATGACACGCCCACAATTCCTCTGCGCAGCACCCTCAACCGATATTTCATCCGTTTGGCAACTGTTCCGTCCTGAGCAGGTCGTCCAACCTCGCCGCAACATGTCTGATCAGACGTTCGAGGTCCCTGCAATAAACCGTCGGATGGCGAAAACCACTGCCCTCCCGGTAACGATGCGCGTAATTTCCGCCGCCACAGACACGCATCACCGGGCAGGAACGGCACACGGCCGCAAGAGCCGCCTCACCTAGTTGACGCGCGGCGACGCCGGGGTGGTCCAGAACCTCGTCGAACGAGTTCCGGAAGACGTCGAGCCCCGTCAGGACCGCCCCTTCGTACGCCTGCTTCAGCGAATCAAGCTGTTCGATGGCGCCGTCGGTCTCCACCACGACAGCGCCCGTGGGTGACAGTCCGACCGCTTCCGTGGCGCTGAAACCGCCCAGCAGCAAGGCGACGATCTCCATGAAGAGCCGGATACGCGGCGGTCGCTCGGAACCTCGGCTGTCCCACCACAGGTCGAACACTGTGGCCAGCCAATCGCCGTACGGTGTCGCGCCACGGCTTCCGACCCTGGCGGCCTCGGGCGCGCGCACCGGCAGTCCGGGCGGCGGGGACGACCAGTTCGCGTGGGGCAGCAGAAGGTCGAGAGAGGGAGGGCGCAGCGCGACAAGTGAGCGGTAGACCGCGATCGGATCCTGATCGAGGTCGATGGTGCAGAGCAGCCCGGCATACGACTGTGGATGCCGGGCGAGCAGTCCGGCCGCCTTCTCCACGGCCGGCCAGGACGAACGGCCCGCGTGATCGACGCGACGCCGGTTGAGTTCGGGCGCCCCGCCGTCAAGGCTGAGGCCGACCCGGATCCCGGCCTCCGCCAGCCTGAACAGGACCCGCTCGGTCAGCAGGGTGCCATTGGTCTGAACGGTCGCCCGTGCCGCGCAGGCGGCGGGAACGGCGGCACGGATCTCCGTCACGTACTCCAGCAGGATGTCCGGACCCGAGAGCAGGGGCTCGCCACCATGAAAATCGACCCGGACATCGCGCAGCCCGTGCGCCACGACATGCTCGGCTATCCGGTGAGCAGTGCGGCGCATCACGTGGGGGGCCACCCGGGGCGGGTGATCACGCCAGGAGCCGTCGGAGCCGTGGTAGACGTAACAGTATGAACATGACAAATTGCAGCGGCTGTGCACTTTCAGCGTGAACTGGCGCAGCGGCACCGGACGAAGCCCCAGGTGGCGCAGGTGCGCAACGTCGAGTATCGCCAAGGGCCAGGGGGCGGGTTCGGGATTGCAGACGACGCCTCCGGCACAGCCCTGCGACAACGTAGGCATGCGTCCCCCTCCCTGCCTGGGTCGTGCATGCCCGCGCGGGGACCACGGAAAACGATCACGGATGCAAGTGACCGGAACAGAGCGTCGTAGCCCTATTCGGTTCCGTCGTCAGTCAACTGTGATCATGGCGCGTCGTCGTAATACGCCACTGTCCGGGCAGGCCTCTTCGCCAGCATCGCAAGCACCTCCGTCAACACGGAATGGCCGTTCCCCTCCGGCAGTTCCTCCCACACAACCTTTGTGAGATCCGGAAGAGGCTCATCCCACCCAGTCGGCTCACCGGTCGCAGGATTCGACACGCTGCGCTCCTCCCCAGGCACGTCGGCCCTCGGCAAATACCCGTGCGGGCAATACACGGAAACCTTTCTTCTGGGCTCTCCTGCCCAGCGTGGCCGAAAAAACGAGCCAATCAGGCCGAACCCCGGGCGGTACCGGCTGTGCGGACGGTCAGGGCGCGCATCCGTTCCAGGGTCGTGCGGGCCTGGGGGTGCTGGTCGTCGCCCGCCGCCTGCCAGTTGGCCCAGGCGGCGCGATACGCGTCGAGGGCGCTGGCCGGGCCCGCCGTGCGTTCCAGGACCGTTCCTCTCCGGTGCTGGGCGCGGGCGCAGAGGAGGAGTTCGCCCGCGGCCTCGGCGGCAGTCGCCGCGCGACGGTAGGACTCGGCGGCCCGGTCCTCGTACGCCGTCGTGGCGTTCTGCGGGCGGGCCAGGGCCCGCAGTGCGTCGCCGCGTTCCAACCAGGCGAGGGCCTCCGTGCCGGCATCCTGGCCGGCCATGGCGCCCCGGGCCGCGCGGGCCAGGATCCACTCGGCCTCATGGAGGTCGGTGAGCGAGCCGCCCGCCCGCTGATGCAGGATCAGGGCACGTCCGAAGAGAAGTCTGCGGGCCGGCAGCCGCGGGTCGCTCTCAGGGGTCTGGGCGAGGGCGGCGCGCAGGACTCGTACGGCGTCCGTGGCAACAGCCACGTCGTCGTTGTGCCCCGCCTTGCTCAGCAGCGCACCGCCCCGCGCCGCCAACAACTCCGGGCGCCGTGGATCATCAGTACTCAACTGCGCCTGCGCTCGCGCGAAATACCCGTCGGCGATGTCCAGTTCGGCCGGTTCGGCGCCGCGGGTCCAGCGGGCGGTGTGGGCCTCGGCCAGCCGCCACAGGGCGCGCAGCCTCAACTCGCCCGTGTGCGCGCCTGTTCCGGCGGCCCGCAGCGCCTCTTCCAAGGCGCCGACAACTCCCTCCGCGCCCTGATTCCCCGTCACGACCGCCCGGGCCGCGGCCAGTTCGAGCCGCGCCCGGCAGACGACCCCCGGCGGTTCCCCCGCGCGCTCCGCCGACTCCGCGGCCGACTCGAAGTCCGCCGCCGCCTGGACGGCGAGCGCCCGTGCCTCGTCGGCCGAGTCGCGTTCGCGCGCGTTGGCGTACAGCTCCGTCAGCAGCCCGCCGCGCGCCAGCAACGCCGTGCCGGGCAGGGGGTGTTCGCCCGGCCAGCCCTCCAGCAGGGCGTCGAGCCGCACCTGGGCCCCGTACAGCAGTCGTCGGTCGCCGAGGAGCCGGTAGCGGGCGCGGACCACCTCGACGACGTGGAGCAGGACATCGAGCAGGGGGCCCGGCTCGGAGCGGAGGAGGGCGTAGGCGCGCTCCAGGCTCTCGGCCGCCTCGGCCAGTGTCCGGGCCCTCGCCTCGTCGTCGGGCTCGGTCGCCGCGCGGGCCCGGAGGACCCTGCCGAGGACGAGGTGCGCGCGGGCCGACGGCGAGCCGGCGGGGTCCGCCGCCGTGCGGACGGTGTCCTCGGCCTCCCGCAGCACCGCGCGGTCCCGGTGGATGTCCCAGAGGCCGAGCAGACACTCGGCGAGGAGTGCCGCCGTCTCCGCGCCGGGCGCAGTCGCACGCAGGATGCGTACGGCGTCCCAGAGGTCGCGGATGCCGCCCTGGCGTTCGTAGCGGGTGAGGCGGGTACGGGCCAGCCGGAGGACCCGTGATTGCGACTGCGACCGGTTAGTCGGGGTGTTTGAGGCGTCAGAGGCGATCGAGGTGTTCTCGACGTATCCCGGCTGGAATCTGCGCAGCACCCTGCGGGGTACGTCCGCGAAGGGCTGCGGGACCGGGCGGTCAGGTGTCTCCTCGGTGTCGTCCGGGCGGCCGGTCCCGGCCCGGACGGCCGTGCCCGACAGGTGGCCGACCACCACCGCAGGGAAGTTCCGGGCGCGGGCTCCCCACACCCGTTCCAGATAGCGCGAGCACTGCTCCAGCACCGCGCGGGCCTCGTCCAGCTCCAGTCTGCGAAGCAGTAAGTCCCTTACGCCCGGGGCAAATTCGTACCAGGGACCGGGGCCGTCGCTCTCGTCCGCCACCTCCACCAGCAGGTCGCTGAAGAGCACCTCGGCCAGTTCGACCGGGCCGGTTCCGGGCAGCAGGGCTCGCTGTACGACTTGCATCACGGGGTACGCCAGTGGCGCCGCCGAGAGGTAGACCGCGAGGCGGCGGGCGGCCGGGGAGGCGGCGGCGCGGAAGTTCTCGACCAGCTGTTCCGGGGTGCGGTCGGGGCGGGGAGCGGGTGCCGTTCCCGTGTCCGCGGGCCCGACCAGGGCCACGGAGGCCGTCAGCGCGTCCGCCGAACGTTCCGACAGCAAACGCGCCCAAGCGCCGAGTGCGGCGGGCGTCGGCGGCAGGACCGGGACCGGCAGCGCCCGGCCGTCCCCGGGACCCGGGTCGTGGAACGGCCGGAAGCCGAATGTGCCGCCGGGGCCCGCCGTGCGCCAGAGGGTGCCGGGTTCGGTGGGCAGCAGGGTCTGCGGCCACAGGCGGACGGGCAGTGGCTGTACGACGGCCAGCGGGCCCGTGCGCAGTCGCCGGTGGAGCAGCCGCTGGGCGGCGCCGTGTCGCCACAGCGGACCGGAGCAGTCGCTGAGCAGCAGAGTGACCGTCCGGCCGCTCGGGTCGCGCAGACCGTCCGCCGGGGCGAGCCACTCGCTGCCGCCCGCCCGGCACAGCACACCGACTCCGCCGTCGGGGTGCGGGCGCAGCCGGTGGACGGTCACCGACCGGAAGGCGCCGGACTGTTCGCAGGCGAGGCGCAGTTCCTCCAGGGTGCGTTCCCAGGCGCCCATTGACGGCGAGTCGTCGGCGAGCAGCTGCATCCGGGACTGCCGGCGCCGGTCGGCCCGGAAGACCGGCAGGGCGCAGTCCCCGACGGCGCTCGCCTGCGCGGTGCGGGACTCGTCGAGCACGTCGTCGTTCCGGGGCCGTGGCGGTCCGGTCGGCACCGGCCGGCTCTGGAGGGGGCGCAGGGCGTGCCCCAGGGACAGCAGGCCCGGAAAGGCGGACGCCGTCGGCACGAGGATCTCGGCGCCCGGCGCGTCGTACGTCCGCTCCGCCCGCTGTTCCCGGACCACCGCGAGGAGTTGGGCGGGCAGTGGGCCGTCCGGCGGGTCGGACGGATCCGGCGTGGGGCCACTCTCCCCTGGAGGTGAGCCGCCCGGGGCATCCTCCCCGCCACCACCCACAGCACCCCCCGAACCCGCCTCGGCCATCCGCCCCGCCAGCCAGAGCGCGTCGGCAAGTTCAGTGGCCCCCGTCCTGACCCCCGCCTCCCCCAGACGCCGGACCAGCGAACCCAGCGGGTCCAGCGACCCCGACGACCTCAGCGACCCCGACAGGTCCGGCGGCTCCGGCGACCCCCGCGTGCCCAGCTGGTCCGGCAACCCCAGTGGCTCCGGCAGGTCCGGCGGCTCCAGCGACCCCCGCGTGCCCAACTGGTCCGGCGCCCCCGGCGACCCCAGCTGATCCGGAGACCCCGACGGGCTCAGCGGGCCCAGCTCCGACAGCCCCGGCATGCCCAACTCGTCCGGAGACCCCGACGGGTCCGGCGACCCCGGCGCCCCCGGCAGGTCCGGCACCCCCGACCGCTCCACCGACCCCCCGCCCCCGCTCACCTCGCCGGCCGATTCAACGGACGCATGAGTTGTTCGGCGAGGTGGGCGCGGGTGCCTGGTTCCTCGTCCTGGGCGTGGCGGGTGAGGTAGATGGCGTTGAGGAGCTGGTCGGCCGCCCGTTGTTCGCCGGGCCTGCGTTCCAGGAACCGGGCGATGACGTCGGCGTGCTGGTCGGCCGCGTCCTCGCCGAAGTGGGCGCGGACCATGGCGGCGAGCCGGTCCTCGTCCGGGGGCTCCAGGTGGAGGTGGACGCAACGCCTCAACAACGGTAAAGGGAAGTCCCGTTCACCGTTGCTCGTGAGGACGATGAAGGGGAAGGCCCGGCAGCGGACCCGACCTTCGTGGACCTCCACGGAGCGCCCGTCGTGGTCGCGGACCCGTACCACCGGGCGGTGTTCGGCGATCCGCTCCAGTTCGGGGACGCCGAACTCGCCCTCCTCCAGGACCCCGAGGAGGTCGTTGGGCAGGTCGATGTCGCTCTTGTCCAGCTCGTCGACGAGGAGTACCCGGGGCCGTGCCGTGGGGAGCAACGCGGTGCCCAGCGGGCCCAGTTGGAGGTAACGGCCGATGCCCTGGGCGAGCAGGTCGGGTGCCTCCGGAGGCAGTTGGCCGGACGTCAGGGGCACCGCCCCGTCCTCCGGCCGGTCTCGCGGGCGGGTGATCTGGAGGTCCTGCAAGCGGCCCAACGCGTCGTATTTGTAGAGGCCGTCGGTGAGTTGGGTACGGCTGACGATGGGCCAGTGCAGGACCCGGCCCAGGCCCAGTTCGTGGGCCACGGCGTGGGCGAGTGTGCTCTTGCCGCTGCCCGGTTCGCCGGTGACGAGCAGCGGGCGGCGCAGGTACAACGCCGCGTTGACCAGCTCCAGTTCGGCCGGGGTCGGCCGGTAGTGCTCGGCGAAGACGCGGCTCTGGCCGAGCCTTCGGGCGGAGACGGTGTCGACGGCGGCCGGCGGCCGGATCAGTGGGCCGCCGTCGAAGCGGCGCCAGGCGGGCGGGTCCGGGAGCCGGTCGACTCCGTCGTGCGGTTGTCCGGTGCCTCGGTAGATCAGCCACTCGTTCACGTCACGCTCCTCGGTGCAGGACGGGCGGGGAGCCTGATCACCGGGGGCACGAAAGGGAACCGGAGGTCCCATTTCCCCTTCCATTCCTCCTCCGCACCGGCAATCCTTCTGACACTACCCAGGACCGACCGAGGGGGATCACACGCGCCGGGCACACCCCGAACCGGCTTGTGGACCCGGTTCCGACTGGTTGCTCACTTGACTACCAGGCGTCACATCCGATTGGCTCCGCCCCAGCGAAAGTCGGACAGTCAGTGCACGTCGACCGACGATCGCGCAGATTTCGCCGTACCCACTCCCCCGCTTCTCCTCTTCTCCTTCCCCTCCTCGGCCGCGCTGCGAGGTGCCGCACTCCCATGAACACACCCCCCGCCTCTTCCGGTTCCGCACGATCCGCCCGTGTCACGGCCGTTGCCGCCGGTGTGGCCGCCGTATGTCTTCTCGCGGCCGGCTGTTCGGGTTCCGGCTCCGACGGGTCGGACTCCGACCAGGGCGCCGCCGGTGCCGGCACCGCCCGGATCAAGGTCGCCCTGATCACCCACGGCGCCAAGGGCGACGCCTTCTGGGAGCGTGTACAGAAGGGCGCGCAGGCCGCCGCAGCCAAGGACAACATCGAACTGACGTACGCGAGCGACCCCGATGCCGCCGCCCAGGCCGCCCTGGTGCGCGACGCGGTCAAGAACAAGGTCGACGGGATCGCCGTCACCCTCGCCAAGCCTGAGGCGATGAAGAGCGCGGTCGCGCAGGCGGAGTCGGCGGGGATACCCGTGGTCGGTCTCAACTCGGGTATCGACGCCTGGCGTTCCGCGGGCCTGACGGCGTTCTTCGGGCAGGACGAGAGGACCGCCGGGCGCGCCCTCGGGGATAAACTGGACACCCTCAAGGTCAAGCACGCCCTCTGCGTCATCCACGAGCAGGGGAACGTCGCCCTGGAGGCGCGCTGCGCCGGGATGAAGAAGACGTTCACCGGCGAGACCGAGAACCTGTACGTGAACGGCACCGACATGGACACGGTGACCGCGGTCGTCGCGGCCCGGCTGAACCAGGACCCGAGCATCGACGAAGTCGTGACGCTGGGCGCGCAGTTCGCGCTCGCGGCGGTGAAGTCGGTGGACGAGTCGGGCAGCAAGGCGAAGATCGCCACGTTCGACCTCAACAACGACATCGTCAACGCGGTCAAGAGCGGTGATGTGCAGTTCGCCGTGGACCAACAGCCCTACCTGCAAGGTTATCTCGCCGTCGACTCGCTCTGGCTGTACAGGACCAACGGCAACTTCAGCGGCGGCGGAGCGGCTCCCGTACTGACCGGGCCCGCCTTCGTCACCAAGCAGAACATCGCCGACGTCGCCAGGTTCGCCGCCAACGGCACCCGCTGAGCCGCCACCCCCTGTACGCGCCGACCGCCCTTCCGCGGGCCCTCCGTATCCCCTTCCGCCTCGCTCCCCAACCCTCCTGCGCGGCAACCGTCGTACAACGGCTGCACCAAGCTTTGGGGGCTCACGGTGCGTACGTTCACTTGTACGGATAGCATCCTGCGGACCCGGAAACATGTTCCGGCGCCTGTTCCGCTTCCGCTGCCACCTGTCAGTTGTCACCTGCCACTTGTCTCTTGTCACTCCCGCTCACCGCTGATCGCTCTAGGACGACGATGCCTCCACGCAAAGGTGCCCGGCGCCGTCTCGGCTCCATACGTCTCTCGCTGATCCTGCTCGCGCTGGTGCCGAGCGTCACCCTCGCCGCGATGTGGGGCGTGACGACGATTCAGATGTTCTCGGAGGGCCTGCGGCTGCGGGACCAGACGGGGCTCAGCAGGGCGACCGGTGCCATGGGCACCGACGCCACGATGGCCTTGCAGAAGGAGCGCACCCTGTCGGCCGCGTGGCTGGCCTCGCCCAGGGGCGACCGCAGCGCCCTGGACGCACAGCGCAAGGTCACGGACGCGGCGGTCGCGAAACTGGTCGGCCAGACGAAGGCCATCCAGGAGGCCCCCGACCGTATCGGGGAGCGGATGTACTCGGTCATCGCGGCGGCGGGCAGCCTGGAGTACTACCGCGGTCAGGTCGACAGGCTCACCGACATCTCCGCCCAGCAGGCGCTGGACCAGTACTCGTCGATCATCAGCAACCAGATCCACGCCTTCCAGGAGCTGTCCCAGGTCGACGACGGCGACCTCACCTCCCAGGCCGGCCCGCTCGTCTCACTGGAGCAGGCCGCCGAACTGGTCGCCCAGGAGGACTCACAGCTCACCCTGTCCTGGCCCTCCGGGCATTTCGACCAGCCGGAGTGGGAGGCGTACGTCCGGCTGGTCAGCGCCCGGCGCTGGGTCGTCGAGGACCAGCTGATCCAGTCCCTGAGCGGCACGGCGAAGACCCGCACCGAGGCGGTCATGCAGGGCTCCGCCTGGAAGACCCTGAACTCGATCGAGGACCAGGTGCTCGCCTCGGGCACGCCCGGCGGCGGCGCCGACCGGAAGATCACCCTGCCGGAGAAGCAGAAGCAGTGGAACGCCGCGATGGACGAACTGAGCGTCCAGTACGGCTCGCTCATCCACGACGAGACCAGGGGACTCCTCACCCGCAGCGCCGACGAGGCACAGTCGCTGCTGATCAAGGCGGCCTCGCTGAGCGCGGGCGGATTCGTCGCGCTGCTGCTGTGCATCGTGCTGTCCTGGCGCATCACCCGGTCCCTGTCCCGCCGGCTGCGCGGGCTGCGCATGGCCACCCTGGGCCTGGCCGAGGACCGGCTGCCGGACGTGGTCGCGCGGCTCAACCGGGGCGAGAAGGTCGACGTCGAGTCGGCCACCCCGCCGCTGGACTACGGCCACGACGAACTCGGCCAGGTGGCCCACGCGTTCAACGCGGCGCAACGCACCGCCGTACACACCGCGGTCGAACTCGCCGACACCCGGCGCGGGTTCCAGAAGGTCATCCTGGGCATCGCCCGGCAGAGCCAGAACCTGGTCAACCTCCAGCTCACCAAGCTGGACGCGCTGGAACGCGCCCACCAGGACCCGGAGATCCTCAAGGGCCTGTACGAACTCGACTCGACGGCAAGCCAGTTGCGCCGCTACGAGGAGAACCTCGTCATCATCAGCGGTGAACGGCCCGGCCGCAGCTGGACCGAGCCGGTCGCGCTGATCGACATCCTGCGCAGTGCCGTCGGTGAGGTCGCCGAGTACCAGCGCGTCGAGGTGCAGACCGAGGAGGACGTGTATCTCGCGCCGCCCGCTGTGGCCGACGTCATCCATCTGCTGGCCGAGCTGATCGACAACGCGACCGCCTACTCCCCCGCGCCCAGCCCGGTCGGCGTACGGGCCGCGATGGTCGCCAAGGGGCTGGCCATCGAGGTCGAGGACCGCGGTCTCGGCATGTCCGAGGAGGACTACGCGTCCTTCAACGAACACCTGTCCGAGGCCCCGCAGTTCGACGTGGTGGCGCTCGCCGACGACCTGCGGCTCGGCATGTTCGTGATCGCGCGCCTCGCCGTCCGGCACGGCATCCAGGTCACGCTGCGCTCCTCGCCGTACGGCGGCACGACGGCGATCGTGCTGATCCCGCACGATGTCGTCGTACGCGAACTCGCCGCGCCGGACAGGGACTCCTCGGGTGCGAAGGAGGCGTCCGCCGAGGTGCCGGGACCGGTCGCCGCGGAGCGTCCGGCGCACGAGCGCACCCGGGACCGGGAGGCACCGCCCGTCGCGGCCCGGGTCCGGACCGCCGACGCGGGCCCCGCGCCCCGGCAGGCCGCCCTCGTCGGGGCGGGCCGAAGCGGTGAACGGAAGGCCGAGAAGGGCGGCGGTGCCCGCAAGGGCGGACTGACCCCGCTGCCGCGCCGGGTGCCGCAGACCAGTCTGGCCGCCGAGCTGCGGGAGGACACCGAACCCGAGGGCACGTCCGAGGACGCGCTCGACGAGTTCTCGGCGGAGCGCGCGGCCTCCTCGCTCTCCGGTTTCCAGCGCGGAACCCTCCAGGCCCGTGACGACGACGCCGAAGAGCAGTACGACCATGGGGAGGACGACTCGCCTCAGGAACCCGACGCACCGCTCCCCGACGCAGGCACTCCGGTCACCTCGACTCCGCCCGCAGACCGCTGATGAAGGACAGAGAAATGACACGCCCCACCCCCGCCACGCACACCGAGCTGGACCAGTTGCTCACCGGACTCGTGGACCGGGTAGCCGAGGTGAACCACGCCGTCGTGCTCTCCGAGGACGGACTGGTCGTCAGCAGGTCGACGGCGTTCCTGCGCGACGACGCCGAGCGGCTCGCGGCGACCGCGTCCGGGCTGATGAGCCTCAGCAAGGGCGTCAGCATGGACTTCCGCGGCGGTCCGGTGCGCCAGGCGCTGATCGAGATGCGCAACGGCTACCTGATCCTCACCGCGGCCGGTCCCGGCGCCCATCTCGCCGTGCTGACCAGCCAGGGAGCCGACGTCGGGGTGGTGGCGTACCAGATGAACATGCTGGTGAAGAAGATCGGTGAGCACCTCAGCGCGGCCCCGCGTGCCGGGGTCGTCGGCGCGGCCGGCGAGTGAGGTGAGCGGAAGCGACGCGGCCGGCCGGCTCGTACGGCCGTTCACGCTCACCGGCGGGCGGACCCGGCCCAGCCGCGCCGACTTCACACTGATCACGTCGGTGACGGCGGTGGAGCCGCAGCCCGACGGCGGCGCCCGCCCGCAGCCCGAGCACGCTCGGATCCTGCGGCTGTGCGCACGGCCCGTCGTGGTGGCGGAGCTGGCGGCCCATCTGGACCTCCCGGTGAGCGTGGTCGTCATCATGCTGTGCGATCTGCTGGAGGCCGGCCGGATCACCGCCCAGTCCCCGCGGCAGATCTCGCGCACCACGGACATGGACCTGCTCCAGAAAGTGAGGGACGGCCTTGGCCGGCTCTAGCCTGACCGCGAACGGGACCTCGGCGCCCGACACGGTCAAGATCCTCATCGCCGGTGGCTTCGGCGTGGGCAAGACGACGATGGTCGGCTCGGTCAGCGAGATCGTGCCGCTGCGCACCGAGGAACCGCTCACCGCGGCGGGCCTCGGCATCGACGACCTCGACGGCATCGAGGAGAAGAAGGCCACCACCGTGGCCCTCGACTTCGGCCGCATCACCCTGAGCCACGAGTTGATCCTGTACCTCTTCGGTACGCCGGGACAGCAGCGGTTCTGGTTCATGTGGAACGACCTCTCGATCGGCGCGCTGGGGGCCGTGGTCCTCATCGACGTGCGCCGGCCGGAGTCGAGCTTCGCGGCGATCGACTTCTTCGAGCGCCGGGACATCCCGTTCGTCGTCGGCGTGAACGGCTTCCACGGGGAGCATCCGTACGAGCCGGACGAGATCCGGGAGTCGCTGGCGCTGCCGGAGCACACGCCGGTCCTGCTGTGCGACGCACGGGACCGGGAGTCGTGCCGGGACGTACTGATCGCGCTGATCGACCAGTTGATCGCGTCGGCGGCGCCGGGCGGCGGGAACGCGCACACGGCCTGAGACGGCCCTGAGGAAGCCCTTGGGACAGCTCTCGCACAGGCAGCCTATGTACGACCTGTGAGTCCGCTGATTCTCATTCCTCGCTCAGAGTCGCCTCAGGGTCGCCCCAGATACGGCCCCGATCGTCACTGGCATGAACGAAACGAACGCGAGGGGCGTCCGGCAGCGTTCGGTCGAGATCGTGGTGCCGGTGTACAACGAGGCGCACGTACTCGCCGAGAGCATCGGCCGTCTCCACGCCTACCTCGAAGCCTCCTTCCCGTTCCCGTTCCGCATCACGGTCGCGGACAACGCCAGCACCGACGCCACCTGGCAGGTCGCGACCGACCTGACGCTCCGCCTCCCCCACGTCCACGCCGTCCACCTGGACGCCAAGGGCCGGGGCCGCGCGCTGAAGCACGTGTGGAGCGACTCCACAGCCGACGTGGTCGCCTACATGGACGTCGACCTGTCCACCGGCCTCGCGGGTTTCCTCCCGCTGGTGGCCCCCCTGCTCTCCGGCCACAGCGACGTGGCCATCGGCAGCCGGCTGCACCGCCAGGCCGACGTGGTGCGCGGCCCGAAGCGCGAGTTCATCTCCCGCTCGTACAACCTCCTCCTGAAGCTCGGCCTGGCGGCCCGCTTCTCGGACGCCCAGTGCGGCTTCAAGGCGGTCCGCACGGATGTCTTCCGGGCGTTGGCTCCCCACATCGAGGACAACGCCTGGTTCTTCGACACCGAGTTGCTGGTCCTGGCCCAGCGCAACCGCCTGCGCATCCACGAAGTACCGGTCGACTGGGTCGACGACCCCGACAGCCGGGTCGACATCGTCCGCACCGCCCTCGACGACCTCAGAGGCGTACGCCGGATGCTGCGCGCCAGTGTCACCGGCCGCGCCCGGATCCCCGTACCGCGTCGCGTACCCGCGCAGAGCCCCGTAGGCGCGCCTCAGCACGTCACCAGCAGCAGCCCCGTCCCCAGCTTGGAGTACGCGTCATGACGACCCTCGCCCCGCCGCCGACCCGCGACAGCGCACCCGCGCCCCGCCACCGCGCCGAACCCCCGCCCTCCGGCGGCGGTCTCGCGGCCCGCGCCAAGCGGCTGTTCACCGGCGCCCCCGAGGACCCGAGCTGGACCCGCCCGACGCTCTGGGGAATCCTGCTCCTCGCCACGGCGCTCTACGCCTGGAACCTCTCCTCCATCACCGGCAACACCTTCTACAACGCGGCCGTGTACAGCGGCACGAAGAGCTGGAAGGCGTTCTTCTTCGGGGCGTTGGACTCCGGCAGCTTCATCACCGTCGACAAACCCCCCTTCGCCCTCTGGGTGATGGGCCTGTCGGCCCGCGTGTTCGGTTACGGCACCTGGCAGTTGATGCTGCCGATGGTCGCGGTCGGCACCGGCTCGGTCGCCCTGCTGTTCCGCATGGTGAAGCGGGACTTCGGCCCGGTGGCGGCGACGATCGCGGCCCTCGCGCTCACCCTCACCCCCATCACGGTGGCGATCACCCGGGACACCAACCCGGACCCGATCCTGGTCTTCCTGATGCTGCTGGGCGCGGCTGCCCTGATGAAGTCGGTGCGCACCGGACGGCTGATGCCGCTGGTGTGGTCGGCGGTGGCGATCGGCTTCGCGTTCAACACCAAGATGATGCAGGCGTACGTCGTCCTGCCGGTCTTCTTCCTGGTCTACCTCTGGGCGGCGAACGCGGGCTTGGGCAAGCGCATCCGCAACCTGGCGGTGGCCACAGTCGCACTGATCGTCTCCTCCGCCTGGTGGATGGTGGTCGTCGACCTTATCCCTGCCTCCTCCCGCCCCTACATCGGCGGTTCGACCGACAACACGGTCTGGGACCTGGTCATCGGCTACAACGGCTTCGGCCGGATCTTCGGGGCGAGTTCGTCGACGGGCTCGGCCGGAAACGGCGCGAGCTTCGGCGGTACGGCGTCCATCTACCGCATGTTCAACGAGATCATGGGCGGCCAGATCTCCTGGCTGATCCCGTTCGCACTGATCGCCCTGGTCGCGGGCCTGGTCCTGCGCGGCCGGGCCCCCCGCACCGACGCCAAGCGCGCGGCGCTGATGCTCTGGGGCGGCTGGTTCGTCCTGCACTACCTGACCTTCGCGCTCGCCGAGGGCACCTTCCACCCGTACTACGTCACGGCCATGGCTCCCGGTATCGCGGCCCTGGCGGGCGCCGGCGGCGTCATGCTCTACCGCGCCTTCCGTGAGGGCTCGGCGGCGAAGTGGGCCTGGGTGCTCCCGCTGGCGGTCGCGGCGAGCGCGGTCTGGGCGGTCGTCCTGCTCCAGCGGGTGTCCGGCTCGGGCACGCTGTACACGGTCGCGGAGATCGTGGTGGCGGTGGCGGGCACTGTCTCGGTCCTGGGTCTGCTGATCGGCCGCTTCACCAAGCGGCACCGCCTGATGGGCATCGCGGCACTGGCCGCGGTGGTCGCCCTGCTCGCCGGCCCGGCCGCCTACTCGGTCTCAGCCGCGACCTCCAGCACCAACGGCACCAACCCGACGGCCGGCCCCAGCACGGGCGGCGGCATGGGTGGCGGCGGTGGCGGTGCTCCGCAGGGCTCCAGGGGTACGAGCGGCAGCAGCGGGACGAGCGAGAGCGGCGGCCAGTCCATGGGGACGCCCCCGTCCGGCAACTCGTCCTCCTCCAGCGGGAGTTCGTCGGAGACGGCTACCGAGTCGGGCACGCGTCCGAGCGGCGACGGCGGAGGCACCGGTGGCGGTGGCGGCGGGATGGGCGGCGGCACCCAGGTGTCGTCCGACATGATCACATACCTCAAGAAGCACCAGGACGGGGCCACTTGGCTGCTGGCGGTGGCCACCGACCAGACGGCGTCCTCGATCATCCTGGAGTCGGGCCAGCCCGTGATCTCGATGGGCGGCTGGTCGGGCAGCGACAACGCGATGACCCTGGCCAAGCTCAAGAGCCTGGTGAAGTCGGGGAAGTTGCACTACATCATCGTCAGCAGCGACGGCGGCCAGGGCACCAACTCCGAGATCGCCACCTGGGTGAAGGAGCACGGCACGGCGGTCAACTCGTCGGAGTACAGCACCAGTTCGACGAGCAGCTCGTCGACCTCGACGTCCACGTCCACGTCGACCAGCAGCGGCCTGTACCGCCTGGACGCCTCCGACGTGAGCTGACCGACCTTCCTTCTCCCTCCTCACGGGCGGGCCGCCGGAGATCATCCGGCGGCCCGCCCGTCTTTCTGCTCCCCTCCCGCCTCTGCAAGGTTTCGGCAAGGCCGTGGCAAGCCTTCCGACCTGGTACCGGGGCACCCCCGAACCGAGCGTTCCAACTCACCAGGAACACGACAACGGGGGTACCGATGGACGGTGCACGGCAATGGCTGACGCTGCCGGGCTGCAAGCGGGTCCTGGCCGTCGTACACACACAGGTGTACGGGCAGCGGCTGCGTGACGTGCTGTCGCTGCTGGAGTCCGATCTGCGGATCCAAGTCGACTTCACGATCGCTCCGCACGCCTTCAATGCGGGTGCGACCCGCTCCGTGCCCGTGGAGCACGACAGCCTGCTGCCCTGGCAGGCCGCTCTCGACGACAAGTTCGACCTGGTGCTGGCCGCCGGTTCGCAGGGCGTCGACCGGCTCCACGGCCCGCTGCTGCGACTTCCGCACGGCGCCGGGCACATGAAGCTCTCGCGGCCCGCCGACGACCGGGATCCGGGAGCGCCCCGGACCGTCGGCGGGCTGGGCAGGCGGTATCTGGTACGGGACGGACGGCTGGTGCCCAAGGCGCTGGCGGTCGCGCACCGGGACGACCTGGACACGCTGCGGCGGGAGTGCCCGGAGGCGCTGCCCGTCACCGAGGTGGTCGGTGACGCCACGCACGACCGGATCGCGGCGAGCATGCCGCTGCGCGCCCGCTTCCGTGCCGCGCTGGGGCTGCGCGGCGGTCAGAAACTGCTGCTGGTCTCCTCGACCTGGGGTGCCGGGTCCTCCTTCAACCGGCTGGACGCGCTGCTGCCCAGGCTCCTCACGGAACTGCCGGCCGACGAGTACCGGGTGGCGGTGCTGGTGCACCCCAACGTCTGGTCGGGGCACGGCCCTTGGCAGGTGCGGTCCTGGCTGTCGACGGCACGGCGGCACGGCATCGTCGTCGTCCCGCCGGAGCTGGACTGGCGTTCACTGCTGGTCGCCGCGGACTGGGTGATCGGCGACCACGGCTCCGTGACGCTGTACTCCACGCTCACCCGTGCGCCCATCATCCTGGCCCGCTTCCCGGAGGCGGACGTCGATCCCACCTCCCCGGGCGCCGAACTCGCCCGCGTGGCACCGGCGTTGTCCCCCGCGCATGCCCTGCCCGAGCAACTCGCCTACGCCCGGTCCGTCTATCCAGCCACGGGGTACGCCCGGATCGCGCGGCGCATCTCCTCGGAGCCGGGACGGTTCGGGCCCAACACCCGCAAGTTGATGTACCGGTTGCTGGGCCTCGGCGAGCCCGCCCACGAACCCGTGTTGCCCCCGCTCCCGCTCCCCCGCCGCCTGTGGGGTGGGCGGCGGAGCAGGAGATCGGCGTGAGCGACGCCCTGACGGACGGCGATCTGGTGATCGTCTGCCTCGACGCCACCGGAGAGACCGGGGAAAACTGGTGCGAGTGCGCCGACGTGCTGTTCAGCACCCGCCCGAGACCGGCCGCCGAAGCCTGGCTGCTGGGCGGGTTGCTGCTGTGGCGCTACCCGGGCTGCCTGCTGGTGCTGCTCGCTGGGGCGGGCGGTGGTTGTGTCGCGCGGGCGCGGTTCGGGGTCGGCCCTGTGCTCCGCACGCGAGCCGGGGTCACGGCGAGCGCCGCAACCGGTCCGCCAGGCAGTGCCCGTCAGCTTCACTGACGGGCTCGTCGCGGGCCAGGGACTGCGCGTACGAGTCCCTGGCCCGCTCGGCATCCCCACGCTTTTCGGCTTCCTTCACCGAGCCGGAGAGCGCAACGGCCCCGCGCGCCGGCCGAGCACCGGGAGCACGGCAAACGCCGCAACCGGCCCGCGCGCATCGGCCTCGCCGAAGGGCGCGGATCAGCTCGGCCCGCTCGAAGTCCCCTCGTCCCCGGTTCCTCCATCGAGCCGGAGAAGGCAGCGCCTCCGCGCCCCGGACAGCCCCCGCACTCAATCCACCTCACGCAGCCGGTCCGCCAGACGACGCGCGTCGACCTCGCTGACCGGCTCATAGCGCGCCAGCGACTGCTCGTACCACTCTCTCGCCTGCTCTGTGTCCCCGCGCTCCTCGGCCCCCTCGCCGAGCATCTCCAGCACTCGCGCCTGCCAGTGGACCGAGCCGGTCTGTTCGAACTCGCTGATCGCCTGGCGGAGTTGGCTGTCGGCGAGGTCGTAGCGGGGATCGTCGAGGCGGGCGTGGGCCCGGCCGAGGTAGGCGAGCGCGCGGGCCGCGTCGTACGGGTCGTTCTCGGCGAGGAGTTCGGTGCGGGCGCGGGTGAGATGGCCGAGGGCCTCGGCCGGGCGGTCGTCCGCCAACGCCGTGTCGCCCAGGCAGAGCCGGGTCAGGGCGGCGCCTCGCCGGTAGCCGATCTCCTCGCGCAGGGCCAGGTCCCGGGTGAAGTACTCGCGGGCCAGGTCCAGTTGGCCCGCGAGCCGGTGCGTCTGCCCCAGACCGTGCAGCGCCTGGGCCTCGTTGCGTCTGGCGGCCGTCAACTCCAGCGAACGGTCCGTCTCTTGGGGCGCGAGTACCGCCACGTCCTCGCGGGCCACGTCCAGCGCCTGGCCGAACCAGGTCAGGGCTTCCTCGTAACGGCCCACGTTGCGCAGGCCGGCGCCGCCCGAGGTGAGCATACGGCTGATCCCGGCCCGGTCCCGGTCCCGGCGGGCCGCGGCGAGGCCGATCTCATGGGCCTCGATCCACAGGTCGTAGGGGCGCAGGCGCAGGAACAACGGCCAGAGGGCGTCGGTGAGTTGCCAGGCGGCAGCGTCCCAGCCCCGGGCCGCCGCGGTCCGCAGTACGGCCATCAGCCGGGCGCGTTCCGCGTCGAGCCAGCGCAGCGCGCCCGGGGCGTCGGTGAACGGCGGTGCGGCGGGCGGCTCGGCCCAGTCGCGGCGCAGGGTGCGGTGGCTGGGGGTGAGCAGGGCCTCGGCGGCCGTGGCCACGACCAAGTGGTGATCCACGACGCGTCGTACGGCCCGGTCGCTGTCCTCGATGGTCTCCTCCTCGGCGGCGCGTTCCTGCGCGTGGGCACGGATCAGGTCGTGGAAGCGGTAGCGGTCGAGGCCGGTGCGCGGGTCCGGCCCGAGATCCTCCACAAGGTGCACCTCGACCAGTTCGTCGAGCATCCGGTCCATGGCACCCCCCTCGGCATCACAGACCGCCGCGGCCACGGACGGAGTGAGCACAGGTACCGGGGCCAGGCTCAAATGCCGGTAGGCATGCGCTAGTTGGGGATCCAGAAGGCGGTACGACTCCTGCAGCGCCGCGCGTACGGCGGACTCGCCTCCCATCCGCAGCGCCTCCAGCGGGCCCTCTCCCCCTCCACCGCTCAGTGCCCGTGCCAGTACCTCCAGCGACTGCCGTGGCCGGGACGCGGCCCGCGCTCCGGCCACGCACACGGCCAACGGCAGCCCCGCGCAGGCCCGGGCCATGGCCAGCGCCGCTTCCGGCTCCTGTCGTACCCGGTCGGCGCCCACCCGGCGGCTGAGCAGTTCCATGGAGTCACCGGTGCCCAACGCGTCCAGCGGGACGAAGGCCGCGCCCTCCAAGCCGAGGCCGGTGAGCCGGTTCCGGCTGGTCACGACCGTGAGGGCCACCATCGATCCGGGCAGCAGGGGGCGCACCTGGGCGGCACTGAGCGCATTGTCGAGCAGCAGGGCGATGCGTGCGTCGGCGGTGACCGAACGCCACAGCGCCGCCTGCTCGTTCAGCTCGGCGGGGATGCGTTCATGGCCGAAGGAGCGCAGGAGTTCCGTGAGGAGTTCGCCAGGGCGGGCGGGGCCGTCGGCGGAGTGGCCGCGCAGATCGGCGTACAACTGCCCGTCGGGGAAGGAGGCCACGCGGCCGAGGAGCCAGCGGCGGGCCAGTGCGGTCTTGCCGATGCCGGCCGGTCCGCTGATGACGGCGATCGTGGCGCCGTCGGGCGAGGCGTGCGCCAGCCTGTCCAGCTCGGCCCGTTCGGCGTGCCGGTTGATGAAGTGACCCGGCACGGGCGGCACTTGGCGCGGGACGGCCGGTGCCCTGGCCGCCGACGGATCGAGTACGGGGTGGAAGTGGACGCCGCCGGTGATGTCACGGGCCTGGACCACCGGTCCGACGATGCTCGCGGAGGTGCCGATGCTGTTCGCGACCTGATGGCGGGCGTTGTCGGCGGCCTCCATGGCCAGGACATCGGCGTGCCATCGCCGTAACTCCCCGGCGAGCGCAGGGCTGTTCGCCGCTTCCCTCGCCAGCAGGACGGCGAGGGCCCGGGTGCTGTCGGCCGCGCCCGTTCCGGTGGGCTGCTCGGTCCAGGCCCGTACGGATTCGGAGATCGCCGGTGCCGACCATGCGCGCACGAGGTGGGCGAGTGTCCGCTGGGCATGTGGCCGACGGGCGGCCAGTGTCAGGGCCGTGCGCAATTCCTCGGCCGTCACGTGCTGCATGCGCCGCTCTCCCAGGTCCCCCGATGCCCGACGTCTTACGTCCTACCCGGTCGCCGACCGCATCAGACCGAACAAGTTCTTGGCGGGTTCACATCCGTCAAAAATGAGCCATTAAATATTTCAAGGTGTAGCAATATTTGAACAGTTATTGACCGCATGCGATTCTTATCGACGCCAGAGCGCGGGCCGACCGTCGGACGGGGGCACTGGTGGACTGGGAAATTCGCTTACTGGGACCGGTCGAACTGCGCGGAAACCAGTACGCCGATCCGCTCGGCTCGGCCAAGGAGAGGCTGCTCCTCGCGGCGCTCGCGTTCGAAGCGGGGCGCCCGGTTTCCCTCGACGCGCTGATCCACCGGCTGTGGGACGAGAGCCCGCCCGCGCGCCCTCGGGCGAGCCTGCACTCGTACGCCGCCCGGATCCGGCGAAGACTCCGGGCGCTGGACAGCGAAGCGCGGCTGGTCCAGCAGGCGCACACCTACTCCCTGAACGTGCGCCCCGACCAGGTGGACTACCACCGCTTCCAGGGGCTGACCGCCCGGGCACGCACCCTGAGCGACACCGGTGACGACCGGCAGGCGCTCGATCTGCTGCGTGAGGCGGGTGCACTCTGGCGAGGCGAGCCGCTGGCCGGTCTGCCGGGACTGTGGGCCGAGCACATCAGGGGCGTCCTCGGGCAACGGCACCTCTCCGCGCAGCTGATCCGTATCGAACTCGAACTGCGCGAGGGCCGCTTCGCCGAACTGGTCCCCGACCTCACCGACCTCCTGGAGGAGCACCCCACCGACGAACTGCTCGCCGGCCAGCTGATGACGGCCACCTACGGCAGCGGACGGCAGGCCGACGCGCTGCGCGTCTTCGAGAGTGTCCGGCGCCGGCTGCGGGACGACCTCGGCGCGGACCCGGGCGCGGCGCTCTCCCGGCTGCACGGACTCGTCCTCAACGGCGCGCCCGTACAGGCCTTCCTACCCCGGCCCGAGGCCGCGGTGGGCGCCGGTGCGGCGGCGGTCGCGGCACCCCGGACGCTGCCCGGTCACGCTGAACTCGTGGGCCGCGAGGAGGAGTTGGCGGCAATCGTCGACACCGTCTCACCCCTGGCGGCGGGTTCAGTGGGTGCGGCGGCCGGACGCACCGTCATCGCCCTGCAGACCGTGTCGGGCATGGCCGGAGCCGGAAAGACGTTGCTGGCGCTGCATGCGGCGAGACAGCTCGGGCCGCTCTACCCGGACGGGGCCGTCCACCTCGACCTGCTCGCCCACACGCCCGGCCAGGAGGCTCTCACCACCGAGGCCGCGCTCAGCTCCCTGATCCGTGCCTTCGGGGTCCCCGCGAAGGATCTCCCGCAGGATCCGGACGAGCTGGCGAGCCTGTGGCACAGCCTTCTCAGCAACCGCCGCGCCATCGTCATCCTGGACGACGCGGCGGGCCCGGAACAGCTGCGCCCCCTGCTGCCGGGCGCCTCACCGTCCCTCGTCATCGTCACCAGCCGCCGACGGCTCACGGGGCTGCCCGGCATCCGGTCGATCCAGCTCGACGTGCTGCCACCGAAGGACGCCGTCGCCCTGTTCCGTTCCGTGGCCGGCGAGGACCGCACCCGCCAGACGGGCGAGGTCTCGGACATCGTCCGCCTGACCGGCTACTTGCCGCTCGCGATAGAACTGGCCGCCGGGCGACTGGCATCCCGCCCCTCCTGGACGACCGCCCATCTCCTGCGCCGACTCACACACGGACAGGGGCGACTCCAGGAAATCCGGGACGGCACCAGAGGCGGGATAGCCACGGCGTTCGAAGTTTCGTACAGAACACTCACGCGCGAAGAGCAAACACTTTTCCGATTTCTCGGCCTCCGATTCGGTCCCGACATAGACGCATACGCACTCGCCGCCCTCGCCGGCCTTCCGCACGACGCGACGGAAAACATCCTGGAGGTGCTGCTCGACGCCCACTTGGTGCGCGAACCCGCACCCGAGCGCTACACGCTCCACGATCTTCTTGGCGAATACGCACGCGACCTGGTCATGACCGAGGAATCCGACATCGTGCGCGACCGGGCCGTGGACAGAATGATCGATTTCTATGTGCAGGCATCCGACGCGGCCGACAAAATGATCCAGCCGCGCGCCCTTCGCCCGCAACGTCCGCTCCCGCCTGCGGAGCATCCGGTGCCGCCCTGGGACGATCCCCGGTCGGCCCGCCGCTGGCTCCTCGCGGAGCGCACGGCACTCCTCGCCGCCGAACGCCGCTGCCGGGCTACGGGGCGCCTGCGGGCGGCAGCCCTCCTCGCGAGCGCGCTGGCCGGATTCCTCGACGAGGAGGGCTACTCGGCGGACGCCCGGCGTATGCACGCGTCCGCCGTGCAGCACTGGCACATGGCCGGCGAACGCCAGTCCGAGGTCCACGCGCTGATCGACCTGGGCAACGCCCTGTCCCGCTGCGGCCGATACGAGGAGGCCCGTACCGCCCACCGGCGCGCGCTCCAGGGCGCCGGGGAGATCGGCGACACCGAGGCCAGGGCCGAGGCCCTCCACCAGCTCGGAGTTCTCCACTGGAATCTCGGCCGCCTGACGGAAGCACTCGAATTCCAGCTCACCACCCTGCGTCTACGTCTCGCCTCGGGAGACCCCTGGCAGATCGCTCGCTCGCGGAACAATCTCGGCATAACACACCTCTACCTGGGGAATTTCGACGAATCCCGGGAGAATTTCCACGCGGCCCTCACCGATTTCCGAAGATCGGCGGACGGACGAGAATACGCGCACGTCCTCAACAACCTCGCGGATCTCCATCTCCACATGGGCGAAACCGATACCGCACGCCGAATTCTCCAGGAATCGCTGGAGGCCCTCAGTGAAACAGGCAGCCCGTCGGAGAGCGCCATCACCCAGGTGAATCTCGCCAGCACCATGAATTCTCCGGACGAACTCACCACCATGCTCGACCTCTACAAGGATTCCCTGGCCACCTTCCGCAGGCTCGGCGACCGCCGCAACGCCGCCGACACCCTGCACGCGATGGGTGCCGCCCTGCACGCCGCGGGCAGGTTCGGCGAAGCGGCGACCCGGCACCAGCACGCCCTGGACCTGGCCCGAAGCGTGGGCGCCGCACACGAACAGGCCCAGGCGCTGCACGCGCTGGGACTCGCCGAACTCCAACTGGGCCAGCAGGCCTCGGCCACGGCGCACATCGCCGAGGCCATCGAGGTCGCGGACCGGATCGGCGCGGCCAGGGAAGCGTCACAGGCACGAGCGAGCCTGGCCGGACTTCGCGCGGGATCGTTCGAGGCAGGCGCGAAGGAAGCGGGCTGACCCTATTCACGTGCCACCCGGCGACAAACATCTACCAGACCTTGAACTCGTTGAATAGCCCCCGGTAGCCATGTTTTGCCAGTTTGCACTCCAAGGCGATCACCGAATAGATTCTTCACAGGGTTGCAACAGCGCCCGACCCCTAGTGGTTGCAGGAGAAAAAAGAGAATATGTCCGCCCGCAAGATTTCGAAGGTAGCCGTGTACTACCAGGCACTGGCCTGCCTCTCGTTGGTTACCTTCGCAGTCGGGATATTGATCTGCATTCCCAGCTCGTGGCTCGGAACCGCAGTCGCCTAATCCCGTCCGGTGCGGTGACGAAGGGTTTCACCGGTCGTCACCGCACCACCTTGCCTCGCGGGCCCGGCTATGCCACGTGGGCCATCAGCAGGCCCGCGAGGAGGGCGATCCGGGTGGGGACGTGGGCCAGCAGTACGTGTTCGCCGCGTGCGTGGGCTCCCCCGCCGACCGGGCCCAGGCCGTCGAGGACCGGGCGTCCCAGTGCGGAGACGAAGTTGCCGTCGCTCGCGCCGCCCACGGCCGTCTCGCGGGCCGTGAAGCCCAGGTCTACCGCTACCGACTGCGCCTGTTTGAAGAGGAGTTCAGAGGCGGGTGTCGGTACCATCGCCGGGCGGTTCCAGCCGCCGGTGACGGACACCCGTACCCGGGGGTCGGAGGCCGTGAGGGCGGCCAGTTCGGTGTCGATGCGGGTCGCCTCGGCGGGGTCGGAGATGCGTACGTCGACACCGCAGCGGGCGTGTCCGGCGATGACGTTGCGTCCCGTACCGCCGCTGATCACACCGACGTTGAGCGTCGTGCCGTGTTCGCGGGAGCCCAACTTGGCGATCTGCGTGACCAGTTCGGCGAGGGCGTGGACCGCGCTCGCGCCGCCGTACGGGTCCAGGCCCGCGTGGGCCTCCACTCCCTCCACGGCCACCTCGAAGAGGCCGACGCCCTTGCGGGCCGTCTTCAGATCGCCCTCCTCCCCCGCCGCCGGTTCACACACCAGCGTGGCCGCCACATGCTCGCTGAGCCGCTCGATGTGGGGGCGGGAGAACGGGCTGCCGATCTCCTCGTCGCCGTTGAGGAGCAGCCGTACCGTCGGGCGCGGCAGGTTCCGTTCGCGCAGCAGGCGCAGTGCCCAGACCGCCTGTACCAGGCCGCACTTCATGTCGAACGCGCCCGGCGCGCTCACCCGGCCGTCGTCCGTCACCGTGAACGGCCACTCGGCGAGGGTGCCGGCCGGCCACACGGTGTCGTAGTGGGCGAGCAGCAGCACCTCCGTCTCCGAGGTGCCCCGGTAGAGGAGTTCGAGTACGTCTCCGTGCTCGCCGCCGTCGTGGCGCAGGGCCTCGTCCGGTGGACCGAGGCGCCGGTGTGCCCAGGCCTCGATGGCGGCGAGTCCGGCGGACAGCAACTCCTTGTCGTCGCTGGGGGTTTCGCATTCGACCAGGGTCCGCAGGTCGTCGGTCAGCTCGGGCAGTGCGGTACGGGCCAGGGACTCGATGTCGGGCAACGGCACGGGCGGCTCTCCTCGTACGGCATAGGAAGAAGGCGGTGGAAAGGGGGTAACTACCCAGGAATGTCAAGGAACATGGGGAGCATCGGCTTCCGGGGAGCCGGGGTTCAGCGGACGGGCACTCCCGGTCCCAGCGGGATGCCCAGCGCCCACCAGGCGTAGAACAGCAGGGTCCACGTCGCCAGCATGACCAGGCACAGCGGCAGGGTCAGGGAGAGCAGCGTGCCGATGCCCGCCGAGCGCCGGTAGCGCTGGACGACGCCCAGGGTCATCACGAAGTACGCGCTCATCGGGGTCGCCGCGTTGGTGCACGAGTCGGCGATGCGGTACACCGCCTGGGTCACCTCGGGCGGGATGTCGAGCAGCATGAACATCGGTACGAAGACCGGACCGACCAGCGCCCACTGGGCGGAGCCGCTCGTCACCAGCAGGTTGATCACCGTACAGACGAGCAGGATGCCCAGGAACGCCAACGGGCCGGTGATTCCTGCCGACTTGAGCAGATCGGCACCCCGGATCGCCATGACCTCGCCGACGCCGGTCCACTTGAAGTAGGCCAGGAACTGGGAGATGGCGAAGAACAGCACAAGGATCGGCGCCATCTCGCGCAGCCCGCTCGCCATGTGGTCGGGGATGTCCCGGCCGGTGCGTACGGTGCCCACCGCACGCCCGTACACCGCGCCGGTGATCAGGAACGCCACCGCGAGGACGACCGCGATGCCGGTGAGCACAGGCGACTGCACGATGCTGCCGCCCTCGCCCCGCAGCGGCGACCCGTGCGGGATCATCGCCACGACCACGATCGCGGCGTACACCAGCAGGGTCAGGCCCGCGCGACGCAGCCCGCGCCGCTCCTCGGGACGCAGGGTCAGGGGGTCGGAATCATCCTGTACCGAGCCTTCCTCGCCCGGCTCGGCCTCCTCCGGCATGGCCGCCACCCGCCGGGCGAGGACCTTCTCCGTTACCACGGTGACGACGGTGGCCAGGACCAGCGAGGAGCCGATGGAGAAGAAGTAGTTGGAGAGCGGGCTGACCACGTACGACGGGTCGACGGTGTGGGCGGCGGCCGTGGTGAGGCCGGCGAGCACCGCGTCCATGGGCGTGACCAGCGGGCTCGCGTCGTACCCGGCGGCGACCGACACGAACGCCACCACCGCGCCGAGCATCGGGCTGCGCCCCACCGCCTTGAACGCGAGCGCGCCGAGCGGCACCAGGACGACGTACGCGGCGTCCGACGCGACATGCGCGACCATGCCGGTGAACGCCAGGGTGAACGTCAGCCAGCGGGCGGGGACCCGGGCGACGGCGGCCCGCAGCATCGCGGGGAGCAGGCCCGCCCGGTCGGCGACGGCCACGCCCAGCATGACGACGAGGATCGTGCCGAGCGGCGGGAAGGTGGCGTAGTTCGTCACCGCGTCGCCGATCATCATCTGCAGGCCGGCGCCCGAGACCAGGCTGCGGACGGTCGCCGTCTCGCCGCTGGCGGGGTTCGGAGCGGAGGCCCCGACAGCGGCCAACACCCAACTGACCAGGGCGAGTACGACGGCCAGCACCCCGAACAGCCAGAAGGGGTGCGGGAGTTTGTTGCCGACACGCTCGATCCGGACCAGCAGGCCGAGCAGACCGGAGAGCGGTGCGGAGGGGACGGGGGTCTTTTCTTCGGGAGCTTTCTCGACGGAAGCCATCTGAGCGGAGCCTTCCTGATCGGCGTCGGCTGCCCCCATTGACGACCCTGTCGCCGTAATCATGCAAGTTAAAAGCTTGTTGCGCTCATATCGTTCATATGAAGTGGCTGGTTGGCGGATTCATTCTGTGAGTTGATGGGTGTCATGGAGTACGTGACATGGAGTACGTGACAGACGGTCCGCACGACGAGATCCCGTCGGCCGAGTTGGACGAGGACGACCTGGACCTCGTCGCCGCACTCCAGCACGCCCCGCGCGCACCGCTGAGCCTGCTGGCGGAGGTGCTCGGGCTGTCGGCGAGCACCGTCGGGCGGCGGCTGACCCGGCTGGAGTCCGACCGGCTGCTGCGGGTGATCGGCCAGCTCGACTGGTCGGTGTCCGGCGAGGGCAACCCGTGGCACGTGTGGGTGACCGCCGAGCCGGGCCGGGCCCCCGAAGTCGCCCGCAGGCTCGCCGAGTTGCCCGAGGCGACCCTCGTCGCGGTCACCGCCGGGCAGGCCGATGTCTACTGCTCCGTCCAGCCCGCACGCCGCGCCCGTACCCGCGAACTGCTCAGCCGGACCATCCCCGCCACCCCCGGCGTACGGTCCGCCCGCTCCGAACTCGTCCTCGGCGCGACCGCCAAGTCCGACGCCTGGCGGCTGCCCCGACTGACCGAGGACCAGGGGCAGTTGCTCGCCAAGTACATGCTGTCGACGGCCGAGGAGCCGGCCGCCGACGGCGCCCCCGGCCCGCCGGGCGGCGACGAACTCCGCACGCTGCGACTGCTCGCGGCCGACGGGCGGATCACCGCCGCGCAGGTCTCCCGGGAGCTGGGCATCGGCCAGTCCACCGCCTACCGCACCACCCAGTCGCTGCTCCAGCGCGGTCTGGTGCGCCCCCGCGTCGAGATCGAACCGGGGCTGCTCGGCTACGCGTTGGAGGCGGTGGTCGCCCTGACCGTGTCGCCGGGCGCGATCCAGCGGGTCGCCGAGGCGCTCGCCCGGCACCCCTCCGCGCGGTACGTCTCCACGACGGCAGGCAACTTCTGCGTCGTCCACCAGGGCGTCTTCCGCGACGAGGACGGCCTCGCCGCGTTCCTCACCCAGGACCTGGCCGAGCTGCCGGGGGTGATCTCCTTCGACGTCTCGGTGGTCCTTGAGGCGCTGCGCCGGCACTGGCTGAACCGCGCGGACGGACGGCTGGCGACGGAGGGCAGCCCGACGGCAAGCACCAAGGAAGACACCAAGGACGACACGTAGGACGACACGTAGGAAGCACGTAGAAAAACCCGAGGGAAGGGAACGTATGACCACGCGTGACACCGCCATCGGCCGGGCCGAGGCCTACTACGACTCCGGCGACTTCCTCGCCGACCTGCGGCGCCGGATCGCGTACCCGACGGAGAGCCGGCCGCCCGTCGACACGGACGCGCTGCGGACGTATCTGGAGGACGAACTCGTCCCGGCCGTAGAGAAGTTGGGGGCGGATGTCCGGGTCGTCGACAATCCGGAACCGGGTGCGGGGCCCTTCCTCCTCGGTCATCGGCACGAGGGCGACGAGCTGGTGACCGTACTCGTCTACGGGCACGCGGACGTGGTGCCCGGGCAGGACGGCCGGTGGCGTTCCGGGCTGTCCCCGTGGGGGCTCGTCGTCGAGGGCGACCGGCTCTACGGGCGCGGCACCGCCGACAACAAGGGCCAGCACACCGTCAACCTCGCCGCGCTCGACCAGGTCCTGGCGGCCCGGGGCGGCAGGCTCGGCTTCAATCTGAAGGTGCTCGTCGAGACGGGCGAGGAGTTCGGCTCGCCGGGGCTGCACGAGCTGTGCCGCCGGATGAAGGACGAACTCGCCGCCGATCTGCTGATCGCCTCCGACGGTCCCCGGATCTCTGCGGACCGGCCGACCCTGTTCCTCGGTTCTCGCGGCATCGCCAACTTCCAGCTCCGCGTGGCCCTGCGCGACGGCGCCCACCACTCCGGCAACTGGGGCGGCGCGCTGCGCAATCCCGCCACCGTGCTCGCCGGCGCCCTCGCGACACTGGTCGACGCCCGGGGCCGCATCCTGGTGGAGGGGCTGCGTCCGCCCGCCGTACCGGAAGCGGTGGCGGCAGCGCTTTCCGACATCACCGTCGGCGGCGGACCGGCCGACCCCGAGGTCGACGCCGACTGGGGTGAGCCCGGTCTGACGACCGCCGAACGGGTCTTCGCCTGGAACACCCTGGAGGTCCTCGCCCTGGCCGCCGGGGACCCCGCCAAGCCGGTCGGCGCCATCCCGGGCCGCGCGCACGCGGACGTCCAGCTCCGGTTCGTCGTCGGCACCGCCTGGCAGGACCTGGAGTCGATCGTCCGCGCCCACCTGGACGCCCACGGCCTGCCGATGGTCGAGGTCGAGCTGCTCCAGGCGGTCCCGGCGACCCGCCTCGACCCGGGCGACCCCTGGGTCCACTGGGCGACGGCCTCCCTGCGCCGCAGCACCGGCAAGGTCCCGGCCCTGCTGCCCAACCTGGGCGGCACGCTCCCCAACGACGCCTTCGCGGAGATCCTGGGCCTGCCCACCGTATGGGTGCCGCATTCGCACCCGTCCTGCGCCCAGCACGCGCCCGACGAACACCTGCTCGGTTCGGTGGCGCGGGAGGGCCTGCGCATCATGGCCGGCCTGTTCTGGGACCTCGGCGAACCACTGCCGACGGCCACGACCACGACCACGCGCTGACGTCCGCCGCCTGATACCGGCACACCCCCACACCGGCCGTCTGACACCGCCGTCCGACACCGGCACACCGCCGCACCCGCACACCCATCATCCGACGCCGCCGTCCGACACCCGCACACCCGCACACCCGCCATCTGACACCGCCGTCCGACACCCTCCACCCGACACCCGTCGCCGCACCTCCGCCGCCTGACTCCAGTGGCGAAAGTGCGGCGAAAGTTACGTCGAGATTGCGCGAACCCTTGACGCGCCGCTTCCGACTGCGTACATATGACTGCGCAGTCATGACAGCGCAGTCAGAGATCCGCGAAGAGTCGCCGTGACACGACAGGCAGGGCGGGGTGCGGCCTCGTCGACGCCCCGCAGCGTCGACGTGGCACGCCTCGCGGGTGTCTCCCAGAAGACCGTGTCCCGGGTTCTCAACGGCGAGCGGTACGTCTCCGAGGACGTACGGCGCCGTGTTCTCCAGGCCGCCGAGGACCTCGGCTACCGAACACTTGTGCATCACTCCACCCTTCAGGGTGGAGGTGAAGGGCATCCTGCTCATAGCGGTCCGGAGGGTCGCAGTGGCATGGCTAGAATCGCCTTGTCGGGCAACGGAGTTGTCCGACCTACCGCCGGACGGGCGGGAAGTCAGGCCTGCGGAGGCCACGTAAGACCGACCCTCACCGGTCGGCAGAGGCCTGTGAAACAGGAACCCGCGGTGGTACTGCGTAGCAGTACGGACCGGAATCACCTGCCCTCGGGCAGATGAGGGCGTCAACGGATGAACAACGCCGCCCAGGCGCTCGCCTCCGGGCGAGCGTACGGGCCTGGCCGAACTGTCCGTCGACGTACCGGTCCTGGTCATCGGTGCGCCGTCGCCCTTCGCCACCGCCCACCCGGTCACCTCGGGCGGCGGTGCGGACCTGCTCACCCGGGCCGCCACCCAACACCTCCTCGATCTCGGGCATGTGACGGTCCATCACCTGTCGGGCCCGCCACGCTGGTTCGCGGCCAGGGACCGGCTCACCGCCTGGCGGGCCGCCCTCGCCGCCCATGGCGCGCCGGAGCCGCCCGTCGTCGTGGGCGACTGGTCGGCGGCCTCCGGATACGCGGCGGGACGTCAACTCGCCGCCGATCCCTCGGTGACCGCCGTGTTCGCCGCCAACGACGACATGGCGATCGGGCTGATCCGGGCGCTGACTGAGGCCGGTCGGCGTGTGCCGGACGACGTCAGCGTGGTCGGGTTCGACGACATCCCGGTCGCCGCGTACATCACACCGCCGCTCACCACCGTGCGGCAGCCGTTCGACGCCGTGGCGCAGGAAGGCCTCAAGCGGCTCCTGCACGCCATCGAGAACCCGGACGCGGACCCCCTGCCGCCGAGCGACCCACCGGTCGACCTCGTCGTACGGTCCTCCACCGCGCCCCCGCCCCACCGGTAGCGACACCCGTAGGCCCGGTCCCACCGGTAGCCACACCCGCAGCCCCACTCGTAGCTCCACCGACAAGAGGCCGGCCAGCCCCACCAGTCGCCTCCCCGCCCTTCCTTCACCCTCTTTCGCCCCGGCCGGAGTCCACCATGCCCGAATACCCCGTCTCCTCCCCCGCCCTCAGCCGCCGCCTCCTCCTCACCGCGGCCGGTGCCGCCTCGCTCGGCGCGGCCCTGTCCGCCTGTGGCGGGGGCGGGTCCGACGGCGGCTCGACCTCGTCGAAGCCGGTCGGCCAGGCCGACATCGACAAGGCGATGACGACCCCGACGGAGCTGACGTTCTGGACGTGGGTCCCGGAGATCGCCCAGGAGATCGCCCTCTTCGAGAAGAAGTACCCGGCGATCAAGGTCAAGGCCGTCAACGCCGGTCAGGGCACCCCGGAGTACACCAAGCTGCGCACCGCCCTCAAGGCGGGCAGCGGCGCCCCCGACCTGGTGCAGATCGAGTTCCAGGCCATCCCGACCTTCACGATCACCGACAGCCTGCTCGACCTGCGGCCGTACGGCGCCTCCGCCCTCAAGTCCCAGTTCGTCGACTGGACTTGGAGCCAGGTCAGCGGCAGCGACGGCGAGGTGTGGGCGATCCCGCAGGACACCGGCCCGATGGGCATGCTGTACCGGCAGGACATCTTCGACAAGCACGGCATCGAAGTCCCCAAGACCTGGGACGAGTTCGCCGAGGCCGCGCGCAAGCTGCACAAGGCCGACCCGGACGTGTACCTCACCAACCTCGCCGCCAACCAAGTCGCCGCCTGGCACGGGCTGTTGTGGCAGGCGGGCGCCAAGCCGTACGTCACCTCCGGCAAGAGCGACATAACCATCAGCGTCGACGACGTGGTCTCCAAGAAGCTCGGGGCGTTCTGGGGCGGGCTCGCGCAGGAGGGCGTCATCGGTGTCGAGCCGGACTTCACGGACTCCTGGTACGCGGCGCTCAACAAGGGCAAGTACGCCACCTGGATCACCGGCGCCTGGGGCCCGGCCTTCCTCTCCGGCTCGGCCAAGGACACCTCCGGCAAGTGGCGGGCCGCCCCGATGCCGCAGTGGGATGCCGCCAAGCCGAGCGCCGGCAACTGGGGCGGCTCGACGACAGCCGTGATCCGCTCCACCAAGAACCCCATCGCCGCTGCCCTGTTCGCCCAGTTCCTCAACAGCGACGCGGAGAGCGCGAAGATGTTCGCGACGAAGCAGTTCTTCTTCCCTGCCACCAAGGCGCTGCTCGCGGACGCGAGTTACATCGGCGCCACCCCCGCCTTCTACGGCGGCCAGAAGGTCAACGAGGTCTTCGCCGGCATCAGCGCCCAGGTCGACCCCTCCTTCCAGTGGCCGCCGTTCCTCGACCAGGTGGCCACCGACTGGACGGAGACCGTCGGCCACTCCCTGGCCAGAAAGACCGACACCGTTGCCGCGCTGGGGAGTTGGCAGTCCCGGATCACCACGTTCGCCAAGAGCCAGGGCTTCACGGTGAAGGCGGCCCCCTGATGCCCAAGCACCTCGTACGACCACGATCAGCGGGCCCGCTGTTCATCGCCCCCTTCATGGTCCTGTTCCTCCTCCTCTTCCTCGCCCCGCTCGGCTACGCGGCCTATCTGAGCCTGTTCCAGGAGAAGTTGGTCGGCGGCACGTCGTTCGTCGGCCTGGACAACTACCTCACCGCGGTCAAGGACCCGCAGCTCCGCGAGGGTGTCGTCCGGGTGGCTACCTTCTTCGTGATCCAGGTCCCGGTGATGCTGCTGCTCGCCCTGCTCTTCGCGCTCGCGCTGGACAGCGGCCTGCTGCGGCTCGCCCGGGTGATCCGGCTGGGCATCTTCGTGCCGTACGCCGTCCCGAGCGTGGTCGCCACCCTGATGTGGGGCTACCTCTACGGCCCGGACTTCGGCCCGTTCGCCCAGCTCAGCAACAAACTGAGCCTGCCCGCCCCGCACTTCCTCACCGACAGCTGGATGCTCGGCAGCCTCGCGAACATCGTCACCTGGGAGTTCGTCGGCTACAACATGATCATCCTGTACGCGGCCCTGCGGACCATTCCGACGGACCTGTACGAGGCCGCCGCACTGGACGGAGCGGGCGCCTGGCGGATCGCCTGGTCCGTCAAACTCCCGGCGCTGCGGCCTGCGTTGACGCTCACCCTGCTCTTCTCGGTGATCGGCAGCTTCCAGCTCTTCAACGAGCCCAACCTGCTGATGAAGATCGTCCCGGACGTCATCGACAGCTCGTACACCGCCAACCTCTACGCCTACACGCTCGCCTTCACCAGCCAGCAGATCAACTACGCGGCGGCGGTCTCCTTCCTCCTCGGCCTGGTCATCGTGATCATCTCGTACGCCTTCCTGCTCACCGCGAACCGCAGGAGGCCCGCGTGACCACCACAACTCCCCCCGCGACCGGCGTAGTTCGTACGGCGGACCAGGCACCCGAACCACCGAATCAGCGGCGCCGACGCCCGTCCCAGCGCCGCAGCACCCCCCTCACGATCGCCATGCTGGCGGTGCTCGCCTACTTCCTCCTCCCCCTCCTCTGGCTGCTGATCGCCTCCACGAAGAGCACCCAGAACCTGATCAACAGCTTCGGCCTGTGGTTCTCCGACGCCCCGCAGCTGCTGACGAACATCCGCGACACCTTCACCCAGGACGACGGCGTCTTCCTGCACTGGCTGCTCAACACCCTGCTGTACGCCGGTGTCAGCGCCGTCGGTGCCGCGTTGCTGGCGGCTGCGGCAGGGTACGGGTTCGCCAAGTTCCGGTTCCGTGGGAACGGCGCCGCCTTCAACCTCGTACTCGGCGCGGTCATGGTGCCGGCGACGGCGCTGGCCATTCCGACGTACCTGCTGTTCGCGAAGGTCGGGCTGGTGAACACGCCGTGGGCGATCATCCTGCCCTCGCTGGTGAGCCCCTTCGGGCTGTATCTGATGCGGGTGTACGCCCAGGACGCCGTGCCCGACAGCCTCCTCGAAGCCGCCCGGATGGACGGGGCCGGGGAGTTCCGGATCTTCTCCCAGATCGTGCTGCGGCTCCTTGCCCCGGGCCTGGTGACCGTGCTGCTGTTCACGCTGGTGGCGACCTGGAACAACTACTTCCTGCCGCTGATCATGCTCAACGACTCGGATCTGTACCCGATCACGCTCGGGCTCTCCTCCTGGGCCGCCCAGGCGCAGAACGGCGGGGCGGGTGCCAGCAGCGACATGCTCGCGCTCGTCGTGACCGGGTCGATGATCTCGGTGGTCCCGCTCGTCGTGGCCTTCCTGCTGCTCCAGCGGTACTGGCAGAGCGGTCTGGCCACGGGCGGGGTGAAGCAGTAACTCGCCGCCCGGCCAAGCAAGTTGTCCAACTCCCCCTTCTTCCCTGGAGGTTGACTTCATGGCGGTTCTGCCCGCCCGCGTCCTCTTCGGCGCCGCGTACTACCACGAGTACCAGCCCACCCATGGCCCCGAGTACCGTCCCGGCGAACAGCTCAAGGCCGACCTGGACCTGATGGCCGAGGCCCGGTTCACCGTGATCCGGGTCGGCGAGTCGGTCTGGTCGACCTGGGAGCCGGAAAACGGGCACTTCGACCTCGACTGGCTGGAGCCGGTCCTCGACGGCGCCCATGAGCGCGGTATCTCCGTGGTCCTCGGGACTCCGACGTACGCCGTGCCGCCGTGGCTGGCCCGCCAGTACCCGGAGATCACCGGCGAGCGGGCCACCGGGCAGCGGATCGGCTGGGGTGCCCGGCAGGAGGTCGACTTCACGCACCCCGCGTTCCGGTTCCACGCCGAGCGGGTGATCCGGAAGATCGTCGCCCGGTACGCCGCCCACCCGGCGGTCATCGGTTTCCAGGTCGACAACGAACCCGGCAACGAACTCCTTCACAACCGGGGCGTGTTCGAGCGCTTCGTCGACCATCTCCGGGCGAAGTACGGGGACATCGAGACCCTGAACCGCGAATGGGGCCTCGTCTACTGGTCGCACCGCCTGTCCACCTGGGCCGACCTGTGGACTCCGGACGGCAACGTCCAGCCTCAGTACGACGTCGCCTGGCGGGAGTTCCAGGCCCGCCAGGTCACCGAGTTCATCGGCTGGCAGGCCGACATCGTCCGGGAGTACGCGAACCCCGACCAGTTCGTCACCACCTGCATCTCGTACACCCGCCCGGCCGTCCAGGACGACGAGCTGACTGTCCGGCTCGACATCGCATCAGGCAACCCGTACTACGAGATGCAGGACAGCCTCGCGCTCCCCGACCTGACCCCGGACGCGCACGCGCAGCGCTGGCGGACGACGGGCGTCTGGGCCCTGTACCAGACCGCCGACTGGATGTTCTCCTCCAAGCAGGCCCCGTTCCTGGTCACCGAGACCAACGCCTCGTCGATCGGTGAGCCCTGGCACAACCGCCCCGCCTACGACGGCCAGTGGCGTCAGGCCGCCTGGGCGCTGGTCGGGCGCGGGGCCAGGATGATCGAGTACTGGCACTGGCACACCCTGCACTTCGGCGCCGAGACGTACTGGGGCGGTGTCCTCCCGCACAACGGCCGACCCGGCCGTACGTACGCCGAACTGGCCCGGCTGGGCGCCGAGTTGGACGCGGCGGGCCCACTGGTCGCCGGTCTCGAACCGGACGCCGACATCACGATGGTCTACTCGACGCCCAGCAAGTGGCTGATGCAGAAGTATCCGCCGCTCGCGACGGGCGACGGCGGCCCCGACGACACCGCCTACCACCGGATCTTCGACCCGTTCTACCGGGGCGCCTTCGACGCCGGCCGCCAGGTCAGGATCGTCCACGCCCGCCAGCTCCACGACCCGAGCGGCGAACGGGAGAGCCTGTCCCCCGAGGAAGCGGTGGTCCGGCACCCGGTCCTGGTCGTCCCGGCGCTGTACGTCGTCGACGACACGACCCTCGACTGGCTCGCCGCATACGCCCACGCGGGCGGCCACCTGGTCCTCGGCCCGCGCACGGCGTACGCCGACCACGAGGCGCGGGCCCGCCACGAACCCGCCCCCGGGCGCCTGGTGGACGCGGCGGGCGTCACCTACGACGAGTTCAGCAACCTGACCGACGGGATCCCGGTGCGTACCGTGCCCGGCGGCCCGCTCCAACTCCCGGACGGCGCGACGGCGTTGCACTGGGCCGACGGCCTCACCGTGACCGACGCCGAGCCGCTGGTGACGTACGACCACCCGCACTTCGGCCGCTGGCCGGCGGTCACCACCCGCCACCACGGCTCGGGGCAGGTGACGTACGTCGGCACGGTCCCGGGCCGCGACCTCGCCCGGGAGCTGGCCACTTGGCTGACCCCGGCCGCCCGCAGTGCCTGGGGCGACCTCCCGGAATCGGTGACGGCGACCACCGGTACGGCCGAGGACGGGCGGCGCGTGCACATCGTCCACAACTGGAGCTGGGAGCCCGTGCGCGTCACGGCCCCGGCCGACCTGACGGACGTACTGAACGACGGCGGTCCGGTCGCGGCGGGCAGCGAACTGGAGCTCGGCGCCTGGGACGTACGGGTGTTCAGCACCAACTGACCACCGGGCAGGGCCTGTTGACGTCACGCGACGCCAACAGGCCCACTCCGCGGCAACGGCCGGTCACAGCAGCGAGTAGCCGCCGTCGACCGTGATCGTCGTGCCGGTCACATAGGCCGAGGACTCGGAGGCCAGGAAGAGGTAGATGCCGGGGAGGTCGTCGGGGGTGCCCCAGCGTCCGAGTGCCGTGTGGTCGACGATGCCGCTGTCGCGCTCCGCGCTGCGCCGCCAGTGTGCGCCGAGCCCGGTGTCGAACCAGCCGAGGGCGACCGTGTTGACGGTGATCCCGCGCGGCCCCAACTCCTGTGCCAGCGCCCCCACCAGGGACTGGACGCCGCTCTTCGACGCCGAGTACGCGGCGAGGCCTCCCTTGGGCCGGTCGCCCAGCACGGAACCGGTGACGATGATCCGCCCTCCGGCGCCCATCACGGCCGCGCCCGCCCGTGCCCCGAGGAACGTCCCGGTCAGGTTGACGTCGATGACCTCGCGCCAGGCGTCGGCGCTGGTGTCGGTCACCGCCGCGACCCCGGGCGAGACCCCGGCGTTGCAGATCCAGGCGTCCACACCGCCGTACCGCTCGACCATGCCCTCGGCGACGGACTCGTTGAAGGCCTCCTCGCGCACGTCCCCGGCGCAGATGAGGGGGTCGCCCCGGAGCGTCCCGGCGACCTCCTTGAGGGCGTCCTCGGAACGGGCCACGAGCCCCAGCCGTGCCCCCGCGGCGTCGAAGGCCTGCGCGAGAACACGCCCCAGACCCCGTCCGGCCCCGGTGATCACGACACGTCGCCCGGCGACCTCGGCGTTCCCGGCGGATATCGGCATTCCGTCCTCCTTGAATGGATCGACCGGTCGGTACATTTCTGAGAGTAATGCACGCCCTGGAGCAGGGGAACAGAACAGTGCGAGCTACACAGTGCGAGCTACGCCTCGGTCTTGGTTTTCATTGACCCGGCCTCGGGCTTGATGCCCCGCAGCCCCTGGAGGACGGCCCGGCCCTCCGCCAGCTCGCCCTCGGCGCCCGCCCGGTCGGCGGGCTCGGTGAGGATGCCGTTGAAGAAGATGTCGCAGTAGAAGGCGGAGAGTTCCTCGACCTGCATGTCCCGGCGGCCGGCCAGCCACTGGTACGTGTAGTTGTGCAGGTTCAGGAAGGCGAGCGTCGCCAGCTCCAAGTCGTCCTGCGGGCGCCCCTGGAGCAGTCCCCGGCGGTTGCCGTCGGCGAGTATGTCGCGGATGCACGACTCGAAACGATGCCGTTTGTCGCGGAACAACTCGCGGTACTCGCCCTGGAGTTGGCGGTACTCGTGCAGGAACACCCAGACGTGTTCCTGCCTGTTGACGATCTGCCAGAGCAGGGATTCGGACAGCAGGCGCAGCCGGGTCTGGAAGCTCAGGTCGAGTTCGACGATCGCGGTGGCTTCCTTCAGCAGCGGATCCATGACGCGGTCGTGGATCTCGGCGAGGAGCGCTTCCTTCGAGCCGATGTAGTAGTACAGGGCGCCCCGGGCCAGTCCGGCCGCCTCGCCGATGTCCGCGACGCCAGTACCGGTGTACCCGTTCTTCGAGAACAGCTCGACGGCGATGTCCACCACGTTCTCGCGCATGCGGTAGTAGCGCTCGGTCTTGCCGCGCTCCCGCCGAGTGGGGGGCATTTCACCAGTCCTTCAAAACCCGGTACGCCGTCACGGGGTACCAGAACCGGCATCCCGGAATTGCCTGTAGCACCGCGTGACGATACACGATCAATTTGCGCCCCCAGGTGGGGAGGGGCGCGGAGAAACGGCAGTTCGGTGCGGGTCGGGGGCAGGATTCCCGACCCGCACCGAACATCTCTGGGGTCGTCAGACCGTGGCGACGGGCGTCAGGGGACTGCCCTGAGTCCCCGGGAGGTTGAGCGGGGGCGCGGTGAGCAGGAAGCGGCTGCGGTTGTGCTCGCGCAGCCAGGCCGCGAGCGGGCCGAGGTTCCACATCTCGCCGAGGGGGACGCCGAGCTTGAAGAGGCAGAGGTGGTGGATCGGCAGCAGGGTGTGCGGGCCCTGGGCCTGGGTGACGCCGACGCCCTCGACCGCGTAGTTGTCGGCGACCAGTGCGGAGATCTGCGACTCGGCGATCCACTCCAGCAGGGCGGGGTCGTCGGCGTCGAGATAGGCGGCGGTCTGGTGGATGGCGACCGGGTCGGGGTTCTTCTCCCAGGCAAGGACCTGGGTGGCGAAGCCGGTGTGCAGCAGGAGCATGTCGCCGGGTTCGACGACGACGTTGTCGGCGTCCATGATCTCGCGCAACTGGCGGTAGTTGACGGCCTGATAGCCGGTGCCGAGGTGGTGGGCGATGTCGATGAGGACACCGCGCCCCTGGACCCCGTGCTCGGCCATGTGCTCCATGCCGAGGTGACGGGCGTGGCTGAGACTGCCGCTGCCGTCGCCCTTGGCGTCGTCCTTGGGACCGACGAGGTCGGTGTCGGGACGGTAGCCGTTGTAGTAGACGGGTTCGGCCACGCCGTCGGAGTCCGCGTCGAACTCGGCGCCCTGGTGGGCGAGGGAGTCCCACTGGGTCGAGTACTGGAGCCACAGGGTGACCACGTCGTCCGACCAGACGTCGATCAGGTCGGGGGAGAAGTGCTCGCTGGCCTTGATGTTGTAGAAGACGTCCTGGTTGTGCTGGAGGTCCTCGGTGGGGCGCAGGATCGGCGGGTAGCGGCGCTGGTTCATGGCTGAACCGCCCGGGTAGTCGAGCGGCAGACTGAGGCTGAAGGCGATGCCGTGCTCGACCTCGCGCACACCCTG